>RFOM01000081.1 GCA_009926615.1 Pseudomonadota bacterium
AGCGCACCACCCGCGCCGCCTGCCCCGCCTGTTCCACCGGTGCCACCGGTTCCGGCATTGGACACCGTTCGCCCCGAAGTACCGGCCTTACCACTCACTCCCGCAGCGGCAGCAGATTCATCCCCACCTTTGCCGCCACTGCCGCCTGCGCCGCCGGAACCGCCGGCACCGCCAGAGTATGTCGACGTGCCCCTCTTGCCCGAACCGCCTTGTCCTCCGACTCCACCGGCCCCGCCTTGACCACCGCCACCGCCACCTCCGGCGATCATTCCCGAGTTCACAAGTGTCACAGGACTCTGCACAACGAGCGCATCACCGCCCTTGGTGCCGGCAGCTCCGCCTTTGCCGATAATTTTTCCGCTGTTTGTAATCTTCAGTGTTCCAACCACGCCCGCCGGAATAAGCAAAGCGGGAGTTGCCGTTGAAGTTGAAACGACGCTACCGTTCGCCGCAATCACAATTTCTTTCGGTGTTGCAGATTTATAAACCGCAGACCCGAACAACGTTTCCGCATTGATATTCGACTGTCGCGAGCTGATTGTTTTGACGACCGGTGTTGTGGAAGACGCGGGCGCAGCAGTGACGGATGCGCCTGCGCCGGAACTTGCGCCGCTGTTCGGGCATAGAGTTCCGAAGCACGACGTGAGTGTTTGCGCGCCGTTCGGATTTCCACCGTTCGTCGTCACGGAATCTCCGAGTGGGTTTGTCGTCACGGTTTGGCCTGCAAGGGTCGAATAGCTTCGCGATGAAAGCACAGTTGGTGCAACGTTTGCATCACTCCAGCTGCGTTCGGACACATTCAAAAAGGGGCTGTAGTACGTGTCCCATTCCAAAGTGTTTGATCCCGCAGGTCGCTGCGCGACCTCACGCGAAAGCAAGCCGGCGACACAATTCCAACTCGCAATGTTCTTCGGATCGTTGAGTTTATCCTTGAGTTGTTGCTCGGAAAACGTCTTCAATACCATTTGATCAGGACGGCACATAGTACCTTCAATCGGACATCTGAATTCTCCCGAAGTTTTGTCGGGGGAAACTTCAACAGACAACACCGGCGATCCCGACTCACCCGGCTGCGACGAGGTTCCCCCCATGCGCATAATGTAGGGCGATACTCCCAGCTGGCTTGGATTCGCGAAAAGTATTCCAAGCCGCTCGGCAAGCGCACGGCTGGGCTCGTTCAAAAACTCACTCACAGCCATGCCGACTTGTTTAGCGGCAAATGCAGCGACCCCTGCCTGAGCTGTAACACCAAAACTCGTCGATGAGCCGAGTGAAGTTGTGGTCGTAGTTTTAAAAGCCAAGTTTTTATAATCAACATCGGAACCGAAGCCGAAGGTTTGCACACGCGAACCTTCGGCAGGCTTTGAGTGACAAATCGGCAAGACTTTGTTCTTGACTTCCGCAATCGGCGCACGCATCTGCCACAATCGTGCAACGTCGGACCGATTGCCGTTATTGTTCATGACGCTGACACCTGAAGATAACAAAGAGGTGTTTTCTGAGGTTGAAATAGTCTGAAGTCCGCCCGTAGCAAACGTCGCTGTCGCTGCTGCGCCCGTACCAATGGCAATTAACCCTGAACCGGAAGCAGTGACGGCTGCGATTGCAGGAAAAGCAGAACCGGAAACTTCGGCTACGGCTCGTTTGTATCGGTATGCGGCGGATATCGTTTTATCGACGTTTTTCGGCCTTCCGAAGGGGTCGCTCTCTTCGAAGCAATGCAAGGCGGTGTACAGGTACACGTCGACCATACCGGTCGGTTCGGCCGATGAACTCGGCTCATACGCCAGCACACCCGAACACTCAACGCCGTTGCCCCTTTTGTACCGCACATACGAGGTCAGCGCCTGATCTTCACCCTGCCGCGCGATGTTCGGTCCCGACGCGTAATAAAGGCTTCCCATGTTCATGCTGCCCGAATTACCAAGTCCAAGGCTCTGATCTGCCGCAGGCTCTCCTTTCGGAGACGTGTCAACGGCCGAAATCACAGGATTTTCCTGCTGACCGCAGGCAACAACCATGAACACCAAGGAAAGATGCAATTGATTTGAATATTTCATGGCGACAACCTCCGGCATAAGAGGAGTCGAACAATTGCCCTGTAGACTTTAGCTTGGTTCACGAAAATATTTATTTATAAAGAGAACTTGCTTACGGTTTGCAGGGGTACCCGCGTGTCAGCTGGGGAACATGGTCGCTGCCGCTGTTGGGGTCAAAGACAAACCCCGCAAATCCCTCCGATTCATAAAGTCCGAGCTGACTGCGAGCCGCATTGGCCCCCTTCACAAGCACCAGCCGGCTTGCGCCCGATTGGGCGGCGGGGATTTTGGTCAGGTCCCAATTAAACGCCACAGTTGTGATTTTTCCGGCAGAGGCAGCGAGTAGTGGTTCGAACGTGTCACAGTAGGAATCCTGAAACGAAAACCAATCCTGAACATTGGCCTGTGCAGCCTGTGGATTGGCAGAAAAAACAGTTCTGATGGAGGAGGTATCAAACTTGTCGACGGCACGATTATCGGGTTTGCCGAACATGCCGATTCTGCCGGTGACTTCAAACCCTCTGCGTTTAAATTCTTCGATTTTGTCCATGAAGAAGTAGGACATCATCCACGCCGTAATTCTCCGATCAGGAAATCCGCCGGCAACACCCAGAAGCGGCTTTGCACCGCCGTTCGCCTTTGCAAGTGCAGCTATCGGGACGGGCTGAAAGCTGAGATCACCGCTTACTTTCCTGTCGATGTCCGGCGCATAGAATTCCTCAACCTCAAGAACTCCTTTGTCGGCCTCGCCGATCAACTCGCTCATCATTGCCGGTTCGCGGATACTCGGACTCATTGAACCGCGGGATGTTTTGACCGATGCAAGTACAAAACGGCTTGCAAACGGATGTCCTTCTTTGAGATGCCGGCGGTAGAGTTCCGATTTCAAAAGCATGCGAATCATATCTGCGGAGCAGAACAATACGGGTCGGAGATTCTTGTAGTCGGGTGCCCGCTCGGCAGACAATGAAGATGAAGTGTATGCGAATGCTGCCATCGTCACGGTACAAAAGCCGCGCGACAAAGGACGATCAAGTGTGACTTTCAACGGATAATCTTTTTTGCCGTCCTGAAAAATATTGGTCAAATAACGCGCTTTGTATTGACCCAACGAGAAATGCTTGGCTGTGAATTCATCGGCCGCTTCGCCGATGTGCTCTGACTGCTTGTCGAGTATTTTCTCAAGTGATTCCGAAGGACCGCTTGAAGACTGCATCTTTTGAAGATTATCAAAGATTGCGAAGTCGGTTGCCCTCGAAATTTTGTGCGCAGCAGCGATTTTCAGAAGATCGCCGTTCAGAAAGCGTTCGGCAGGTTCATTGAGCATCTGAGCTGTGAGATTTTCGGAGAGATGAAGCAGAGTCGCAAAGTCAACGAGCATCATGTTTCCGTCGACCTGCTGCCCGTTCCACCATTTGGGCTCCTGTTGACCAAACAGAGAGCGAATCTGGCCGACTATTTTCGATTTATTTAAAAACGAAGCCGCGTTGTTGCCGGCGACCTGCGCAAAGAACACCGCCAGTTCGCGCAAATTCAAATCCGCGGCCAAGGCGACGTAGCGCACGGCTCTTGCGAGTGTGCGTGTTTCGGATGCCGCATATAATTTTTCGGAATTGGCATCTGTCACGAGACTTTTGTTGTTCAAAATGCGCATTACAACGTTGGTCACGACAGAACCTGAACTTCCTCCCGCCATGCAACCCAAATAAATTCCGACCGCTCTGCCGTCTTTGGCCAAACGTTCGGCCTGTTCGGCGCGGACCATCATCTGTTCCGAGACCCACCCCAGCGTTGCTGCCCAATTACCGCCATTACCCTGCGGGATTGAGCACTGCGCAATCACCACGGGTTTTCCGGAGGACGCAGGAGATGCCAGTGTGTCCGAGTTAATCGATTTCGGCTTGCAACCAGAGGCTGCGGTGCACACTAAAAACAGAGAGATGATTTTTGAATTGCGGCTGGTCATGACGATCCTCCGCAATTAAACTATCCGATTGTCTAAAGTCTGAACACCCCGACTTCGCCACCGAATTTTCTAAACAACCGGAACTCATGGCCTTTCAGAAGTTGAGATTTTGGCATGCCGTTTGCGGAACGAGTCGCGATGCGCCACTTTGGCCTCTTGAGTCGTTCTTCAATAAATGGGGGGTTCGCCATGAAATTTGTATTAACTGCCGCTGCACTTGCCCTGACCGTCGGTTGCAAAATGCCAATCAGCAAGAATGCGTCCGAAATTTCATCGCTGGGCGGTACCAACTGCGTCTTTGATGAGAAAGATCCGTTCGAACCCCACTCGCGTCTTCCCAAAGGCGACAACGCCGGCCAATGCTACGATACACGCAAAGCGCGTTCGCTTGTTAAGCTGACCGATGAACAAGCCAAAAAATACGGCGGCTCCGCCAAGGACGTGCTGACGGTTGCAAACATTTCCCACAAAGGAAAATTCTTCGTTGGCCATATTCCGTTGTCGAGTTTGAAAACCGCAATTTTTCACCTCGAATATTTTCCAGCCGTTGTTCCTGCCGGCCATACGCAACTGCGTCTTCAATTCGATGAAAAACTGCCGGTCACGCTGATCTCGCAGTCCACGGCCGAACCGACTGTTGTTGAACGGGTTACGGATTTGGTGATGAGTGTCGAAGCACTCGGTCAACCCGGTTATCAATACGACATCTTCAAAGGCATGGATGATCAGTTTGGAGCTGTGTACCGCCTGACGAGCCTTGAAGAAAAATATGACCACATGGTCCGCAAGCAGAGTCATCGGGTCGAACAGTGGAAGCTGAACATGAAGCCTGAAGAGATCAGGACTGCGCTGGTGAAATTCGTCGCCAAGAGTCAGGAGCGCGGAATGAATTCGATGTACCACACGATAAAACTCAACTGCACCAACGAGATTATGGCCGCCATTGACGACGGCATGGACTACACCCTGCGCGAAAAGTTCGGCAAGTTTACCGCCAAGACAACTGACTTTTATCCAAATGTGATTCGCATTTCGCTCATCAAGAGGGGCTTGTTGCCGGTCGGCAAGGGCAATGATTTGGAAGAGCTGGCTAAGGATCCGGTCACAGCGCAGTTCAAGTGAGGTCCGACTCCGCGCGCACCGGAGCAAAACTTTCGACGAACAGGTGAATCAGCGTCCGACAAAAAAGGAAGCACCCTGTTCGTCCCGACTTTGACTGATGCGGCAACGAAACATTTCATCCATTTTGATGCCGTAATCTTTGGGATCAAGATAGTTGACCTTAACCAGAACTTCACCGTCATCATAAACCCGCACACTGCCGTAGTTGAGCACGAATCCGCGGATTGAGATGAGTTTTGTTTCGGACGCGGCCAAGTATGTGCGCTTGTCTGCACGCTTTCCGGTGATACCTGTTCCGAACTGTTCCCATGTTTCAAGCTTCATTCCGCCAATGGCATCCATTCCGTCTTTGGCAATTCCGTAACAGCTCATCGGTTTTCCGGTGCTCGCAAGCTTGCAGGCGGAATCAGCGGTTTGCTCGTCGGGATTTGTCACATTGCCTTCCACGAACTCTTTGAGAAACAGAAATTCACATTTCTTGTAATCAAAGACTCCGCGCACCGATTTTCCGTTGACAAGCGCCTGCAGCACTTCATTGTAACTTTTCAGACGCTTTTCCATTCCGGCAACAATCGCTTCGGTCACGGGTTTCCACGGGTTGGCTGATGCCTGTGTTGATGAAAAAATCAGGAAAGCACCGCTCGCGCCTGCAACTATTCTGAATAACTGACTCATTGGTCTGAACTCCGCTTCATTTGGTTCGCACAACAGAGTGCGGGGCTTAGCAAGGTTCAGGGCAATCAACAATACGGTTTGCTGACATTGTCCAATCACTGGACACTTCCATCAAAATAATCAGCAATGATTACGGTTCATTTGCCGGATTTTTCGGGTTGATGCGGCGGCACAAAGCTTGCTACTCCAAGCCAACACGCGCCCTCGGGTGCAAGCGTAAGGAGAATTCGGAATGCAACTGCTCAAACAAGGTCTTCTTTTTGCGTCCATGTCGGCACTTGGAGTTGCTTGCGGCACTCAAACGGCAAAGCCGCCGGAGGCAACACCGCAGGAATGGGGAACGTCTGTCCGCGCAGGTCAGGCCGAAGCGGAAAAACTCAGAAATCTGAGCTTGGATGAAGAATACAAATACGGTGCCGACTTGGACTCTGCGATCAAAGATCCCGCGCGTGCCAAGGAAACCGGAATTACGATCAAAACGCTCGAAAACCATCCGGCACATGAGTACGTCAACCGCATCGGTCAACGGCTTGCAGCTGCATCCGACAGGCCGGACCTCGCCTACAAATTTCAGGTTGTCGAAGACGATTCGATAAACGCATTCGCGACAATGGGCGGGTTTGTATACATGCACACGGGTCTTTTAAAATCTGCTGAAAATGAAGCACAAGTTGCAGGTGTCATGGCCCACGAGATCTCACACATCACCCACAAACACGCACTCCAGTCGATGGCCAATCAGGCTGTCTACGGAGGATGGGTGAAAGGAGTGGGCGGCCTCGGAGGCTTGGTCATCGGACTCGGAACAGCTGTGCTCTTTCAACTCCCCGGCAGCCGCGCTTTTGAATTTGAGGCAGACTCAAGCGGATTCGAATCCATGCGAAGGGCCGGATATCCTGCCGAACAGATGGTCGAATTCTTTACAAATGTTCTCGGCAAGGGCGACCCCAACGACGGCAAGAGACACGACTGGCTCTCGACCCATCCCGACACGTCGCGCCGAGTCAACGCTCTGCAAATGCGTCTCACCCCCGGTGACAGCCGCGGACTGGGACTCAATGCCAACGAACATCAGCGGATTATCGGCAATCTCTGAAAAAATTCTTTTTCGTGCATGGGAGAATCTGACATGAAGACCGCAAAACCTTTTGCAAAACGTCTGACGGCTTTGATCGGTATCGTCTGGTTGACAGGTGCATGCGGAGTACAACCGTCAAATGACTCAAACAGTCTTCAGTCAGGTTCTTCTGTTCCGAAGCAGGATGAAGTTCTTTCGTCCCCAATCGTCAACGATGAAATTACATCCACAATTTCCTCAAAATTAAAAGAAAAGTGCAAAGAAATGTTTGCGGATTCTGCGACAGAGCAAGCGAACTGCTCAAGAGCATCCGACGATCTCGCCCGCGAACTCGACTTTGATTATATTCGCCGGAAGGACGGCAACTCGGCATTTGTATTTTTGAGCAAACGCCTCAAATCACTTTTGGCGCAGCCCGAAACTTCGCAGTATCTGAATGAACTTCAGAAAGCTTCACTTGATGCCATTTATGCAAACAAGCCTCTGAATCTTTGGGACTTCACTCTTGAACAAAGTTCAGGACGCGAGGATCTTGCAACCGAAAGACTGGCTGTCCTTTTTCAGGACGGTGCACAAACCGCGGCACAACGGAAATATCTTCTGGTCGCGCAACACCCGATGGCCTTTGTCTTGGCAAATTCACTTGAACTCTTGGAAAAAGGTTTGGTGCAGGGAAAAATTGCGGCCTATCCGAAATCAGTTAATTCTTCGCGCACCGCACTTTACCATTATTATGTTCCGAGACTTTTGGCATCGCGGCTTAGGGCGGGTCGACATTCTGAGGCAATGTCAGCGCGTCTGCCGTCGATTTTCAATGCCCTTTACGAACTGCGTCAAATTCAGAAAGCTGAAAATCCTCAAATCGGCAGCGCCCACAAACCGGTGGCTGCCGGCGAATCGGACAGTCCTGCTGTCAGGGAATTTGTTGCCAAGTGGAACAAGTTCGATGAACTTTACAGTGACTTAATTGACCATTTGTCAGCGCCGCTGCTTCCATTCAACCCAGCGGGACAAGATGACAACCTCAATGACCTGTATCTTGGATATGCCGGTGCGCTGCAAGGCACAAAGAAAGCCGAAAAGCCGATTTCATTCAGCGACTTTACTGCGAACTTTGCGAAAAACCCAAGTTATTTTCTCAAACACAACTCACTGAAATCGCAACCATAAAAAACCGAACGACGATATACGTAAAATTGAGTCAGGATTTGTCCGATACCTCTCATGGAGGAGAGCGATGCCGGAAAGTGCTGCCAAAATCAAAAGACTCAGAACTTTGTCCTTGCCGGCACAGGTGTGGTGGTGTGCACTGCTCACAGCCTGCGGTGCAGCGAGTTCCGGCACGCAATCCGCACGCACATGCCCGAAGTCTCCCGCAGTTTCGACGGGAGGAAAAACCAACGCCGGCACTTCACTTACATCCGGCGAATACGAAGACTCTGCTCTGAATCTCGACGGTCTGGACGGAGATGCTGCCGTCGGAACGGGTTTCATCGATATCAGCACACGCTCAAACAGCGGGATTCCGGAAAGCCGTCGCTGCACGATGCACGTGCGGCCTGTCGATACATCAAATGCTTTGGTGCGCATTTGGACGGCAGGTCACTGCTTTTTCGATCCGCAGACCGACAAATTTCAAAACTCAAAATATACGGTTCAAATTTATTTCAACGGCGGCTATTTTTCTGCCGAGGCCACGCTCGAAGGCATTGCCGAACTGGCTGCATTTTCCAAACACGCGCTCGCCACAATAAACATGGCCGGCTTTTCGCAAGTCTATTCGATGGTCAAAGGACAGGTTTTTAATGCTCTACCGTCATCCACCGGAACGGATTGTCTCGAAGACGAGAAAAGATTTATTCCAAAGCTGACAACTCAAAAGAGCATCGCATGTTTCGCAAGGGGAGAGATGCGCGGATTTCGCGCCACACTGAAACTCGACGAACAAAAGACCGGATACCTCAAGGACGTTTTGAATGCTTTGCGATCAAGAGAGCAAAAAGTCATGGACAAGCTTGATGCAAATACCAAACATCAAATTGAGATTTATCTTGCCGCTCATCATGCTGAATTGCGGCGGGTTGCAGATATGCGCGGACTGGCTTACTGGCTGAGCAAAAAGGTTTGCGACACCTACCAACAAAATCCGAATTCTCCCGACCTTTACGACAATGTCCGTAAGGAAAAAGATCCGGATGCAATGTGCCGCTCGATTGGCGGAGTAATGACACTCCGCGATCTTGTGATTCAAAAACTCAGCGATACAAGCATTCTGCCGGCAGCGGACAACCAGATGATGCAGGAAATTTACAACGACACAACCACCCCGCTGCTGACTTTGAGGAACAAAAGCCTCGGATGTAATTATTCCTCGCTCACCGAGAATATCACCTATGACAGCCTGACCATGACTCCGTGTGATCTTGGAAATGTCAGTCGGGAACTCTGGCGAAAATGGCTCGACAGCGGCATTGAGAGCATTAAAACGGGGCCGAATTTTAACGCAGGAGTTTTTGGGCTGTACCCGGAAAGCTACCTCACACTGGCAACCAACGCAGCCCGAACGATTCAACAAAAGACTTCAGGCGTGCGCGGCAAAGCACGACTCATTCCTCTGAACACCAAAACTGTTCTGAATTTTGGTCACTGGCTGAGCGGAAAGAGCGAATTGAACACTCTCCTTACAAACATCGATACAACAGCTCAGTCGCTTTATCTGACCAAAGGCGACAGCGGCTCTATGGTTTCGATTTTTGGAGTGGTGCCTGCAGCACTTCTTTCGACCGTCGACGGTCAAAAGACAGCCGGCGGTGCAACTCTTACTCCATTGCCGCCGGTAGGTTCGGAGGAAGTTGAAGTGACGGCACCGATTGCCGGCAATTCAGGTTGCTGATCCTTTGATAACGCGCAGCTTTCTGAGCACCGCTGTTTCCAGATAAGACAGCAGAAAATGCACTGCGATTCCAAATGCAGAGACAACCGCAAGAGCGGCAAAAAGCTTCGCCGTTTCCTGATTGTAAGCCGCCATCAGCAATCGATAGGCAAGTCCGAGTTCCTGCCCGCCGGTGCCTGCGACAAATTCGGCACCCACCGCACCGACCAGAGCCAGCCCGCCGGTAATTCGCACGCCGTTCATAATCTGAGGAAGTGCAGAGGGCAGCTCAAGATGCCAAAGGCGATGCCAAACGCCCGATTTATAGAGCCGGAACAGCCTTTGAAGATTGGCATCCGACTGACCGAGTCCGGCAAAAGTTGAAGAGATCATCGGATACACACAGACAAGCCATGAGCAGGCCAGCAGGGCAAGAAAGGCATTGTTGCGGAACCAGATAATCAGAAGCGGGGCCACCGAAACAACCGGTGTGGTTTGAAGCAGAATTGAAAACGGAAAAATACCTTCCCGAAATCCCTTTGAAATATGAGAAAGTACTCCGACCAAAAATCCGGTCACAACGGCGAGAATAAAAGCACAAACAGTGAGTTTGGCAGTGAAAAAAAACGAACGGACAAGAGAGGTGACATCCTTCGACAGCGCTGCAAAAACGGCGGAGGGCTTGGGCAGGAGCCACGACGGAATTGAAAAAATCCGACACGCTGATTCCCAAATCACGAGCAGCAGTATTATGACGACCAAACTACGCATTGACTCCCCCGACGCGGGATTGTGAATTCCAAAGCTGCCTGACTTCGTTGCGGAATAATGCAAATTCTTTTGACTCCCGTCTCAGCCGCATTTCGATGGCCTCGGATCGGTCGTCAAATAAGAATTCTTTGATCACCTTCCCGTCCTGCGAAAAAACACAGATGTGACTGCAGAGCAGCAATGCCTCATCGATGTTGTGGGTCACCATCACAAAGGCCGAGCCGTTCGCGGCATTCATTTTCAACAAATCGTCCTGCAGCCGTTCGCGGGTCATGTCGTCGAGCGCAGAAAACGGCTCGTCAAGTAAGAGCAAATCCGGTGAATTCATCAGAGCACGTGCCAAAGCCACCCGCATTTTCATTCCGCCGGAGAGCTGATCCGGAAATGAATTCAGGTGTTCGGATAGTCCAACCTGTTCCAGCAGATTCACGATTCTCTGCGACAGCTGTTCTTTTGCAAGGCGCGAAGAACCCATCAGGTCATTGACCAGTTGCAAATTTCCGCAGACCGTCTTCCAAGGGATAAGCGACGCATCCTGAAAAACAAAGGAAATTTTTTCGACCGGCAGGTGCCGGCTGACCGTTCCGGACGCGGGCTCGATGATTCCGGAAATCAAGTTGAGAAGTGTCGATTTTCCGCATCCTGACGGCCCCAAAAATCCGACTCGTGCGCCCCGCTTTATTCGCAGACTGAATCCTTCGACTATTCTTCTTCCGGAGAGAACCACGGACACATCTTCGCATCCGACAAGCAGATTTTCAGAATTCATTTTCATGACGGCCGTTCCGTATTCTGAAGGTTCAGCCCGAGTCCGATACCCGCAGGCAAGGCCAGCTTTGCACTCTTGGAATGGTAAGGACTTTGCGCGGTGAAACGGTTTTGCAGAAAGAAGGGAGTATCCAAATCACACCAGCGAATGCTTCCCGTTCCGCATACAGCATGCAAAGAGGCCGTCATGGCAATTTCACTTTCTACCATTCCGCCAATCATCAACTGAATGGAACACCGGCGGGCTACTTCAGCGATCAGCAATGACTCGCGCACACCTGATTTCATAAATTTGAGATTAATCATCTGCGCACATTTTTCGTTGATGACCCTGAGCGCATCGCTCAACGTTTTCACGCTTTCATCGGCACAAACCGGAATTGAGAGAGTTTCGGTGAGGCGGCTCATTCCGGCATAGTCATCTTCAGGCAAAGGCTGTTCGAAAAAAAGAATATCTATTTTCCGCGACAGCAGCTCAAACACCAGTCTTTTGGCGCTTTCGACCTGAAAACCCTGATTGCCGTCGAGACTCAGTCTGAGGCCGCGGCCGGCACACCGGAGCAGCTCTTCAACGCGTTCAACGTCATCTGATAACGAGCCGCCGCCGACTTTAACTTTAACGTACGGAAAACGGTGATCCGAAAAATGCCGCCAGAATGTTGCAACCTCGGAAGCCTGTAAACAGGGAAGGGTAATATCTGTTTCCGCATGCGACACATCTGCACGTCCCCAAAGCATGTGAAGAGGGCATTTCAGTTGGCGTGCATGCAAATCCCACAGCGCCATTTCAATTCCGGTGCGGGCCGTCGGCGAATAATTGAACTCCTGCCACAAGTTTTTGTGAAGCAATTCGAGGGCGGATGCAGGTGTTTTTCCGGCCACGGCTGAGGCCAGCTCGCGGGCAGCCTTCAGTGCAATCTCCTGTGTATCGCCTGTCAACACGGGAAAAGGAGCCGCTTCTCCTATTCCGGTTGCACCTGAATCATCCTGAAATTCGATCAGGACATTCTGCACAGTTTCTACTGCGCCCTTTGAAATGCTGAAGGGCATATGCAGGGGTGACTCAAGAGCAGTAACCCTGCTGTCAGAAACCGGCAACAGATTCATTTTCAACCTCCGCGTCGGGTGATTCCCGACAGTCTGCCAATAAATTCACGCCCGCGAAAGCAGACGCCAAAACATGTTAGAGTTAATTTTCGGACAGGAGAACATATGAAAGAGAGCTTCAGCGCTTCGCAGGAGAAACTCATTCTCCTTCTTTTGGCTTCAATTCAATTTGCGCACACCATGGATTTTATGGTGATGATGCCCCTCGGGCCGCAACTGATGAGGCTTTTTAACCTTTCACCGGCACAGTTCGGACAAATTGTCTCTGCCTATGGAATCAGTTCGGGAATTGCCGGATTCGTACTGGCACCGTTCATCGACAGATACGACCGCAAGCTGGTCCTGCGTTTTTGCATGATCGGTCTTTTTGCCGGAACACTCCTGTGCGGACTCGCATCTTCAGCCTTTGTCCTGCTCATCGCACGATGTATCGCCGGATTCTTCGGCGGAGCGCTGGGCGGACTTGTTCAGGCGGTAATCTCGGACGTCTTTCCGCCGCAGCGTCGCGGGTATGCCATCAGCCGCGTCATGATTTCATTTTCGATTTCGTCAATTCTCGGACTTCCGGTCGGACTCGCGCTGGCCAATCATTTTGGCTGGCACATGCCTTTTTTTATTGTCAGCTTCATGCTTGCCGTCTTGTTTTTTGTCGCAATCTTCAGGTTTCCCACCCTCGTTTCTCACATCGACTCAAATATCACGGTGCGTGATCGCGTCGTTCAGCTGTCCCATCTTTTCGTCGAAAGGCGCGCCATACTTGGCTTTTTGATGACTTTTTTCATAATTGCCGGTCAATTTCTGGTGATTATTTACATCAGTCCTTACATCGTAAAAAATCTCAATTTTTCAGAAAGCTATTTGCCGGTGATGTATTTTCTCGGCGGCGCGGCGAGTATTTTCACAATGCCTCTCATTGGAAAAGCCACCGACTCAATGGGGGCGCCGAAGATCTTTCCGGCGGGTGTATTGGTGTCCATCGTTCCACTCTTTGCGCTCACACACCTGAACACAACAAACCTTTATTTTATACTGACAGTGACAACGCTTTTTATGGTCTGCATGGGTGCACGCATGGTGCCCTATTCTTCACTTCTCACAACCGTTGTCGAGCCTAAAAAGCGCGGTGCCTATTTGAGTATGAACGCCTCGGTGCAATCGCTTGCCCAAGGCGGAGCCGGCTTGCTGGCGGGTGTGCTCATCACCCAGAATTCTTCAGGACAGCTGGAGGGCTACACAACTTCAGGATGGATTGCCGCGTTGTTTAGCTTGGTGACGATTGGTTTGGGCTATCAGATCGCAAAAGCCTCAGCGAATTCAGCACCACAAAAAGACTCGATGCTGCCATCGCCGCAGCAGCCCACATCGGATTGAGCCGACCTGACATTGCCAATGGAATCAGCAAAATATTATAGCCGAAAGCCCACGCCAAATTCTGCCTGATATTTTTGAAAGTCATTTTTGAAAGACGAATGGCGCCAACAACACCTTCGAGTCCCGAATCCCGCAAGGTCAAAGCGGCCGTTTGACGGGCAGCATCGGTTCCGCTGCCCATCGCAATTCCGACAGTCGACGCGGCGAGTGCAGGTGCATCATTGATTCCGTCTCCAAGCATCGCAACCGCGGCTCCGCCCGAGCTCAACTTTTGAACAAGTTCTGCCTTCATTTGCGGTGTCTGCAAGGCGTGATGCTCTATGCCGAGAATTTGAGCCACCCGAAGAACCGCATCAGGTTGATCACCGGAGGCCAGAACAACTCTGATCTGCAAATCCTTGAGAGCATCTGTCAATGCCGATGCGTCGCCGCGCAGCGCATCGTTCATCGACCAAGCCATGCGCAGTCGGGAATCAGCAATACAGACAACCCAAGCTTCGGCTGCGTGCTCGGACAATACCTTAAGGTCGTCTGTTGAAGGCCGACCGACGCGAATCGAAACCTTGCGTACGTTGTAATGAGCGAGCGCAGTTAATCCTTCGCCCGCCGTTTCTTTGACCTCAGAAAATTCAACGCCGGAGTCTACTTTGGATTTGAGCGGTGACAAAAACTTTACCAGAGCGCGCGCTGCCGGATGCTGAGAACGACTTTCGAGCTCGCAGACAATCTGCCTGAGAACCGAATCCGGAAGTTGAGTTTCGGAAGATGCATCAAAACACACTTCCTGCCCGACAGTCGGATGTCCTTCGGTGAGTGTTCCGGTTTTGTCCAGCACAATCGTATTGACCGACTGGAGTTGCTCAAGAGCTGCGAGATCGCGGAACAAAAGCCCCGCACGTGCAGCGCGGGAAGTTGCAATCGCAACCGCAATCGGAGTCGCCAGTCCGAGGGCGCAGGGACACGCAACAACCAACACTGAGACAGCAGCATTCAAAGCCTCTGTCAGAGGTGAGCCAACGACAAAAAACCACGCAAAGAATGTCAGCAAGGCCAAAAGAATCATAACCGGAACGAAAACGGCGGACACCTTGTCGGCAATCCTTTGCACCGGCGGTTTTGAGAGCTGTGTCCTTTCGATAAACCGGACCACTTCGCCCAAGCGGGTATTCGGCCCGACGGCCTCAGCTTTATAAAAAACAGCGCCCGCCTGATTCAGGGCACCGGCTATGACAGAATCTCCTTCGCCGCGCACAAGTGAACGGCTTTCACCGGTCAAAAGAGATTCATCAACTTGCTATGCCACACACGCAATTTTCTGTTGCAGTAACCTCGCCTGATTACAATGGCTCGCTTAGAGAATCTGATTTCACAACTCTTGGTTGCGATGAAGTTTCAATGCAGATCCAAGGCCATAGCGATGCCGCCTGGCGCTCCCTGGCGCAACTCATGACCGCCGTGGAAGCTGGCAAAGTTGCGCCCGACTTGCTGCAAGCCCTGCGCACGCAGGCGGCGGCTGCCACAGTGCCCACCATCGGCATTACCGGCACCGGCGGCGCGGGCAAATCCTCGCTCACCGACGAGCTGATCCGGCGCTTTCGCCTGGATTTGGGCGACAG
>RFOM01000082.1 GCA_009926615.1 Pseudomonadota bacterium
AGCGTTCCGTCTTTCACCGATTTCGGGCCGGTATTAAAATCACTGTTATTGCAGGCAGAAGCAACCGCAACCACAAACAATGCGCCTGACACTAAACGCGAAAACTTCATCCTGCACCTCCAAAGAGGTATCGGAACGACCGGCTTAAAAAATAAGGAAAAACTCAAAGTCGTGAATTTTTCCAAGCCTTACAGATTCCTGTTAAGCCTTTTTGATCGTCAAAACAGGCTTTTTGGACTTCTTGTCGGTCGCTTTCTCAAAGATGAAGCCGCCGGCCTTGAAGCAGTCTTCCGCGCTGGCTTTCTTGACCCAGTCAAGATTTCCCGTCGAGGCACCGCAGGTGTTCATTGAACCGCAATCGTGGGGTTTGGCGGCCATAAACTTATTTTTAAAAACTTCGTTGGCGACGCGAATTTGTTCTTTGGTCACAGCGCATGTTGCAGTTCCCTTGCAGGTGTTTGTGCCGAAACACTGAACACCGTCCTTGGGTGTGTGCATTTCCATCGCAGCCGGTGCGTTCGTTTTTGCGGCCGAAGCCTCGGCCATGGAAACACCCGAAGCCATCCCAACCGCAGCTGCCGAAAGCAGACTCTTTTTCAATGACATATTCGCCCCGTCCAAAATTGTTGATTTTTAAAAAACGACCGGCAAAGCTTCCGGCCGTTCAGTGCATACAGGTTGCCCGCACGCCGTCGGCATTCTATATTTACTCCGGCACATTGTCTCCTGCCGCAGGCAACTTTGCCGCCCAAATTTGAGGGAGTTTCCGATGAGCCGCCTGACGCTGACCCTGACTCAACTCGAAT
Source organism: Pseudomonadota bacterium (assembly GCA_009926615.1). Lineage (GTDB taxonomy): Bacteria > Bdellovibrionota_B > Oligoflexia > Silvanigrellales > Silvanigrellaceae > RFOM01. The sequence continues at coordinate 807 of RFOM01000082.1, forward strand.
ATCTCGTTGCTCTGGATCAATTCCGGCATTTCGGCAAAGCCGCCAAGGCCTGTCACGTCTCGCAGCCCACACTCAGCATGCAGCTTCAAAAACTTGAAAATGAACTCGGAGTGGTTTTGTTTGACAGAACCTTTCAACCGCTTTTGCCAACCTCCGAAGGTGAACCTCTGATTGCGCAGGCGCGCGTCGTTCTGTCCGAAGCCCGACGATTGGCAACCCTCAGCCGGCAGGACGAAAAAGAACTCAGGGGCGAACTCAGGCTGGCGGTCATTCCCACCATCGCCCCTTACCTAATCCCGCTGTTTGTGGAACATTTTGCGCGCACTTTTCCGAAACTCAATCTGTACATCGACGAACTGCAGACAGATCAAATCCTCAACGCTCTTGAAACTGAAAAAATCGATGTCGGCCTGCTTGCAACACCCCTGAAAGCAGATGGACTCGAAGAAGAAAAACTCTTTCTCGAACCATTTCTGCTGTACGCGCCTGCGGGACATCCAATCGCGCGCAAAAAAATCATCACCGAAGACGACCTTGACGGATCGGACATGTGGCTGCTGGCCGAGGGACACTGCCTGCGTTCGCAAATTCTCAGATTTTGTTCATTGCGCAACTCGCAGGCTGTGCTCAAAAACGTCCGCTTTGAAGCCGGAAACCTTGAAACCCTGCAGCGTCTCGTCGATTCGGGCAACGGGTATACACTGATCCCTTGGCTGGCCGCAGGAAGACACTCATCTCCGGATTCTGTCGTACGCGCTTTCAAGTCACCCGCACCTGTGCGGCAGGTTTCACTCGTCTGGAGGCGCACGCAGCTCAAACGCCGTGCGATCGAATCGCTCGCACGGACAATTCAGGCATGTCTGCCGGCCGAATTGAAGGAATTGCAGGAGAGCAAGGACGCCGCAACGCGCCGGCCTATACCGGCGTGGTGATGAATTCGTTTATCCGTCCGCGGACTTTATCAATAGAACTTTGCCAGAATTCCGGTTTGGAAAGATCCGCACCCAAATGTTTGAGGGCAAGTTCTTCAGCCGTCATGCGGCCGGTGTCCCGCAGCAAATCAACATAGTTTTTGTAAAAACTTTTACCCTGACGCGCTCTCTGCGCATAAACGCCGAGAGCAAAAAGATATCCGAACGTGTATGGAAAGTTGTAAAACGAAGTTCCGCTGATGTGAAAGTGCAGTTTGCTGCACCAGAACATCGGGTTCATTTCGCTGAGCGCGGATCCGTATGACTGACTCCACGAGCGTGTCATCAATTCCGAAAACTCATCGGGGGTCAGTGTTCGTTCGGATCTTTTCTCGTAAAAAGCTTTCTCAAATCTGAAACGCGCGGGAATGTTCAGCAGAAATGCTTCAGCGCTGCCCAGTTCTCCCCACAAAATCTGCCGGCGTTCGCCGGCGGTTTTGGCGTTGCGGATCAGCACGTCGGACACAACCGTTTCGGCAAAAATACTCGCCGTCTCGGCGAGGGTCATCGGATAATAGGTTTCCGGCAATTCCAAATCGCGCATCACCCAATTGTGAAACGCATGACCCAGCTCGTGGGCCAAAGTTCCCACATCCTCAAGACTTCCTCTGTAAGTCATGTAAACGCGCGGAGTGCGCGACTTTGCAAAGCGCGTGCAATATGCCCCCGGCCGCTTGGAATCACTGACCGAGCCTTCAATCCAGCCCTTGCGCTGCATCAGTCTGACAAAATCAGCCATCTGCGGATCGACATCGGCAAAAGCGGCGCAAATCAGCTCAAGAGCATCGTTGAAAGAGATCTTTGAATCTTCACCGGCGGGCAACGGAGCAAACAAATCCCAAGGGCCGAGAGCATCCGTTTTCATTTCCCGCGCTTTGATGCGCAAAGCCTCACGCGCAACTTCAACATTTGCATCCACGGCCGACATCATTGCATCCAGAGTCGCACGGCCGATTCTGTTCGCATGCAGCGGCTGGTCCAAAAAATGAAGATTCTTTGCGGAGCTGCGTGTCTTGTAATTATCAAGTCGCCAGCCGGCGAGCGCATTCAGGATTGACGCGCAGGATTCCTGCTGGGTTTTCCATGCCGCACTTATTGCGTCGAATGAAGCCTTGCGCTCCTGCCGATCGGAGCTGTCCAGACCGCCGGCAGCGCGCGCAAGACCCATTTTGCGCACCTCGCCGCCGGAGACGACCTCACATTGCAGGGACGAGGATATATTGTCGTACATGGTTCCCCATGCCTGCGGACCGTTCACCGAAAAGCGCGTCAGCAATTTCTCGGACTCCAGATTCAAAAGAAACGGCGACCACTCGCGATCCATTTTGATTCCGAACGCATGCGGCGCAAATTCGGAACGGTTGAGGCATTCCGTGACAAAAGAATCCGGCGCACGATTTACAATCAGATTCAGAGAGGTCATCGCCTCACTCAGCTGAGTCATCCATTGCCGGATCACAGCCTGCAGCTGACGGGCCTGCGTATGCCCCCCGTCAACACTCAGCGTACAGCTGACAAATGTGCCGAGGTTGGCACCGACGACAAAACATCCGTCAGCAGCATGTCTCAGCCGGCAGGCAGCCTCGACGAGCTCGGCATCTGCTCCGGAGAGCTCACTGATTCTTTTCATTTCATCATCAAATATTTTTGACTGTTCTGCGATTTGCTGCACAGATTTTTTGAAAAGCCCGAGTTCGGCCTCAAATGCGGCCGACGAAAGGTCGGCATATTCGGTTGAATTATCCCATCTTGGTCCTGAAAAATCTGCACTCATTTTTATTTCATCCCTGAAAAATATATTTTTTGGGGTATTTGCATTCACCGGAGGCGGATGCTTACTTTAGTTGATCCCGTCTGAACCGGAAATCAATTCCTCTGAAATTCATGTCAAAACGCGGTTCATCAAGGGGATCCTTGCCGTTGGGAGCACGGCACTGCGGACGGGGAATGCCGCTTTGGCTCAAATAAAACTGCCATTGCCGGTCGCGGGTCGCAGCCGAAATCTCACGGCTGTGCACGATCGAACGAAAAAGGTAAAAACTCGGCCTTGGAATTCGGTGCAATTCGTTGAGCCTGTCCACTTCAAGCAGCCCGAACTTCGGACAATATCCGTCGGCCCATTCCCAATTGTCCGACAGCGTCCAGAAAAAATATCCTTCCACCGGAACACCCGCCTGCAGGGCCGCTTCAACGGCCGCCAGATGCTCGACAAGGTACGTTCCTCTCAGAACATCGGTCGAATCGGAAATTCCGTTTTCGGTAACAACAAATTTCAGTTCTTCAACGGCCTTCCCGCGGGACACTTTTTGCCGGTTGTAACGCTCGTGATAATCAATCAGCAAAAGTGCGAGACCGGCCGGAAAAACTCCGCGTCCCGACTCACTGTATTCCGCTCTGTCGACAAACGCCGCACCGAGACCTTTGACGACTTCCTGCCCGTAATAGTTGATCCCCAGAAAATCGAGTTTGCCGGCGATTCTGTCCGTGAAAACATACTTGGAAATCGAATCAAAATAGCGGGCCGAGGGCCAGTCCATCCAGCTCGCACCGTTGTTGTAGCTGATGTTGTGTGCAAGTCCGACGCGGGCCGGCTTTTTGTGCGGAAACGGGTTTGTTGCAGAGGCTCTGAAAAGATCTTTTGCATGAATGAAATCAAAAATCCGGTTGTGCGCCGAGGCCATATTTTCAAGCGACAGCCAATAGGCACCGCGAACAATCAGTGGAACCGATATAAGCCCGCCGAGACGCTGTTTGCCGCCGGGGGGCCACATGCCCGCGACGTCCGACAGCAGAGCGTACACAGTGGGCTCATTGAACGTAATCCACTCGTCCACCAAATCACCGAACTCACGCACCGCATCTTCGGAAAATTTGACGAACGATTCGGTGACTTCAGGGTTGGACCAACCGCCTTTTTCCACAGCCCAACGCGGCATGGAATGATGGAACAGGGTGACGACAGGCTCAATTCCGCGCCCGCGGATCATGCGCAGAATCTGCCGGTAACGCAGAACCGCTGAACGGTCCTGAATGCCGTCCGCACAGGGAGCCTCAGGACCGCATTGCATAATCGCAGGCCGATGGGGAACGAGCCGGCTCCAGTCGAGCCCGATACGCAGGGATTTGACTCCGCTGGCCTGAGCCCAATTCAGTTCGGTTTCAGGATCGCTCCAAAAACGAAGCCGCTGCTCAGGATTGTCTGCATTCTTCCACGCGGCAACACCGCCGTTGCGGGCAAACTCAAGCCAAGCGTCGTCGAGTTGATCTTCACTGTGTGCGGGTGCGGTTGCAAGGCCGAAAACAAAAGGGATATTTTTGAACGAAACCGTCTGCGCAAAAGTCACAGCCGGCAAAAACGGGACAACAAGAAGGAGCAGCTTTACAATCGCGCTCATCCGCATCCGTCTGTCTCCTCCAAAGCGATGTCTCAAACGCCGATAAACTGCGGCCTCGGAACATGCCGGTTCTTATTTCTTTGTATAAAATGCGTCAACGGCTCATTTTAACCTAATAAATCAAACAATTTCGTTCGTTTAAGTCATCTTCACTATTTACTGAAGCGGTTAAGCCAGCCCTGCATGCGGAGTTTTTTCATGGCCGATGCGGTCGTCATGCTGCGAACCATCCCGAAGGGTTCACGGGCCGGCGGCCATGGCCTGTCATACTTGCCGAGGCACCAGTAAATTCCGGTGTAGGAATTGGGGTCACGACCGTCGAGGGAGTACTTGTTGTTCAGATATTCCAGTTTTTGAAGGGCATCCTGCGGACCGCCGGACCAACGGACTATGCCCTTACCCCAAAGCATGCGCATGTAGTTGTGAATCACTCCGTTTTGAATCAGTTCACGCTGAGCGGCGTTCCAGACCGGATCCGGACTTTCTGCAGCCTCAAGCTTTTCAATACTTACCTGTTTTGCCTCAGGCGGCGCAAATTTGCTCAGAGTATCCTGCGCCCATTGCGGAACAAGTTTAAGATTGCCGAGGGCGATTCCTCCGCGGTAGGCGAATTGGGCCATGTTTTGACCCAGCTCACGCCACGTGACGAGTTCATCGACAAATTTGCCGGCCGAAGAATCGGAATGAATCTCGTTTGCACCGCTGCATCCCATTCTGTGCGCCGTCTGCGCCAGTATCGTGCGTGAATGAATCATGCCGAAGTGCAGCCACGGCGAAAGGTGCGAGGAGCATCCCGCATCGGGGTTATTTCTTTCCTCGCCGTAGCGGTTGATATCGGATTCCAAAAATTCATTCAGGCGGAGCGATGCCGCCTCGGCTCCTCCCGTCACGCTGCGCACTTCCGCAACACTCCGGCTGACACCGGCAAATGCAGTGATAGCCTCGCCGTAGGCGCGCGGATCAACTTTGGTCTGCCCGACCGTATCACCGATAAGAAGTTCACCCGAAAGCGAAAGTTTGTCTGAAAAGACAATCCTCTCGGAAATCATTTTCTCGATGCCGGCGCGCTCGGCTTCGGCGGTTTCCAAATAGGGTTTTAATTTTGGTCTGATAAAGCGTGCTGCGGCCTCAGCTTTTGCGTATTTGAACAAAGGAACAAGACCGCAGTCATCGACCAGTACAAACGGAGCCTGAGGAGCCCTCCGCGCTGCAGCTCGGTGCGAACGAATGGCAATGTCCGGAAAAATATAAAAGGCCGCCCAGTCACAGACCATCGCACATGCGTCTTCCATCAGTTTGCCGATGAGGCCGCTGTTGGCAACTGTCTCGGGCTTGCCTGCCAGTCCGGTGGTAAACGCAGCTTCGGGCGCAAGGGATGAATCTATTTTCGCGGAGACATTTTTTGCGGGGTCAACCATGAGGTCACGGCCCTGCGGAACAAAAAGATAGCCTGCACAGCGTGCCGCGTTGTTCGCCGCTCCCTGACCGATGAACGAATGAACACGTTCACTTGACCACGGAGCGTTGCCGGACATGGCCTCGACGACGAGCAGCGGCTTTTTTAAAAGCTTCGACAAAAGGCTCGCAACAGCCAAGCCGGCATTGTCCTCGGGCCGGCGCTGGACGGTCATCAGATACAACACGAAGCGGCCGGCAACGGACTCTCCGCGGGCCGCCTTGTCCAGCACGGACGCAAGCTTAAGAGCATCGGCCGGTGCCGATGTCCATGAAACAAGCGGCTGAGGATCGCGGGCGGTGTCGTTTTCAAAAACCAGAAGCCGTTCCAAAAACAGCCCCCTCTCGGTGAGCTCTCCGCAAAAACGCTGCACGCCGCGATTCGTCATAAGGTCGGTCCTTTACTCTTGAGCTGTCTGCCCTCTCGGGCTAGAACGGCGAGATTGAGGGTCGAAAATCAGAATGGCAAGTCAAACTGGGGTTATTTTCAGGGTCAGCACCTTTGGAGAGTCACACGGAGCAGCCGTGGGCTGCGTCATTGACGGTTGCCCCGCAGGATTGACCCTCACAGAAGAGCTGATCCAAACCGCCGCAAACCGGGGACAGGCCGATACGTATCGCCGCGTTCTGAGCCCGACAAATGCAAAATTCTCTCGGGCGTCGCCGACGGCAAAACTCTCGGCACTCCGATTGCGATCGTCGTTGAAAACACGGATGCACGTCCGTCCGACTATTCCGAAACACAGGATGTTTACCGCCCGAGTCATGCCGACTTCACGTATCATGCAAAATTCGGAGTCACCGCGCGCAGCGGCGGCGGTCGCGCGAGTGCACGGGAAACCATCGGCAGAGTTGCGGCGGGCGCTGTCGCAAAGCAGCTGCTCAAAACCATCGCCGGTCCGAAAATTGAACTGTTCGCATGGGTCCAGCGCGTCGCAGATATCGACTGCGGCGAGGTTTCAAACCTGCTGTCGGCGAACTCGGTGGAATCCTCCGAATTGCGCGTCCCGAATCCGGCTGCCGAAATTCTGATTAAGGAATTACTTGATAAATTAATTGACGCGGGCGACACCGCGGGTGGTCTTTTGCGTTGCCGTGTCTCGGGCGTACCGGCCGGCTGGGGAGAGCCCGTTTTCGACAAACTCGAAGCTGAATTGGCCAAAGCCATGCTGAGCCTGCCGGCAAGCAAAAGCTTTGAAATCGGTTCGGGCCTTCAGGGGACTTATTTAACCGCTTCAAGGCACAATGACCTTTTTTTCATTGACGGCGAAGGCCGGACACGCACACGTTCGAACAACAGCGGCGGAATTCAGGGCGGAATAAGTAACGGCATGAACATTGAATTTGCGGTCGGATTCAAACCGGTTTCAACCATCCGCGTGCCGCAGGAATCGGTGACCGCGGGCGGGACCGCATCGACGCTTGAAATTAAAAAAGGCCGCCATGACCCCTGCGTGCTGCCAAGGGCCGTGCCGATTGTTGAAGCCATGACGTGGCTGGTTCTGGCCGACCACGCTCTGCGCGCAAAACTCAACCGGACCGATTTTTTGTCGGGCTGTGATACAGGTCACAAAAATATCGGAGACAACCCGTCTTGAGCCAGCGAGTCGACGCACACAAATTCATTGCAGGATTGCTCAGCGGAAAAGAACAGTCCGCACTCTTTGTCATACTGACCGACAACACTCTGGTGCGTCGCCTTATTGCCGAACGGCTTCTCAGACTTTACGGCGCCCGCGCGGTTCTCCATTCCGGAAAAAACTGTGTTCAGGAGGCCGTTGAATCATTGGCAACCGGCGACCTGTTCGGCGAACCTGCACCGGTCTGGATTGAACTGCCTGAAAAGATCAGCTCCAAACAATGGACCGAATTCTCGCAACAGCTTTCGCAGCTCAGTGCACCGGCGCGACAGGAGCTTTTTGTATTGGCTCCGGCAACAGCCCGACACGGTGCGCCTGAACCTAAAAATCTGCCTTGGAACGCGCAGGTCAATATTATTTACGAACCGGCCCGACCGGAGGCGCTCAATATCCTCCAAACGCTCGCAGGCCGGCACGGTGGACCGTTCAAAACAGCGTCCAAATCAGAAATTCAGCAGTGGTGCATTTTTGCATACGAGCATTACAGCGGCGATCTCGAAGCGTGCGATCTGCACTTCGAAAGAATGGCGCGCGGAGGTTTTGCATTTGAAGAAGCCTTCGTTCCCAAAACGACTCTTGATGCATTCGATTTGGTCGAAGCCTTTTCGTCCGGCGATCCCCAGCTTGTCCACCTGCGCATGAATCAGTTGGCTCAGGCCGGCGAAGAGCCCGCCGGAGTTCTTTCTGCCTTGGCCTACACGGCTCGTCAGGTGCTGGCCTTTCAGGCGGCACTGGCCAAAACCGGCAACCCGAGGGGCGCTCATGAGCTGGTCAAAACACCCTACCCTTCGCAGGCCCGTATTGAAAAACTTGCAAAACTTGTCACACCCGAAAAATGGGGACTCTTTTTTCTGGCATCTGCCGACCTTGAATTGCATTTGCGCAATCATCGTGACGCTCACCACTGGCTGGCCGTCGAGCTGACTGGCCTTCTCGGTTAAAATCTGATTCAATCAAAAGCAAAACAATGGCCTGCGGGAGCTGTCCGATGCAAACTGACAATCTGGACGTCACCAATTTTGTTGAGCCTGATGCTGCGGAGTTCGGCAAACCTTTGCGGGTTTTGCAAAACGTCCGCGTTTATCTCGTCGAAGACGACCTCTCAACGGCGCGGGTTTATCAAAAGCTCCTTCAGGATGCCGGTGCTGCCGTTGAACATTTCGCCACAGCAACAGCGTTCCAAGACAGAATCAACTCGGGGGAGCAATGGGAAAACAACCCAAAACTCCGCCCCCAGCTTCTGTTGATTGACCTTGTCCTGCCCGACGGCTCCGGACTTGATCTGATTGAACGGTGGCACAAACGCTGGCCGCAGATCCCGATTATCGCAGTGACTGCATTTGCCACCGTCGACACCGCAGTTGCGGCCATGAAGGCGGGTGCTTTTGACTTCATCCGAAAACCCGTCAGTCTGGATGACCTGATTCTGGGTTTGCGCAAAGCACAGCAGCATGGTGAACTTTTGAGAGAAAATCAGTCTCTCAATCAGGCCGTCCATATCCTGAGTATTGCCCAGACTCTGGCCGGAGTCGCCGAAAAAAAATCTCTCCTGAAAACTTACTTGAAAGTCATCACCCGCGAGCTCAAAACAAGCGAGGGATTTTCATTTTTCTTTGATGCCAACCGCTCGGTTCCGGAACTTCTGCTTGACCTCAGGCAAGCAGGCATCGGCCGCACGGAGCCGCGTGAGCTCATCCAGACATCCATTTCTGCGCTGATTAAAAACCGAAAACCGGTTCCCGAAAATTTTGCCGAAGTGGACTCGGTAACACTGATTCCTCCTGCCGTCTGCGAAGCGCGGCTGAGTCCTTTTGTGATCATTGAATTCAAAAGTCCGACAGGCAACAGCGGCTTCATTGCTCTCAGCAAAGAAGAGCACAGCGGCACAACGCTCGCCGGGGACATCGCACACCTCGCTCCAATCACCATGCAGGCAGCGCGCACTTTTCAAAATCTGGACGTCGCAACATCGCTGTCACTGGTTGACGAGCTGACGGGTTTGTACAACCAGCGCTTCATGGAAGTTTCGCTGACACGCGAAGTTGCCCGAAGCCAGCGCTACGGCAGTCCTGTTTCCCTTTTGTTCCTTGACCTCGACCGCTTCAAAGCGGTCAACGACAATCTGGGCCATATTGTCGGAAGCCAGATGATTAAAGCGGCCGCGCGCACCATGCGCGACCTCATCCGCGATTCCGACCAGCTGCTTCGTTACGGCGGCGACGAGTTCTGTGTCATTCTGCCCAACACCTCACTCGACGGCGCACACATCCTCGCCGAACGCATCCGCAGCGTATTTGCGGAAACGCATTTCAATCTTGTTGAATCCACAGGTGTGAGCGGAGCAAATGCTTTGAACATCACAACGAGCATCGGAGTTGCGAGTTTTCCGGAATCGGCGGCATCCGTTCAGGATTTGGTCAAAGAAGCGGATGCAGCCATGTACGAAGCCAAAAGAGCCGGAAAAAATCGCGTCAGCCTTTCGCAAAAATCCCCATCATAAAGTTTCGGCGAGCACGAACCGCTTGGCGGGTTCAAATAGCTTTTCTTGGCTGCGAATTACTGCAAAGTGCGGGAAGGTGCGGCTGTCAGATTCTGTGCCGTTTTTCTGAAGGCATCTGCTTTGCTCAACGCGTTGATGATCATCTGCCTCAGCCAAAAGAACCAGACTCTGGGGAGAAGAGCAAACGTTGGAGGCATGGGACTGTGGGACAATTGAATTCGCCCTCCCCTTTCCGGTCAGCAAACTCTGGAATGCCGGCCATTGGAAATTCTGAGGAACACTTTCAAAACGACTAAACTCTTCTCTTCCGAGCGGCGTATGCGTTGACATTGCGAAGAAACCTATAGGCGTAATGCAGGCAAAAGAAGCCGGAAGCTGCAACAGCCACAATGCCGGTTAATTCAGACGTGTTCATGTGTGTCAACTTTCTTTGAGGAAGTGGATTCAATCTGGCACCCGATATATTCGCTCAGGCCCCAGAACAAAATTCCAAACAGAACACAAATGAATGATGCGAAGGCCATCATTGGAACACCTCTTTCTTGTAATTGATTTTCTTTGAGTCACACCTAAAACCCTGCTTTTGCAGCATGGAACAGATTCTTTCTGCGGCTTTATATGAGTTATCGGCTTCTTCACACGGAACATGCTCAACTACAAAGTTGGCCAATTGAACTGCAGCGGATGCAATTGCGAAGCTGACTTTTGCATTCACAGGAATCGGACCGCTCAACGAGCACATCGACAAAACAATGCTTGTCGCTTCAAGGCCCGAGCGGATTGCACGCTGGCTCCTGCAGCTCATGGCCTCTGTGTCTTCAAGAAATGAAATCGGGATGTCACGACATTCCTCAATTGAAGTGAGCGTGTAACTCCCGCCTGCGTCATCGCTGTAAACACGCCCCGGAATGAGCCCCTGATTGGCAAGAGCCTGAAAGTTGTAGAGTATTCCAATGAGCAAAGCTGATTTTATTCCGGCATATTTCATTGAATCACCTGATCAATAATAAATTCACCGTTGGAACCGCTTCTCCAAATGAGTCTTTTTGCGCCGATCGGAAATTTTGCAGCCGCTTCTCTCAGGTGGAATTGCAGCTGAAGTTCCTTTTGTTGATCGGTTTGTCCGGACGGAAGAGTGGACTCCTGCCATTTAATGCAGACCTGTGAGCATTCCTGAGTCCATTGCGTACAGCTGCCATAATCGTCTTGCGCTGCGCACTTTAGATTGCAATTCGTCGACCATTGTTCGCAGGTGGCGGCAAGGGCGTCCGAGTTTGCATTGAGTGCGAAAAGAAGTCCCGTGGAGACGAGAATCGTTCTGAATGTCATAACCATTCCTTTTGGAATAATCTTCCTGTCTGAAAGATTTTAATTTTTTGAAAAATGACCGACTGAGTTTACGTTTAGAGTAGTTCTTGAATATCTGCGAACGGTTTGTCGCTTAGGTGCGACACGGGAAGCATGGTTTTTTTTGTTATTGCCGCTCGTCTTTTTTGTTGCCAAGGAAATACCTGAGCTTCAAAAGACTCATTTTGTGAAGTCTGCCCAAAGTTAAATTCACGAGCTTTGACGGCAGAAATCCACCCGGCTCGACATGCGACCAAAAAACCACTTTCGAACTTTTTTCACTCACGGCAGTGACCGTCCAGCTGCCGGACATTGAGTTTATCCGAACAACACCTTCCTTCACTGGAAGCACTCCGTCCCGATGACTGAGCTCCGCATGATAGGTACCGGAAGAGCCATCGAAAGAGGTTTTTGCGTAGAACACAACGTCACGATCCGCGATTGGCCACAGCGGGTTTGTGCGCATGTAGACAATTCCATCGGCAGGAACTGGACGACTGACAACATAAGACTCAACACAGCTGAACACCCATTCCTTGCATGTCTCAGCAGAAATAATCACTGAGAAAGCATCTTTGGGCGACGCCGGAACAACAATCTCACCACGAGCTTCCTGATATCGGGAGCCTGCCCGTTCTCGCGTCCAAACCTTTACCCCGTCGGAATCAATTCCGAGTTTCCAGTCGGTGTCGTTCTCTGCAAATGCTTGTTTTGGGCACAGGGAGTACAAAACGAACACACCGAGAATCAGGCGCATGTTGTTGTTACCTCCTGTGGATTGATCTCATCTTCAGGACCGTTCCAGCGAAACGTCACCATTGTCACGTCGTCGGTCAAAACGAGTCCGCTGTTTGTCAGGTCGGACATCTCCTGTCCAACTTTTTGGATCAGTCGCTCAGGTGAATCCGAAGTTTTGAACAATTGAATCAATTCGCGCCTTCGGGATGATTGTTTTTCAGGCTTCAGACGCTCCTTCGCCTCCAAGTACCCGTCGGTATAAATCAAGACAAAATCGCCCGTCTCAAGCGCATCTTCCTTGACAGTAAACTGAGCATCCGAGTGCCCCAAGAGAGGGCCGGATGCAACAACAGAATCAAGTCTCTGCGACATGGAGCGCCAAATCAACGGAAAGGGATGACCTGCATTCACGATTGTGAGTTTTCCACTCTTCTTTTCCAGACTCAGCAGACACATGCTCACCCATCTGTCACTGCGTGCGCCTGTTTTTCGAACAACGTTGTTGATCACTGACGCTGTGTGTATCAACCTTTGCTGCGGATTTGAATAGTGATTGGACTCTTCATATTCCGACTCCAGTGAAGCAACGGCGCCGCAAATAACACCCGTCAACAGAGCAGAGGGCACGCCGTGTCCCGTGACGTCTCCGACGTAAAAATACACAACGTCATTTCGCCGGTCGTCGGTGTGCCAATACCAGTCGCCTCCGACGCGCTCGGCGACTTGATAAAACGTTGCAAC
>RFOM01000083.1 GCA_009926615.1 Pseudomonadota bacterium
ACGCGGGTGCTTTTCATATTGTAGTGACGAACATGATCTCTAAATACAAAGAAGGATTTGTTGTCGATATTGCGCGCGCAGCAGAGGTATGGAATCAGCCTGTCTACGGTTTCCGCACTCGGGAACTCTCGCGTCAGAGACCCTCGCCGGGGGCGGCAGCCGGTACCGCGCAGGAAGTGATTGTCGAAACTGAAATTCAATACACATTGGAAATTGAGGCACAATGGAACGCTCTCGGCCAGCTTGCCGAACGTCCTGTCACGGGAAGCGCAGTTTATCGTTACCGAATCGAACTGGACAGGCAGGGAGTCATTCGCGGCGGCGAGTGGCTTCAGGATGCACGTCCGGATTTCATCTGGCTGCAACAGCGCGGGGAGTTCGGTGCCGGTCACAAAGCTATCGAAAAAATCTACGCGGCTTCAGTGCGCTGAGCATTACCGGCATAAAGAGCACGAGCAAAGTCAGCCAGTGCATGCGGGACGTTTCCGGTGATTCAGCGACAACTCCGCAACCTGTCTTCCGAGGCTGCAGTGCCTGATAAAGACTCCCGCCGAAAGGCGGCAACACTGCCGGCCCCTGTCCGCTGAATTTCACCGGCACAGGAGCAATGACATCAAGAGGCAACTCGCTTTCCTGCGATTCTCCCTGATCGACAGCCTTGAGAACAGCACTCGCGGCCGGACAACCGGTTGCGGCATTCAGAGTCGTGTTCTCGAAAAATGCGCGATCCGCAAAGCGGCTGACAATCGGTGTCTTCAGGGTTCCGGCAGCAATGTTTTCATTCTTTTCGAACGCATCGGCAGTTTTCACAACCGCGCAGGCATACTGATAAAAAGTCCCCAGCTCGGGCATCAGATCAACAGCGTCCCATGCGATTTTGTCAACTTTGAAGTAGCCGTTTTTCCATTCGCCCAATTCGACACGGAGTGTCCACAGCACGGAACTCAGGACTTCGCCGACAGCATAGGCATCACTGAAAATTTCAGGGTAGACAGCAAGATCTTTGGTGCCCTGCCTTAAAGCGGGGCCCTCTGTTGTGGATTCACCGAGAAGATTATTCCCGCTCATTGCATATGCAAAATAATCGGCGAGTCCCTCCTGAATCGCACGGGCCTGCGACTGGGGATTTTCGTTGGTCGGCTTGACCGAACGGTAGATGACGTGATGCGAAAACTCATGAAAATAGACATCCGAATCTCTGGATAAATTCACCAGCCCTGCAGATTCTTCGGGAACAAAGATGACCGGATTCTTTGTATTCAATTTTGAGTTGCGGGATGAATACGACGGTCCGCCTGCGGTGACGTTGCGGACGAAGACGTCTATCGGGCCTGCAAGGTTAAAATCACTGAAATATGCTTTCTGTTTTTCGCTCAAAATTCCGCGATGCCAGCCTATGGCCTTCTGAATTGAATAATAGGCGGCCATTTCGGAATACTGCACTGAATCAAAGGGATAAGAAAATATTCCGTCACCCGAGCGGGCAAAGCTGCCGCACTTCTGGAACGAAGCAGTTCCGCCCAGACAGTTCAGAATTCTGAATAATCTGTTCCTCAGATAGCTGGCGTCCAGCAAATCAGTCAGAGCAAATTCTTCAATACCGGTCGCAGCAGAGGATACCTTGTTCTCGCGGTACAGTTTGGCCTTTCCGTCGGCCTGCATATTCGCGGGTTGCTCTTCGGTGAATGCGCCATCCCGTTCTCTGAGCCAAAAAACCCGATCACCGACCCCTGCGACCATGCGCCACCAGTTCTCCGGACCCGAATGGCCAAGCCGGATGACCGGCTTTGGCAGCGGCAGATTCCATGAACCGGTGCGCAGCCGATCGGCAAATATTCCCTGCGCCTGAACCGGATGCAAATCATGCCCCGTGCCCGCTTCGGACAACAAATCAACCAAAGGTTTACGATCGGGAATTTTACCTGCAAACCACGCAATACGTTCAGCGTCCTCATCTGCGTAGGCCACCTTGAACGGGGTCGAATGCAGTTCAATATCGTTCCACTTCCAGTATCCGCTGCGGACCACCGGAAAACCTGCGGAAGCCGATGCTTCGCGGGACACAAAATCAGGCTGCAAAAGCCGGTCGTCACCGGCAGAATCCGAAAAATTCGCAGCCGGTGTGAAAATATTTGCAGCAATTAAGGGTGCAACGACAGTATTCAGGAAGCCCAAAGCCAGTCCTCCTGAACCGATATTAGCCCATTAACGATTGAATAACTGTGCAATAATTTACCTTGCAGACAATTCCGGCACATTCAAAAATAAAAACATGATTATCCGCTCTCTTTTCATAAAATTAAAAAACAGATTTTCAGGATCATTTCAGATCCGGAAATCCTCAGTTCGCAATTTCCGGATTTTTACCTTCTCAATCATTTCAGTTTTTCCGGCAAAAACCTTTGCAAACGACGGCGATAAAAAAACGCAAATCAAGATCGGCAAAGGTAAAAAGCAAATACAGAGAAAATCATGTCAGGTGCCTGTGAGCGGCGGAACCCTCGCCGAGGGAGAGCTCGCCGAAGTTCTCGATTCCTCCAATACGAGGGTCGCAATCGTAAAAATGGAAAAGCTGAAAAACAGACTCGTAGCGACGGTCATCAGCGGAGAAGACCAATGTTCCAATTTGCGCGGACTTTCGGTCAAACCTCTGTCTGCGGGCGGAAGAGCGGCGGGAGAATCTGAAACCGCGGACGAACAGCCGATGCTTTATCTCGCACCCCGTTATCAGGTTTCCCAAAATGCTCTCCCCGGTCTTGCTTTGAATAAATTTCTGACTCCCGGCTACACTCAAAAAGGATTTCAAATTGCCGGCGTCGGAATTTTTCCCCGCAAACCGATTGCCGCAGGCCCGCTCATGCTGAATTTTAAGGTCGAAGGACAATTTTCAAGCGTCAGCTCAAGTCCGCTGATCGATCTTGTCCGCGACGGCAAAGTCCTCGGTTCTCAAAATATCGGCACCACTGCGTTGCATCTGCGCGGCGGTGGACGGATTAATTATCTTTCTTCGCAGGCATGGTCCGGTGCGGGAATCATTCTGCTGGACAAACTTGCGAGCAAATCAACTCTGACAGCAAACGGAACCGCAGACCCCGCAAATCCCGTATTTCAGGTCATTCGTGACATAAGCTCCAACGGCTTCGGAATCTATGCAGAACAAGGTTTCATTATCAACAATTCTGCGATTGTTACGCTTTCCGGAAATCTGGGACTCGGAACAAAGGTCACCACTCCTGTCGTTGAAGACGGCGACGCAACAAACACAAGTGAAACACTGACTGTTGCATCGCCGCCGATAGCCTTGGATGCAAAACTTGTCGTGCCTTTTGTGAAATGGGTCTTTGCCGAGGTGGCAGTTGATTACAGAAAATTTTCAGTCACTGTGCCGCTGATCAACAATTCCGTCAGCAAAGCTCAAATTGACGTCACCAGAGTCTCGGCCGGAGTCGGAATCCGGTATTGACGTTTTCAGGCCGATTTCAAATTGTAAAATTCAGATTCGGAAGAATTCCCGTCCGGTTCCGCATGCACCCGCGGAAGGAATGAGTACCTCACCACAAAAGTCGGATTTTTTGCATCGGAATCATACCATATTTCGCCGCCGATGGATTCGGCAAGTTCCCTGCAAAGGGTCAATCCGATTCCCATCCCGCGACCGGTCTTTTTGCCGCTGAAAAAAGGTTTGAACAAAAGATTCTGAACAGCCCTGTTCAGACGGGGACCTCCGTTCGAAACTGAAATTTCAACCGATCCTCCGCGCTCTCTGAAGACAACCCGCACCCATCTGAAGCTTGCATCCGGATGAACGGAGGCCGCCTCAATCGCGTTTTTGACCAGATTCAGCAGAATCTGCGTCTGCAGAGTCAGACCTCCGGACACATCAATTTCGGGTATAACTTCAGGCCAGCTGACTTTGACATCAAGCTCATTCGCCATCAATTCACAAAACTCACCGGTCAGTGAGCACACTTCCTCAAGAGCAACGAATCCCGTGTTCTGGTTCCGGTGGTCGGATGCAAATTGCCTCATGCCGTTTGTCAGGTGATTCAGGTGCGCAAGTTGTCTTTGAATTGTCCGAATTGATTTTTCAAAAGCGGCCTCATTGTCTGCAGCTCTGAGTCGCCTGAGTTCTTCAAAACGCAGGGCCAGAGTGCTCAAAGGATGACTCATTTCATGCACCAGACGGGCATTCATCATCCCGAGAGTCCTGAGCCTGTCATTGTGAACGGCAGTCTCTGCGGAGTCGGGAGATTCGGTCGGTTCCTTCAGATGGCCCGCCTCGCTCTGAATCACATTTTTCCTGATCGCAGACCAGCCTATAAAAGAAAAACTTAACGCAAAAATACATGCGGACATAATGTCCCAGTCGTCTCCGGCGAGTCTGCCCGACTCGGAAAGCAACCTTTGAAAAAACAGTCCAAGCAGGGCGCAGCAAAAAACCTCGGCATAGCGGCGGATTTTCTCGCTGAACAAAAAAATCAGAAAAACAGCGACCTGTGCTGCAATCAAATACACCGTGCCTGTTCCGCTGATTCCCATGACTGCAACCGCTCCTGACTTAAGCCTCCGACCGAAAACGATATCGGCTTCCGTCCGCAATCATGAAGATGAATAAATTACAGCGTATCAAGGTTCCGAAGGAACTTCGGATTGCCGGATGACAAGGAAGCAAAGCGACGTTTCCGGATTTTCCGGCGGAGTTTGCCACAAACCTCCGGTCAGATGGGAGTTTTCATTATTCCTGATACAGCGGACAAAATGATCGTTCTGCGGGATCCAATCCTCGGTTCCGCGGGTTGCCTGCAGGATATCGAAGACCCTGCCTTCCCACGGCGGACGGCAGACAGCACGGCAGACGAAAAAATTGCCGCTCCCGACAACCTCGCCCTTTGCGACCCAGATTTTTTCGTCTGCATCCAGAGCCGGTAACGGAGCGGGTGCCGATGTCCTGCGCGGACGCGGAGTTGCAGCAGGTACAGCGCGGTTGCGCGTGTGTGAACGGCCGCTCCCGACGGCGGGCAAACTTCCATCGGCCGGCTCATCGCCGGCAGCCTGAACTCCCCTGCGGTATTGGCAAAAGAACAACACAAGCGCCAGCAAGAGGAGCAGCATTGCGGTGTCGACTATATGATGGGCTGATTTACGTGATTTTCCTGCCATGATGACTCTCCCGTCGGACGGGACGTATAGCAGCAACAGTCAGAACAGCCTTCATGCAAATTTTACATGACGAAACGGATTGGAAGTTCCGAAAAACACCGACGGGCGACTTTTGGCAGGATTGGAAGACATTATGAGAATGAAGATATCACTTGCTCCGGCTCTGATATTTCTGGCTTCTTTTGGATTGGCCTCCTGCAAAGTGAGGCAATACAACCAGTCAAAAACCAAAGATTTAACCGGCGGTGACGACGCGGTTGCCGCACTGTGTGTGACGGTGTCCCCGAATTTCGCCGATGCAACGGCAGATGCAAAGGCCTCTCTGAGAGTTGCCTGTCAGGGGCAATGCAATGGTGCTGACTACCGCAATCGCAAGTTTTTCGTTTTGAATGAGGAAAAAGTTCACGGCTATGAATTTGCAGTCAAGCTCACGAACCAGAAGGAAATGAGAAATTTATTTGTCTACGCTCCGCAGAACGGGATTGTACCGTCACTGAAAGCGACGACCCTCGAGAACACGGAAATTCAGAAGGCATTGTCGGAGTACGGTCTTGATCCGGCGAACGTATCCGCTCTGAGCATCCCCTCAGATGCGAAAATTCTGATGACCACCGGAAGCAAGGCTTCGCTCTCAACGGCAGGTCTGCTCGACGGCGGCACTCTCGACTGCGGCGGGAAGCCTGTCGACGGATCGCTCGACCTCGGGCAGTTCAAAGAAAAAACGCAGCCGCGGCGCCATAAAGCAGATCTTAAAGATTGCTTTCAATTCCCAGCGACAAAGACAGCGAACTGCCGCGGCCAACAGTCAAATCAGCTCCCGCAAGTCCGTGGATTCCGTCGATCAGCAAGGTTCTCGCATAGCTTCCGAAGGTCAAACCTGCACTGTGCAAAGCCTTTTGACTGCGTCTCAAGGGCTCTTCCGAGACGAGACGCTGGATGCCCAAACCGGCCTGCAGCGCGACATCAAAATAGGAATCAGGCATCGGCGAAAAATTCACGCGCGCCTGCGCACCGATAGTTTGAACCGACCATGAACGGTCAGAATAGGGATCCACACCCGTTGCAGTCTGATAAGCAACTCCGGCGATCACCCCGTCGGTTTCAAGAAAAGGCAAAGAAAGCTCCAAATCGCTCAGACGCTTGCCTGCAAAAAGACCCGCACCCAGTCGGTCTGACTGAAACCTGCTTTCGCCTGCAATACGGGTTTTGCCGAGTGTACCGCGCAGTTGGACTGTCCAGTCGGGCAGCTTCGGAGTTTTGGCGGCAGGAGGAGCGGCGGTCACAGCTGCATCCGAAGGTTTTGAGGGAGGCAAGCTTTTGGTTCCCCCTTCAACCTGAGCGACCTTTTCATTTTCCAGTTTATCAAGTTTCAGGAGAAGATTTGCATCTGCACTATTTTCAGCAAGAGCAAGCGCAACACCCGAAAGTGCCGACAGGCGGAGGACAGTTCTGATTCTTGTCTTCATGTCTGAATCCTTTTAACTTCCCAAATTGGAATGCGTCCGAATATTTCTGCGCAAATTCTGTCAGAGTCCCGCTGAGAGCACCCACACCCGCTGATTTGACCTGCGATCAAAAAACAGGTTTGGTTCAACATAAGTTGAAACACGCAATTTCAGCAGAAGACGCAATTCAAAGCCCGCACTCCAGCTGCCGTTCCCCCATCCAACGTCAGCAACCGCGCGAACAAAACGGGAGCGGAATCCGCCTTCAAGACCAATCGCAGGTTTGAGCTCTCCTGCGGAGGGGCGGTTGATTTCCTTCAGCTCGCCGGAAACCCGCACGAAACCGGCACCGTCGATCGGCGAGAGACTGAATCCGACGTTGACAGCCTGTTTGATTAAGTCGGGGGTTCCTGATTCCTTTGCATCCTTAAAGAGACTGACACTGGAAAAAATCGATTTTCCTGCACTGTATAATTTTGTGTCGCCGACATTGAGAATCGCAAGACCGAAGGTGGGAGACATCGCTTCTATCGGCGTCACCATCAAACCCAAGTCAACTCCGACTCCCTGACCGACGCCGACGATACTCTTGACCGTCTCTTCAAATTCAATCGCCTCGGCGAGCGAGAAATTGGCCTGACCGCCTTGAGCCCGCAGCTTGTAGTAGGGAGCCAAACCGACGTGTAATTTTTTATCCAGAAAACTGTGTGCATAACCAAAACGCGAATCCAAATCGGCGAGCATCGCGAGGTCTGCCAGTTCAGGAAGAACTTTCGAATGCACACCCAGTCCGGCATCCATATTGATCGTTGTTGCCAAGCCCCAATGAGGAGAAACCCAATAGGATTGATTTTTGACGCCAAACGAAACAGTTCGCGAAGAGACGATTTCACCGATCTTCGAAAATCCGTCAATCTGCTTGGAGGTATCCGAACCTCCGGCAACACCCTTGGCGGTCTCTACAACCTTTCCGGCATCATCCATCAGACTGCCGAAACCTCCCGACCCCAGACTGAAGGACAAGCCAAGATCCGCGAGTGCAACAAAACTTGAATCAAGCCGCGCAAGACCGGCCGGATTGTAAAAAAGTGCATTCTGGTCGTCGGCAACGGCTGTAAAAGCACCACCCAAGGCGGCCGGACGAGCGCCCGTAACATTCAACGGAATTCTGAGTGAGGGCGCCTTGGCATGAGCCTCAAGAGTGCACATCAATGCAACACATCCCAATGTTGCTTTCAGAAACAAATTTTTCATGCTCCGATACCCCTTCGAAGTCCGAGAAACCGAATCAAATCCGTAACTACAGAATTTTAATGAAGAGCACGCGATTTATACAAGCCTGCTCGTCAACGCGGTGTCACGTCCGGCTCGGCAAGTTCTTCATAGCGGGCGGCAATTGAACGGCAATACTCAATCCATTCGCGCGACATGCTGGTTGCGCGTCCGTCAACCGATGCCTCTGCTGCAAGCCTGAGCCCCTCACGGACCTTGTCGAGGTCAACTTCGGCATGACGGGCAGAATGCTCGCCGCGCTCGATAAGCATCTTCAGACGGGGACGATTTGCAAAACCGACATGAGCAAGTCGGGACAGCAACATCTTGGGCGAATCCACCTTCCTCACAGGACGCGAGAGCGTACACACAGGTCCCGAACTCTTTATGCCGCTGACAAGAGCATCTGCGACAGACTGCTCGATTTCATGACGCCGTCCCTTCTCGGTCAGCTCTTCGTTCTGCTGCATTGCAGTTTCAAAGCGTTCCCATTCAACATGCAGGTCGACAGCGTGTTTTTTGGATACCGCTTCTGAAAATTCCGAATCAGAGACCAACTGATCAAAAACAGAATATGTGCTCCCGCCGGAAGTCATTTTTTTCAAAATTTGAGTCAATTCTGTTTTCATCCGGACCAGAGATTCTATTTTAATCTCGGCTTCTTTGATTTGATATTCCAGAGACTGCTTTCTCAGCTTTGCAAATAAATATTTTGCCAGCCAATAAAGCTTTGGCTTGCCGTGCAGAGCCGAAGCTTCGGTCTTTTTAAGGGTTTCTTTGTAAAGTTTCCTCGCCTCAAGCAACGATTCGTCAACCGATTTTTTGAGGCTGTCATAGGAACTCCAGTCCCCGTCAAATCGTTCTGCGCAACCCGCAAATAAGTCCAGACAGACAAACTTTAACTTGCTTTCTGCAGCGGCAGAGTCGCATGCCGTCTTTAATTCGTC
Source organism: Pseudomonadota bacterium (assembly GCA_009926615.1). Taxonomy (GTDB): domain Bacteria; phylum Bdellovibrionota_B; class Oligoflexia; order Silvanigrellales; family Silvanigrellaceae; genus RFOM01. The sequence continues at coordinate 8,825 of RFOM01000083.1, forward strand.
CGGACTTTCCTTTGCCCTGCCGATAATGCTTTCAATTGATTCACCGACCATGGATCAAACTCTCCTCGGCCGTCCTGACCAGTTCGTTCATCTCGCGGACTGCATTTTTCCATCGGATATGCGCATCTTCCTGCTGCTGAATTTCAATGGAATTCAGACACAGAAATTCGCGTTCAATGAGACTCTGCGCTTCAGCCAGTTTTTTATCCCATTCTCCGGAAACTCTCCGGCCGAACTGACTTGAAAAATCGTTTGTTTTTTTGAAATCATCCGAACCTGTTCTGTTTTTCCGGTCAATTTCTCTTTTGATAATTTCATTTTCAGAGTATTTTTCGTCGAACTGCCGGCTGATTTCTTTTCTGATTTCATTGTCAACCGTGCGTGTGCATTCTTCATAAACGACCGGATAATATCCGCCGCAGTCAACCAGCGCAGTTTTCATCTCAAATGAAATTCTCGCAGCCAGCTGCTCGCACTCAGCCAGAACATCAGCTATTTCTTTCTGCTTTTTCAGCTTCATCTCTTCCAGACGGGGTAAAGCAGCTTCAATTTTTTTCGAATCCCCCGCCCATTTCAGGATCCTTATTCTGTCGAAAACTCCAAGGTTCAAAGCCATGTGTGAAGACGACTTCTCGCATTGATTGAACTGGCGGTCTATTTCGTTGACTTTGTCTTTTGAAATTTGAAGCTCGGCGAGAATTTTCCGGAAAGCCGCAATTTCGGCCTTCCATCTCCAGCTCAAAAGAAGATCACGGACAGACGCAGGGATCGAGCTCTCGATTCCCGACCAGACGGCAGTTCTTCTTGCCTGCCATTTTTCCCTGTATGGGCTCTCCGGATTGACGTAGTGGCCGAACTGGGAAGTGATCTGAAAAATCCACCGCGGCAATCCGTCGATGTACACGGTCTGCTCGGAGACAGAGGTCTGCCCCTCGTTCATCATGATATAGGTTCTGAGCATTTTCAGCGTTGAAAGCGAAGACAGCAGAGCGTTATATTGTTTTTTTCTTTTTTTGTCGGAGCAGGATTCAAGATGAAGCTTTAATCGGGCAATAACCAGCGACAGCGTGCGCACATCCGCAAGCATATCCGGCGAATCTGATTTTGCAGGTCTGTCCTTCAGCCATTTCATGCCCCCAGAATATCAGCTTAAATTTTCGTCAACTGGGTAGTTTTAACCGACCGGCACGGCCTCAGCATGTTATTTCAGGCCGGTTTTCCAGACATCCTCGGCAAGCTTTTGCTCGGAACGGCTGAGTGAATCCCAAATCCTCAGAACAAGATCAGGCCTCTGCAGGGCAGTCCGGCGCAGCTGTTGTTTTCTGCGGTAACGTGCAATTTCTGCATGGTTGCCGGAAAGCAGAACAGCAGGAACCGGCTGCCCTGCGAAGTCGGCCGGATGCGTGTACTGGGGAGCCTCAAGTAAACCGTCTTCAAAGCTGTCGGCATTTGCACTGACCGTGTTGCCGAGCACACCCGGAACAAACCTTGCAATCGAATCCATCATGCAGACCGCTGCGGGCTCACCGCCCGAAAGAACAAAGTCTCCGATCGACAGCTCATAATCGGCGCGGTTTTTTACAAACCTTTCATCAAATCCTGCGTACCGTCCGCAAAGGAATACGATATGCTCCGTTTCGGCAGCCAACCGTCTGGCCCAAGCGTTGTTAAAAACTTTCCCTGCGGGGGAAACGTGAATCACCTTGGTGTTGACGCCCGCCACGGAATCGAGAGCCGCATGACAAACTTCAGGAAGCAAGACCATCCCGTCTCCTCCCCCGAACGGATGTCCGTCCACTGTCCGTCGCGCGTCGGCAGCAAAATCTTTGGGGTTCACGGTGTCAAAACTGATGAGTGATTTTCGTATTCCGCGCGCGAAAACGCCTTCTTCGAGAAACGGTTCGAAGAGTTTCGGGAAAAGAGTAAATGCAGTCATTCGCAGCGTCATTCCGTGTCTCCGTCCAGAAACACCGGCTCATCTTTGACAACAACCAGCTTTGCAGTTTCGTCGATGTGAACGACAAATTCATCGGTAAAGGGAAAATAAACGGTTTCTTCACTGCCCGACTTTTGAATTTCAAGAGTCTCCTGAGCACCGAAATTGTGAACAGCAATAATTTTTCCGAAGATACCCTCACGCCCTTCGACCTGAATGCTGCAGCCCTCAAGTTCACCGACAATGAATTCGTCCGCACCTTTCGAAATTTCTTCGCGGGCAACAAAGATGTGCGCGTTGTAAAGCAATTCACAGATCTCGCGGCTGTCTACACCCGAAAGCTGGAGAGCGAGCTTTCCGCCGCTGACGAATGACTTTTCGACTTTATAAACTTGCTCACCCCTGACGGATTTGACGAGTACCTGTTTGTAACCCGCCCAGTCACTTCTGTTGTCTTCCGTTTTAAGGAAAAAAGCGCCCCGAACTCCGTGCGGCCGGCCGATTTGACCAAGCCAAAAATACCCCTCCGGAATGACCGCGGGTGCCTGTGTTCCGTGATTGCTTCGCATTTTGCCCCCAATACCGCGATTTTTTGAAGTCCGTCGCAAAGACGGCTATGACTCAATCAGGCAAGACTCGCCATAACGGCGACTCGCAGCCGGCGCAAGACGGTTTGCAGGGGCAACTGATTTCCGCCCCCACACGGAGCCCGATGAAAATTGGCGAATATGCACTTTTTTTGATTTCACAGGCCTTCAGTGAACTCGGGGACCAGCTTTGGGCTCTGGGCCTGAAGAACTTTTTCTTTGAAAACAGTCCTTGGACGCCCGCGGCCGGCCTTGCAGCCCTTTTTGTGGTTCAGGCTATCCCATTGTTTTTATTCGCCCCATGGCTGACTCAAGGTATCGGTCAACGATGGAGAGGTGTCGCCTTGGCTGCGGATGCCGGCCGTATGGCAGTCACGTTGGCCTTCGCTGTATTCCTTTGGGTCTCGGACAGACCGGACACACCGGCTGAAATCATTGTTCCGCTTTTGGCCGTTCAGTTTCTTCTCGAACTGGGCAGTCTTGTTTTTCAGAACTGCCGCAATTGTCTTGTACCGGTTCTGTTTCACAACCCCGCTGACATTTCGAGAGCACATTTGTGGGCCAACGTTGCAAGCCTGTCTGCTGCGGGAATAGTCCCGCTGATTTTTCTGCTGGCGATGCCTGCAGGACAGAAAATCAGGGTTGACTGGCTGATGTGGGCCGCGTTCATTGATGCAATCACTTTTGCAGTCAGCGGAATCGCATTACTGGCATTAAAAAACTCGGCAAAGCTGAAGGAGCAAATGCCTGCTACGCTGTCAGCCCAACCCGGTTCCGGTTCATTTGCCGCACAGCTGCGGCAGGGGATTGCGACTGCGCAAAAATATCCCGCGGTCATGTCGGTTTTAAAATATTCGTTCGTCTACAACCTGTTGCTGATGGGGCCGGTTGAAATCGGACTCGTAACTTTTCTGCGTCGGGATCTTGCGCTGCCTCCTGTCTCTCTTGCCGTAAATCTGCTGCTCTTTTTGTGCGGTATTATTGCCGGCACATTTGCGGCGAATTTCTTTTGGAAGCATGCCGATGCCCGCCATATGAAGAGGTTCTCCTACTCGGTTTTCTGGGACGGCATTACCTTTTTTCCCGTCTGCCTTTTTGCACTCTTTCAGAAGTCACTGTCGGAACACTTTTTCCTCGCGGGGCTGTGTTTTCTTTTTTTCGCTCATTACACGCTGGTTCCGTTCGTCAAAGTCAGCCGGCTGGCGGCCATCCAGACTTTGAGTGAGCGCAGCGACTGGAGCACGCTGCTGGGCTTTCACGCCATTGCCGTTGAAGGCGCTGCTGCCGTATCTGTTGTTGCGGTTGCGATGATCATGCCCGACTTGAACGGAGTGACACTTCTGGCTTTGGGTGGTGCGGGAGCAACCCTTTGCGGTATTATGGGAATATACCGGCTTGTCGGAAGTCCGGCACGGCCGCCGCACGAATTTGTTTTCTCAAGAGCAGCCGATGATTCGGATAAAGGAAAGAACTCACCGTGAAAATGTCTGAGCCGACTCTTTACATTGTCGCGACACCCATCGGCACACTTGCAGATTTAAGCCCGCGAGCCCGCGATATTTTGAGTTCAGCCGGTTTTATTGCTTGCGAAGACACACGGCACACCAAAGAGCTTTTTATGGCTCTGGCTCTGTCCCATGGTCCGCTTGTCAGTCTGCATGAACACAACGAGCGGCAAAAATCCGGAGAACTTGCAGAACGACTCAAATCGGGTCCTCAGCAGACAGCGGCACTTGTCAGCGATCATCAGTGATCCGGGTGCTGTTTTTGTCGACGAGTGTCACCGTGCGGGCATTCGGGTTGAAAGTGTGCCGGGGCCGTCGAGTCTGGCAGCCGCCGCTGCAGCCTCGGGATTTCTTCGCCCGCGCATTGTGTTTTCAGGATTCCTCTCGCGATCCGAAACAGACCACAAATCCGAATTCAAAATCTGGAGTTATTCTGCGCCCTGTGTTGCAGTCTGTTTTGAAAGCCCTCACCGTGTGATGCAGACACTCAAACATGCCGCTGATTTTTTTCCGGCCGAAGTTCGGGTCTGTATTTCCCGCGAGATTTCTAAAAAATTTGAGGAGCACATCCGCGGTCCGATCGGTGAGGTTCTCGAAAAACTCTCGGGCAGGGAAAACATCAAAGGCGAATGCGTCAT
>RFOM01000084.1 GCA_009926615.1 Pseudomonadota bacterium
TTTCGCAGCCTCCGAGTCCGGAAAATTTCCTGTGGTGATCGACAATAGCCCGTGTGCTCTTGCGGTTTTTGAAGACTCGGCAGGGCTGTCTCCTGCAGCCCGCGGGCAGCTTGAAAAATTGAAGATTCTCGACCCGACCGATTTTGCACTGCATCTCGCGAAGCGTTTGCCGCTGAAGCCCCTGAAAGATGCCAACCGTTTTTTTCCCGTGTGCTCAGTGGTCAAATCGGGACGTTTGGGGCGATTTGAAGAACTTGCAAAAATGATTTGTGACAAGCCGGTTTTGCCTTTGCAGTCGGCCTGCTGCGGAATGGCAGGCGACAGAGGCTTGTGGTTTCCGGAGCTCACAGAGAATGCAAAGGAAAGGTTTCACTGGAGTCCGGCGGAAATGCCCGCCAAGGGCTTTTGCACGAGCAGAACGTGCGAAATGGCACTTTCGGAAAAGAAAATTTCTTTTGAATCAATTTTTGCGGCTCTGGAACAGGCATCCCGTCCGGATGTCTGATTCCTGTGCCGGTCAGCGCATCGAAAATGCACGTGATTCGTAGTGCCCTTTTGAAATTCCTGCCGTGCCGGAATGTCCTGATTCGCGCTGCGCGCGGGCCTGTGTTTTAAGGATGTCAAAAACCTTTAGAACGACAGGTTCATTTATGGCAGCATCCTCAAGTTCGGTGAAGCACTGCAGGCAGATGTCTTCGTAGCTGAAACTGTTGATTCCTTCGCGTTTGAGCAGAAGCTGTACATAACGGATTGTGCGATCGATCAATTTGAAATTGCTCGGGCGCACGCAGGTCATAACGTTGCCGTGATAGCGTTCGAGTCGCCCCATGACCAAGGTGGAATGCATATTAAGAAGCATTTTGAGCGTCAGATGCTCATTGAGCAAAGAAAGTCCTTTGGTCGGGAAGGTGGCCTCAAGGTTTTCGAATTTAAAGCACAGCCCCTGCGCGGTCCGGCTGATATCGAACGTTTTTTGAGTGACTTCGGGATTGAAAGTCTGACGCCACTTTGGAAGCGAAGAAGAGAAATCATATCCGGAGAGCCTTTTGGGTCCGCCGATATTTTCGTAGTCCTGCCAGCCTGTCAGCGGGCGCGGAGTTCTTCTGAGAAGCAGGTTCCAAGCGTCTTCTGCCGTGTGGGTGGAAGGCAGACAAAGGTAACACAAACTTGCTGCCGCTCCTGTATCTTGCCGGTTTTCAAACGGCGCAAGGCTGAAGGTCGGTGACCTTTCCGTGGTGTCTGTGATGACCGTAATTCCATAATCCTTGGTTGTGTAGACCAAGCTTTCACCGCGCCGGTAGCATTCGCTCTCCTGCACAATAAATGATGCGAGCGGCTGATTGTTGAGATCGCCCATGTGGTCGAGCAGACAGTTTATTGATTCTTCAATTGAGTCAAATGTCGGATGGTCTTTGAGACATTCGAAGAGAGCGGTGCCTGCAGCAAGCATAAGGACTGTGCTGGCCTGCATGCGGGTGCTGCCTGAAATGGCCATCGGGCCTACTGTCAGATTGAGCTTGTTGAGCCTGCGGTTGCGGATGACCTGCTGGCAGCGTTCAAGCTTTTCAATGAGCACAGATTCAGGATTGCAATACAAATACCAGTGGTCTTGTCCGGAAATCTCCGGTGCGTGAAGTGCGGCCCCGATGACGTAGGGCGTTTCTCCGCCTTCGGTTGAAGCCACAAGCAAATCGCCGTCGGTGAATCCTGCTTCGTCGAGCATGCGCGCACCGAATTCGGGATGGTCTTCAAAATTTTCAATAGATCGCACAAGAGCAACATCGCCGCCGGCCATCAAAGATCGCACGCTGTCGGCCCACGGGTGGGTTTCTCCGACACTCTCGCGCCAAAGAACTTCGAGACTGAGAGACAGCCGGCCTGTTGCGCCGCATCCGACAAAATAAATACGTTTGCCGTTTTTTAAAGTTGCCAGCATCTCACGCGCGAGCTGAAGAATTTGATCGCAGCGCGGAAGTATGAGTCTGATGGCATCACAGTCAACTTCCCGCATGGTACGCAATGCAAGCGGAAGGTTGTTTTGCGACCAGTCCGAAAGATTCAATGTTTTGGGATGCTGTGATTCAGTGGGAAGGTCTCCCAGTCTGAACTGGGATGCGATGCTCAGAAATTCATCTGCCTTTTGTTTTGCGCCCTGAATACTGAGATTTTGTGCTTTTTCTTTCATCGTTCTCCAGCCATTCCTTCAGTGAATTGTCGATGAGGGAACCGAGCCGGCTTATGCGCTTCGTGTAACACTGAGTTTTGTCGAAGCACGGAATAATGCGGTCGGTGTCCAAGCGCTCGGCATCGGTAAACCGGCTGCCCAGACTCGAATTGAGAACTACAATATACTCTCGGTTGAAGCCCCGCTCTGACAATCCTTTGACCAGACCTGCGTGACTTCCTGAGACTGAAGTCAGACCTGTTTTGGAAGCGAATTCGACTTCAGCAGTTTTTTGGCACTCTGCAATGTTCGGGCTGAATTTGTAGTCGCCTTTGAGCTCGTCGGCAGCGAAGGTGAACGGATAAGAGCCTGCGGGCAAGCGGAGTTGACCGTTGTTCATCCATTTGGACGGGAGTATCGCCGGAATTCCGAATTCACCGCCTTGTGCCTGCCGGCAGTGCAGGGTGTTGCTCAGTACTTCATGAAAAAGCTGGTTTTGCATGTTGGCCCAGAAAAGCTGTTTGACGCCGTCGGAGATCTTGAATGCATCGACGGTGCGGCCGTCGGGCAACGTCCATGCAGGCCGTTCTGCCGGAGGTGTGGTCTTTTGAGTGCGCATTAACCACAAAAGGCGGGCGACATCCCAAGACGGCATGGAAATGTGACTTATGCTTGAACTGCTTTTTAAATACATTGTGTCACGGTTGCCCCACAAACCGTCCTTTGCGCGGGTCCGGTTCATTTGAAGCGACTGCAATCCAATTTCTGCAAAGGTGCGGTTGAGAGTGTTGACCGACGGTGCGGCAGCCGGATAACCGCCTTGGTCTTTAACCTCGGATTCGACAATCTGACCGTTTCTGTGAAGGAACTGGATCATCGCGGCTGTCGCTTTGTTGCCGCTCCACTGGATCATGGCATCAAGGAATTCACGAAGACTCAGTGTGACATCATCGGAAGTGTCGGCAGTGCCGAAATCGTAGGTGTAATTTTGCGCAAGCTGGGCCTCCAGAGGGCCTTTTTCTTCAAGAAACTGCAGAACCCGCGTCAGCACGAGCATCTTAAAAATACTTGCCGGATAGGGGGACATAAAATCAGGTGCAGATGCAGCGGCTGCCTCTGCGTTGATAAGATCATCGGCAGGGTATTGAGCTTTGCGTGCCTCCGGATTTTTTTCAAAATAAGGTGATGTCTTGATCACCTTGCCTTCGTCAAACCTTTCCTGAGTCCAGCGCTGCAGGCGGACGTTGCGCACCTGACCTGATTTTTTGTCGAATTGTGCAATAATACCCCGAGGGAAATCACGTGAAAAAAAGACATTCCCGCCGACAACTTTGTTCGGACAATCCTTTTGAAATGCGATGACCGCAAGATCAACTTGGGGATATTTATTCACCCCGAGAGCAGAACGCCCGTGTTTGCACGCCGGTTCGGTTTCCGGACACGGACTTTCCGTGAAATTCGGACCGAGGTCGGTGACTTGCTCAAACTCAGCACCCTTGACAGCCGTGATAAGGAGATCGCCGAGTTTATTTTCATTCAGACATTTTTTCCGAGCAGCTTGAGCCGCGTTAGAAAAGGAAAGAACAGTCAAAAGTGACAAGGGCAACAGACAATTCAGCGTCGGGCGTTGGTTCATAATTCAGATCTCCGGACGGAAGAACTCAGGGTCTGCAGAATGCACCCTTGACAATATATGTATCGAGAGCTTTGTGTGCGGCGTATGTTCGATATTCAAATTCATTTTTGCGTTTAAAGATTGGTTTGCCCTGATTGTCGAATCCTGCCGATTCGTAGGTGCGCCAATCGCTGGGAATGAGACCGTTGACGCCGGCATCAATCAGCGGATTTCTTTGACGGCATTCTTTGAGATACGGATTTCCGCCTCCCAGCGGACCTACAAAGAGGTCAACGCGGTCGAACTGAATTGCCCCGCCGATGTCCTGCGCACAAACGAATCCGTCGTGAGTTTTGCCGTTGCCCAGCGAAATGCCTTTGAGGCGCGGCATGTAGAGCAATGCACCAATCAGACGCTTTCTGACTTCAACAACCGGCAGACTGCAAAAGTCGTATCCGGCCTGCTTGCATAAATGGACAAAATCAACTGCAACGGAACGGTAGGGATGCAGATTGTGCCCCAAAATTCCGATACCGAAAGCATCTGCGGGAAGGACTTTGTAGTCCCAGATTCTATTGACGTAGGTTGCGACGTTCAGCACCCTGCCGTCATTCAATCTGCCGGTGCCTTCAATATCAAGATCTTCGTGGAAGGACTTGCTGACGTTGGCAATGAGCTTGCCCGTTCCGGCTTCATAGAGGGGGACTGTTTTGGGGCCCGGATGGAAGGCTTCGTCGGCTATATTGTAGAACGTAGGAAACAGATTCCCGAGTGCAATTTTCTCGCCGTCCGCCGAACCGCTTTGCAGCAGCTCGCTCGGGTCTCTGAGCGGGAGTTGGGCTTCGGTTGAAGGATTGGGACAAAGGTCCGATTCCCAATAAATCGGTCGTAAATTTTGTGAAGGATAGTAGCAGATTTCGCCGTTGACCCGCAGTTCAACGGGAGCCGGCTTGTCGAGTGTCGCATCGCGGCCCGATGTGCCTTCGACCGGCTGTGCATGGAAAAGGTTCTGCGCTTTGACGTTGGTATCCGTTGTTTTGCTGCACGCACAACCGGATGGACTGTTGGTACAGTTGACCTTGTAGCGTCCGGAAAAGAATCCCGCATCCGAGTGTGCCGGAGTCACGCAGGCAAGCGAAAAAAATGCAAAAGAAGCAGCTATCAGCTGTACGCGTTTTTTCATGACCGGTCTCTTTCGGAGAGGTTAGAGGGATTTGCCCATCAGGAGCAGCTTGCTGTCCTTCCAGTTCATTGTTTTGGTGAATTTATAGCCATTTTTATCGTAAAAGCCAACATTGCGTGCATCCGGAGACGTGACAAGGTGAACTCCGGCAACTCCGTCCGAGCGGAGGCAGCTTTCGAACACGGCGAGCAGAGTTGAACCAATGCTTCGGCCGCGTGCAGACTCTGCGCAATTTATATGCAAATGCGCCGGAAACTGTGGATAGCAGTCTTCAAAAATTTCAAACCAAGGGTGAAGGCCGGCGAGATCTTCGTGTCTGCGGGTATCCGCAACCCCGCAGACATATCCGAGGACTTCCGATTTCTCACCGAGAGCAACAAGAAAGTACTGAGGTAAATTCTGTGAATACCAGTCCAGATATTTGAACTTGAATGCTTCCCGTTCGGAGGCAGATGCGAATGATTTTTTGGGTGATGACTCGAAAAAGATTTCGTCCACTGATTTTCGGATGACAGATGTCTTGGCCGATTCGCCCGGATTCAACAAGGATTTAACCTGAATCATCAACCTGTCCCTTCAATGGATTTGAATTTGGATTTTAGAAATTTCACAACTTCAACGGTTCGTCTTTCGGGGAATTCGGAGTCGGGCATGACCAGGTAGACCTTGTTTGACAATTCCTGCGGTGCGGCAATTCTGACGAGTCCCTCGCGGAGAGCTGCATTGACGCTGTGCAAGGGCATTGCCGCGTAGTGACCCAGAAGTCTGACTGCATTGATCATCGCCTGATGGGAATTGACGGCAACAGTGATTTCAGGAGAGCCGGATGGAAAAAGTTCGGGAAAATTTTTGCAAAAGCCCTGCAGCAGGCGATCGTGTGTCCTGAAGCCGGCAAATTTTGGTTTTGAATGTTTCACCAGATTTGGATTTTCAGCGGAAGTGACGAGGACAATCCGTTCGGTCATCAGTTTGTAGGAACGGACTGATTCATTGGCGGGCGGCTGACTGGCAATACCTAAATTCAATTGGCCTCCCGCAACTCCAAGAATAATTTCACTCTCCGAAAGATAGCGGATGTCCAAAGAGAGTGAGGGATTAATCTTGCAGAAATCAAAGAGGACGGGCGAGATGACATGCGTGCCGATCTCCGAAAAACAGCCGAAAGTCAGCGTGCCGGACAATTTCGTCTGCGTGTCTCTGATTTTGGCCACAGAGTTTTGCAGACTCTCGTAAAGCGGCAGAACTTCTTTTTTCAGCGAGCGTCCCGTCTGGGTGAGTGCAACGCCGCGGCTCTGACGGACGAAGAGCTGTGCTCCGAAGGCTTCTTCAAGGGTCTGCAGCTGACGGGTCAGAGCGGGCTGTGAGACCCCCAGTTTTCGCGCACATCGGGAAATGTTGAGCTCTTCCGCCAAGAGCAGAAAAGTGGGGATCAATTCAAGAGGAATGTGGAACGATGGACCCATCCGTGTTGCTCCGAACGTTCTCTGAAAATGATACACGGAGTGTCGATTTGTGTGAACCTGTAAAGTCCTTGAACAGTTCGGTTTTTTAAAAAGGTCAGTCATTTCGGTGACTGTGCGTGGCACGGCGTATGCTTTCCCCCCCTTCGTGCGGGCCTTTGCCCGAGAGATGAACGGAGGCGTGTCGTGAAAAGTTTTTTTGTTTCGCTTGTCGCAGGTTTGATGACGTTTGCGGCCTGTACGGACCAAAATCCGCGCGCGGGAACTTCGGAGATTATGGCTGTCGATAACAATAAGGATGATGCTCCGCAGTGCACGGTGAAAGACATTTCATCCTGCACGGATGCACGCGGCGGATACACCTGCTTTTCGAGATGCGGATTCAAGCCCAGCGAAAACTTTTGCGCGATGGAGGCACTGGATAAGTGTCTCGACAATAAGGGTGGTTCGAGCTGTTACCAGAAACATTGCAACAGCAAGGTTCACAGCGGCCCGTTCAATCCGGCAAACGGCGGCGGACTCATGCTCCTGCCGGCACAGGGCTATGGCTATGAAACCTATGACGTTGAATCGATGAGATACGGGCAGCCTAAAACCATTGCACGCATCAAAGAACTCGCAGTGCGCGTCTACAACAAGACAGGCCTGAAGATTTTTGTCGGTGATATTTCCAACTCGGCAGCAGGAAATTCGGGCCGACACGCCGGACACCACGGCGGAATCGAGGTTGACATTGCGGTCATGGGCAACACACCGACCAAAAACTGTTACACGATCTGGGATGCCTGCTACGTTCGCAGCGCGCAGATGGTTTTGGTCGGAGAAATCTTGAATATGGGCGGATCAACAAGTATGTTGTTCAACGATTATTCGGTACAAAGCCGTTTTTCCGGATCGGTCGGAAGCGCTTCGGGTCACGACAATCACCTGCACGTGAACTGGCACCGCTGAACACTGCAGACTGTTGATTTCGGAGTGATACCTCTTTGGGGACCGGCAGAATCGGCCCCTTTTTTTTGATTCCGCACCGGAGACCCGACTGCATGGCCCGTAAAAAGCTGAACTTGAGGCTGTGTGCGCTGTCTTTGGCGGCAGTGGCCCTTTTGCCTTTTGCAGGGCAATCGGCAACATGGCAACCCGATGAGCGCATTCCGGCTGACGGCCGCAATAACCCTCTCGGTTTGACTGACGATGAGCTGGCAGCCGCTGCGCTCGCCGGAAAAATGCACGCGCTCGATTATCCCGTGGATATTACCGGTGAGGCACTGCCCAAAGAAGCCGCTCTGAGATTTTTTAAACCCGAAGGCCGCAGGCAAGATGTTTTTTCTGTTTTGCAGGGATTCTTCAAACGGGTAGCACAGCTCCAGACTTTTGCCGATGTGGAAAGGCTTGTCGGGCTTGTTGAATATCCCGAAGCGCAGGGCGAAGGCGTTTATTTTGTTCCGATGCCCGAGGGACGCAAGCCTTGGTATCGAATGGGAACGAGCTTTATTCAGGCTCCTGAAGGCCCTGCGATCACGTTCAGCTGCGCAACCTGTCATGCAGGTGAACTGTTTGGACGCAAAGTGATTGGTCTCAACAATCGTTTTCCGCGAGCCAACGAGTTTTTTCTTATGGGAAAAACCGCAACGTCGCTGGTGTCGCCGGTGTTGTTTAAAATCGGAGTCAACGGAACGGACGAAGAGGTTGCGATGTACGGCAGGCTGCGTGAAAACGCACGGTACATTGACGGCCGAAAGCCGCTTGTGCGCGGATTGGATACTTCACTTGCGCACGTCGCCCTGAGTTTGAGCCGCCGCGCAGACGACGGTCGGGCATCCAAAACGCCCGAAGCTCATCGTAATCCGAGAGACTCTCTGCTGCGCCATCAGCCGGCCGACAGCAAACCTGCCGTATGGTGGAACGTCAAGTATAAAAACAAGTGGCTGTTGGACGGCTCTGTTGTTGCCGGCAATCCGATCTTTACAAATATTCTTTGGAACGAAATCGGCCGCGGAACCGATCTTGACGAGCTGTCGGGATGGCTTGAAAAAAATGATCGCGTCGTGCGGGATCTGACGGCTGCGGTTTTTTCATCACAGCCTCCGGAGTTTTTGGATTTTTTTCCTGAATCACATTTTGTCATTGAACGTGTGCAGCGCGGTCAAAAGCTCTTCAATGAAAATTGCGCTCATTGTCACGGCCAATACATCAAAGGATACGAACGCGCTGATGTGTCGGGGATGAGCCCGCGCGAATTGTTGTCAACAGTCAAGGTTAATTACCACACCAGCACGCCGGTCGTGAATGTCGGCACCGATCCCTTGCGCGCGCAGGGTATGGAAGCTTTGGCAGAGCCCCTGAACAATTTGGATATCAGTAAGAAGAACGGAATCGTTGTGAAGGTGCAGAACGGTTATGTGCCGCCTCCTTTGGTCGGCATCTGGGCAAGGTGGCCTTACCTTCACAATAATTCTGTACCGAGTCTTTGCGCGCTTCTCGTTCCCTCGGCATTGCGGCCCGTGGCTTGGCATGCCGGTGAAGCCCGATCGCGGGAAACCGATTTCGACATTGAGTGCAACGGCTACCCGTTGGGAGAAAAAGCACCTCAGCAGTGGAAGAAAAACCGTTCGGCGTATTTTGATTCGCGGCGCAAAGGCTTGGGGAATCAGGGGCACGATGAAGGAATTTTTTCCGACGGCGGAGTCTCGCGCTTCTCAAGGCAGGATGTCTTGGACTTAGTCCGGTTTTTGCAAACACTGTAGGTGCAAATGAAACGTCTGACACTAATTTTTACCTTATCGGCTTTGGTTTTTGCATGCGTTCCCAAGAATCGGCAGGACTCGGAGTTTTCTGCGGCGGATGTGGCCGGCGATCCGGAAAAGCGTCTTGCGGCGGCGGGTCTGGTTGAATTGCGCGGCGGGATTGAAACAGACCTCGCCTATGCCAAGGAAGACCCGACGGGCCAAATGAACTTCCTCAAGACAAACGTCTACGGCACTCTCAGGAAGTGTTATTTGCAGAAGGAAGTAGCTGCCAAGCTGAACTCTGCGCAGATTATTTTAAAGAGAACTCTTGGCGGCAAAGCTTCACTTGTCATGTACGACTGTGCGCGGCCGCGCTCCGTTCAGCAGAAAATGTGGAAGATATTGCCTGACGCCCGTTATGTGGCCAATCCGGCATCGGGTTCAAATCACAACTTCGGTGCTTCGGTTGATTTAAGCTTCCGCGATGCTGAAGGAAAAATTGCCGACATGGGTGTGAGATTCGATCATTTCGGACCTGAGTCTGCGTTCAACTACTCCGGAGTTTCCGCACCGGCAAAAAAGAACCGCCTGATACTGCGCGAAGCAATGCAGCAGGCGGGCCTTTTTCCTTACGATGCGGAGTGGTGGCATTTCGACGGTGTCGCCAATCCCCGCAGTCAGTATAAAATTATCGATTAAAGCAATCCGGGGCCGTAGTCGTTTGTAACAACCATGCCTTCTTCACGCACACCGTCGGCGAAACAGATACTGTTGGCGGCTTCGCGGCCCGTGCAAACTGCACGTTCCATCAGGGCCGAAGGATAATCTGTTTTCAGCCAGTCGCCGGCAAAGCTCAGGTTTTCGATGCCCAGTGACTGAGGTTCGGTGGCTGCTGGGCGAATTGAACCTTGCCCGCATTCAAAAGAGGTAAAGTTATGGTAGCTGCCGACACTCGACGCAACAACATTGGCGTCTGCCATTTCCGGCATGATGTCCAGAACAGTTTCACGAATGGCAGGCCATACTTCATCGTCCTTGAGCCCGACGAGTTCCGGTGTTGTATAGAGGTGGAATTCAATAATTGAACCACCGGTTTTTTCGGACCAGCGGCGTGATTCTTCTTCCAGAAGTTCGAAACGTGCAAGCAGGTTGATTGGCCTGTGCTGCGGGGTTTCCAGACAGTCCGGAATGTTGTCGCTCGGCTTTTTGTCGAACCACACACGAAGAACTTTATAGGGAGGTGCCGTTTTCAGGGGAGCAACGCTGGCGCGCAGTTTTTCGAGCAGGTTGGTTGCATTGGCGTCACGGGCTGTCGAAGCTGCGAGAATTTTTTGTGCTGCACCGGCCTCGGTTGCCAAAATAACGTAGTCGTAGGATTTGCTCTCGCCCAGCACTCCGACCGCTTTGTTGTCTTCAAAGCGCAGCGCGTTGACGGGTTTCGACAGTTCGATTTTGGTTCCGAAAGACTTCAGTCTGTCGACCCAAGGACGCAACAAACCGTTGTAATGGTCGGTGGTTGTGACTTCGCGGTTGAACGCCTTTGGATGGCTCAAAAAATACAGGTGCATGTAAAGGCACATTTCAGCGGCACTGATGGTGTTGGGGTCGTTGAGAGTGACCGAAGCAGCGGGTTCCATCACAATGTCGTAGAATTTTTTGTTTACTTTTCTTAGCTCGGCCAAGTCTGCAAACGTCATGTCGTCCAGACGGAGGTAGTTCGTTTTGTGGTTGTAAAAGAGAACTTCGCGGATGGTATTCAGAGTGCCGGCTGCATCGAGAAAATTCATGTTCGGTGAATTTTTCAGAATGTTGAGCAGGTTGAGCGGATAAATCGGCGGCTCGCTCTTGATGACTTCATTTTTGTAGGTGCGGAATCTGAATTCAACTTCATTATAGGGACGAAAGTTGCCGTTGACACCCAGACGTTCGCGAATGTTGCGCAGAACGTGATAGTTTTCGAACCACATGTGCAGGCCGTGTTCAACCCAGAACGTTCCCGCGGCATTGGTTTCCTGCCGGACTGCCAGTTTGCCGCCGACAACCGGCATCGCATCGCGGACCGTGACTTTGTATTTTCTCTCTGCGAGTTCGAGTGCAGCCGAGAGTCCGGCGAGCCCCGCACCGATGATCAGCACCGACTTTTGCTGACCGTTTTCGAGTTGTCTTTTTGCGGTCGGGTTGCGGGGAGAAATCACGCGCGGCGGTTGAGGAAAGGCTTCGGCTTTTTGTGCGTTCAAAACTGTATATCCCAGTGAACCGATACCGAAGGATTTGAAGAAGTCGCGTCTTTGCATGTGTCTTTACTCCCAAGAATTCGCGGGGCTTGAAGTGCAGGGCCGGATTGAACAAGGCAACCCGAAAAGCACGACCGCCGGAATCGGGATTAAGATGAACTCCCGTGCGCTGCAACATAAATAATTATCTATTTAAATTCAGGGATTTCTACTACTTACAAGCCACGCCCGCCGATGCGACGGGGCTTCCGCCTCCGCCGCCGGCAGCAATGCTTCCGCCGCCGCTTGGCAGTGAGTCGTCGGTGTCGGGTCCTGCAACGGGGATTGCAGCCACCGCCGCTCCGCCCGAGGTCGGTTCACCGTTGACAGTCGACAGCGCAAACATCGGAATACCGTCGAGCGTGAAGATCGAACCGCTGTCGCCTTTTTGCAGAGTGGTTTGAGTCGGAATTTTCGCAATGGTGTCTGTCGCCGTATCCACAGTCGGTTTGTCAAACAGGACGATGAACGAATTGGGGTCGATTGGGTTGAAGTGGTCGCCGTAAGCGGATTCCAGCGGTACAGCATCAAGGAAGGAGTTGAGCTGGTTTTTGGTTGTCCAAAAGCGCAGAAAGCGTCCGCCCACATTGCTGCCCGTGTTCCATGAGTCAATAAAAATCGGGCGCGGATTTGAGCTGGAGTCCAAAGAGAACGAAGAGAATTCATCGAGACCGATAATGTTATTGATGGGAAGTTTGAGAAAGGCCCTGCGCAAGTCCATGTTTTCAGGCTTGGGAAGCTCGGTCACGGCGCGATCCTGAACGATGAAATTAGAGTGGAGATCAAGAAAATTGATCGGATTCAGGAGTTTTTTGAAAAATGGAAAATCATCGGTATCGGCGATAACACCGTTGGCGCCTAAATCTGTCGACGGAGAAGATGTGTTTGCAGAATCGTTGGCGGCGAAGAAGTCCTTCCAGACATCCAAGGCGCCGTCGACTTTTTTTTGTGCTTTGACAAAGGGTGAACTGCTGCTGAGAAAATTGCTCGGGCTCAAGGAAGCGGTACTCAGTGTCAGTCCGTCGGCAACAGTGCCCAAAGCAGTTTGAACTTCCGTTTTGGCTGCGCAGATGCCGCTCGTGCCGGAACCGCAGCTCAAAATATCTGAGGGCATTGCAGATAAATTGCCGACGATGTTGTAGCGCGTGAATGAGCGCAACCGCTCGCGGGTCATCTGACGCATGTAATGTAAATTCTGAGGTGTATTGATCGGCACTTCGTAGCAGTCAGGCGCAGCGATTCCCTCACAGGAGAGTTTGATCGTATACACCTTGGGATATTCACTCGCCGGGTCTCCTGCGACGACCTTTGTCGGGTCAGCCGGAAAAAGATTTGAGGTGCATGAGGAAACTGTTGGAGCGGGTTCAGGGTCAGTTATTGGTATACATGTCACCCCGGTAAAGGGATCTTCGGTGCAGACTGGCGCCAACGCCGGAAAAAAATCCTTGCAGGATGGCTTGAATATTTGCGCGATAAACATTCGGAAACTTTCTTCTGTCGCATAATTTCTCCATGGGCTCTCAACTTCGTTGCTCGTTGCGGACGCTAAGTCGGGTCCCTCATTCTCGACTTTTTTAATTTGAGTAACCCACTTTTCGCGCATGTTTTTCAGCACCGTCTCCTGCTCTGCGGGCAGGCCGCTGAAGGTAACATCATGCACAACCATGTCATGGTAGGTTGCGCAGGTGTATTGTTTTGCGTTGTCTCCTTCGGATGCTTTCGGCGGAAGCATGCAGCTTTGCTTTGGT
>RFOM01000085.1 GCA_009926615.1 Pseudomonadota bacterium
TGAGTGACACCGCAAACATGGACGGCAACCAATTTTTCATTTCCCGAACCCTTCTGCTTAATGCGGGCCCTTGACCCGCCGAATTTGGCGGATTTAAAGCACTAAAATCAAAACAATGAAACTGTAAATGAGGCCTGTTCAGAAATTCATTCGTTGATGATCCCAAATATCAAATATTGCTATTTTTTTAATTTCTGACCGGATTATTCGAGGCTGACCGGCCAATTTGCCTTCAGAATTAATTCACAATACAATCCCTTTGAATCATTGAATAAACTCAAAAAAGGACGCGTTGACATGAACACACTGCGCAAAATTTTATTTGCAACCGTCTGTTTGCCACTTTTCGGCGCGCTTGGCGCCGCTGCTGCTCCGTCGAAGCCCGTATCCAAAAAGAAAGGAATAGGCCTGAGCGAAAGCCGCGGATTCTCGGAAAAACAACTCAAAGAACTCGGAGTGAGCTGGTACTATAACTGGGGCGCGAAGACTGAAATAAAGACGGAAATTTCTTTCGTGCCGATGATATTTTCAAAGCGGACCGTCGAAAGTGCGGTCAGCGCCGATGTCGTCCTCGGGTTCAATGAACCGGATAATTCAAAACAATCGGATATGACGGTTCAGGAAGCTCTCGGCCTTTGGCCGAAGGTCGTCAAGAAAGGGCAGAGGATCGGCAGTCCGGCCATGGCAGGCCATCCGGTGACAGGAGACTGGCTGCCGCAGTTTATGAAGGCGGCACCGAAAGTCGATTTCGTCACAGTCCACTGGTACAAAGGAATCCAGTCAAAAAAATTCAAAAAAGATATGCAGGATGTTTACGACACCTACAAAAAGCCGCTTTGGATAACCGAGTTCGCCCCGCAAACAACAAAGAGCTCACGAGAAAACCCTGCAAAATTCAGTCAGACAGAAGTGGACAACTTCATACGGGAAGTCTTGGCATGGATGGAGAACACACCTTTCGTGGAAAAATACGCTTGGCATGATGCAAAGGCGGGAACCTCGGCTTTGTTTGACGAAAAAGGCAACCTGACTGCATCGGGCAGAACGTATTCATCTTCCGGCAAATAACTATTTTTTCTGCCGATACCGATTGCTTCGCAGGACGGAGAGATTTTGCCGGTGTCGCCGGCCGCTCTAAGAATAAGCATCGATTTGTCAGTGTAAATAATTCCTCAAACACGTGAGATGTACGGTAAAAATAAATTAAATTTAATTTAATTTAAATTATTCCGATACTGTCCATGAACATGGTTTTACGCGGAGGTCGTGCCGGATGGTGCAGAGATTTTTTTTGGTTTTGTTGCCCTTGGCTTTTATTGCCGCGTGCTCCAATGCCGACTTCGTAACAAAAGCGCCGTCATCGGCAAAAAGAATTCAAGCCAATGCGACAGGTGAACCCGCAGTTTCAGGCGACGGAGATGCAGGTGCCAAAGGTTACCCCGATGCCAATCCAAAAGGCGGCTCAAAGTCATTACCCGTTAAGGAACCTGCAAGGGGACCGCTGAACAACCCAAAACCGCAGCAGGGCAGTTTGCCGCCGGCACAACCGCCCAAAGCTGCACAACCGGCACCCGAAGCAGTGAATATTCCCGACGATCAGTTTGCTGAAGCCGGAAAAAGTTTAGACGTTCATGCCATCTTTGATACCTCCGGTTCATTGACCGAAGGGCAATTTGCGACCGATCCAAATTGCCTCCGGTTCGAAGCTTTCAAGACTTTTGTACGGGCAC
This sequence comes from Pseudomonadota bacterium, assembly GCA_009926615.1. Taxonomy (GTDB): domain Bacteria; phylum Bdellovibrionota_B; class Oligoflexia; order Silvanigrellales; family Silvanigrellaceae; genus RFOM01. The sequence goes on from RFOM01000085.1 coordinate 1,731, forward strand.
TCAAAAACAAACTGGGATCCGGTGCCGATGCACGGCTTTCGATTACGACGTTCAATTCATCGGCAGAATTCAGAGGAACGCACGAGGGTTTTCTTAATTTGTCGAATGACGAATTTAACCGCAAATTCAAGAGTAAAATCTGCGCTTCATCCGGAAAGACGAATGTCACCGACGCCTTCCGCGTTGCCATCAACGAAGCGAGGCCGCTGCTGAAAAACTCCCCCAAGCAGGTTGCATCTGTTTTGTTCTTTTCCGACGGCAATCCGACTGTCGGCAGTGACAACGAAGCTCTCGCCAAAGCAGAGGTTCTCAGAGAGCTTTTCAGCAACAGAGTGTTCGGAATCAAGCTGACGGGAAAAGCACTGACGGTCATGGGAGTGCCAGTCGATATGACTGACAATTTCATGAAAAAGGTTGTGGGCTCGAAAAAACGACTGAAAGAAGTTCAGGATGCGGCCGACCTCGCATCCACGATGCTCAGTTTTCTGGACTAACCCAATCGGAAGTCTCAGGGAGCAATCCCGCAGGACATCGGAACGGCCTACGTCATGGAACGCACTGCGGCTCCCTTCGTTCAGATCATTTTTTGCTATCATCGGATACCGAAGAGCTTTAAACCAGATTCATGAGGCTGTGAGGAATCCGTGCGTCAACAGATAATGCTGGCTTTGATGACCTGTTGTGTCTGCGGTTTTGGCATTGCCGCTGCTCAATCGCAGCCGAATGCCATACCGCTGTGCGGTGATGCAAATCACGACGGTAAAGTGACTGCTGCCGACGCAACCAGAATTCAGAGTGTTGCCCGCGGCAAACGTCGGTTGAAAAAGGACGAGCCCAACACGTTTGATTTGAATCTGGACGGAAAGATTGACCGGAGCGACTGGGAAACAGCAATGGCGATTGCCATCGGAAAAATACCCTGTGCACCGTGCCCCGCCGACCCGAAGTCCTGCACCAAGAATCCCAAAAACCTGCCCGAAAATCAGTAAATTTCCCGCGCGTCAAAAACCCTGTACATAACCGCCGCACTGTCGCGGAATATACCCTTGCATCCGTTGCTCCGATGATTATTTTTTTATTGCAGTCCGTTTTGATCATCTGATTTTTTTGGGGATAGCAGGCCATGATTGAAGTCTCGGCGCTGACAAAGCGCTTCAATAAACATGTTGCTGTTGACGGTGTGTCTTTTAAAGTCCCGAAGGGGGAAGTTCTCGGATTTCTGGGCCCGAACGGTGCAGGAAAAACAACAACCATGAGGATGATCGTCGGATCCATCTATCCGACCTCGGGCACTGTCCGCATCGGCGGTCACGACCTGCTTGCCGATACAATCGCAGCACAAAAGCAACTCGGCTACCTGCCCGAAAATGCAACAACCTATGGTGAGATGAGCGTCTATGAATTTTTGTCGTTCATTGCGGACGTAAGGCGTCTGGGCGGCAGCGAACGCGCAAAGGCGCTCGACCGTGTTCGGGAGCTCTGCTTCCTTGATGACGTTTGGCATCAATTGATTGAAACTCTGTCCAAGGGATACCGGCAAAGAGTCGGATTTGCGCAGGCACTGCTGCATGATCCGGCGGTACTGATCCTTGATGAGCCCACAGACGGTCTGGATCCCAACCAGAAACACGAAGTCCGTAATTTGATCCGTCAAATGGGCACGAGCAAAACAATAATCCTTTCAACCCATATTCTCGAAGAAGTCGAAAGTGTCTGTTCGCGCGTTGTGATCATTTCACAGGGAAAAATAGCGACGGACAGCAAACCGGCCGACCTGCTCAAGAAATCCCGATACTGCAACTCGGTTGTACTTTCAGTTGCGAACAAGCCCAAAGAGGAAGTTGAAGGCACAATTTCAAAATTGCCTTACGTGGAAAAAATTGAAACGCTCGAAAACGGAAGTGTTCGTGTTTTCCCGAAAAAGCAGGCGCTGATTGCCTCGGAAATTTCGCAGCTCGCCTCGCAGAACAAGTGGAACATGAGCGAATTTGCAATCGATCGCGGCCGCCTTGATGACGTCTTCCGGACTCTCACAACAGTGCAAAAGGGGTGAAACAATATGGAACAGTTTACATCCATTTTTAAACGCGAACTTCTGGCATATTTCCGTACTCCCGTAGCCTACGTCTTTTTGGTCATCTTCCTTGTTGCTTCGGGTGTCTGCACGTTTTTTATAGGCAACTTTTTCGACAGCAACCACGCCGGACTTGACCTGTTCTTTACCTTTCATCCATGGCTCTATTTGTTTTTGGTTCCCGCAATCGGCATGAGACTTTGGGCCGAGGACCGGCGTTCAGGCGCAATAGAACTGCTGTTCTCACTGCCAATCACTGTCGGCGAGGCTGTTCTTGCAAAATTTGCGGCAGCATGGCTCTTTATCGGCATTGCCCTTGTTTTGACTTTTCCTCTTTTCTTTACGGTCAACTATCTCGGCAAGCCCGACAACATGGTGATGATGTCGGGTTATCTGGGAAGCTTTCTGATGGCGGGTGCGTATCTTGCGATCACCAACCTGACCTCCGCACTTTCCAAAAATCAGGTGGTCAGCTTTATCCTTTCCTGTGTCATATGCCTTGTTCTTGTCTTTATGGGCTGGGGAGTTTTTTCGCGGATCCTGTCCGATTATCTGCCCGTCGGGGTTGTCGATTTTATCGTTTCACTCGGATTCGTCGGACACTTTGAAACCCTGTCGCGCGGTCTCATCAACTTCGGCGACCTTCTTTATTTCCTGTCCGTCATCTCAGTCGCACTGACGGCCACAGGTATCGCACTCAACCGCATCAAAACGGCGTAAGGAGAAAGACCGATGCTGAAATCAAATCTTTTTCTGTCGCGGACAGTTTATTCGGCAAAAGCGCTGGGCGTGCTGGCTTTTGTGCTGAGCTGCCTGTGGATCATCATCTCAGTGCTCGGCCTGCGTCTCGACGTAACTCAGGAGAAGTTTTTCACCCTTTCGGAAGGCTCGCGAAATCTTGTCGGAAAGCTTCCGGAAGACGTCACACTGAAATTCTATTTTTCTCAGTCGGTCAAAAACCTTCCGGTGCCGATTAAGGCTTACGCCGTGCGGGTTGAGGATCTCCTGAAGCAATACGTCGCTGCAGGAAAAGGAAAGATCAGCTTGGAACGCCTCGATCCGCGACCGGATACGGATGCCGACAACTGGGCACGCCGCTACGGGCTCAAACCGGTTCCTGCCGCGGACGGCAGTGAATTGTTTTTTGGCCTTGCCGTCTTTGCCGGTAAAAAAGAGGCGGTCATTCCCTACATCGATCCGCGCCGTGAACAATTTCTTGAGTACGACATCAGTGAAGCTCTGCAAAAACTCATCAGCAAAAGCAGGACTACAGTCGGTATTCTCAGTTCACTCGAACTCTTTGCAAAAACACCGGCCAACGATATTCAGGCTGTCATGCAGGGCAAGGGCGACTGGATGATCGTCAATGAACTCAGGAAAATTGCAGACGTCGAAGAAATTGCGGCGGACAGCAAATCCATCTCCGACAGAATTAAAATCCTCATTGTCCATCACCCGAAAAAATTATCGGACGAAACACTCCGAGCAATTGATCAGTTTGTTCTGAAGGGAGGAAAGCTCATTGCACTGGTCGACCCGTTTTCGCGGGTCGATTTCGACAAACAGATACAGTCCGGAGCGAAATCAGTTGACAATGTCTCTGACCTGAAGAGTCTCTTTTCGGCGTGGGACGTTGAATATGATGCTTCCAAGGTCGTCGGAGATCTTAAATATCCGACCCAGATCAACGCCGGCGGAACAAATGTAAATTATCCTTTTATCATGCAACTCGTCGACAAGGGCTTCAACAAGGAATCTAAAATAACAAGCCAGCTGCGGCAGATGATGGCCGGAGAAGCGGGCAGCCTGAATCTTCGGTCGGGAAGCCCGCACACCTTTGACCGGCTTGTCACAACATCACTCTCGGCCGGAATTATTCCGACTGAAACACTTCAGGCCGGACCGGAGGCATCCATCCGCAGACTGAGCAATGAGAACAAAGAATTCACTGTCGCAGGACTACTCAAGGGCAAGCTCAAATCAGCCTTTACGGCAAAGGACGGAGAATCGGGATGGGTCAATCAGGCTGCAAACGATGCCCTCGTCCTGATTGTTTCGGATGCAGACTTTCTGGCCGATCAATATTCAGTCCAAAAAATTCCCTTTGGAAACCAGATTGTCGCCAAGCCGATTAACGACAATCTGAATTTCATCATCAACGCCGTCGACTTCATGAGCGGCAGTGAGGATCTGATCGCCATCCGCTCACGCGGCAGATTCGCGCGGCCGTTCGACAAACTTGTCGACATTCAGGAAAAGGCGCAGGCCAAGTGGAAAGACGAAGAGAGTTCTCTCCAGTCAAAACTGGCGCAAACACAGGCCAAGCTTCAGGAAATGCAGGGAGCCCGCATCGAGGGCAACAGGATCGTCCTGACCCCCGAACAGCAAAGGGAAATCGAAAAATTCCGTGCCGAGGAGTCGCAAATGCGCAAGCGTCTGCGCGAGGTTCGAAAAAATCTTCGGGAAGATATTGAAAGTCTGGGAAGGACACTTGCGGTTGTCAATCTTGCTCTCGTTCCGCTGGGTGTCTCGTTTGCAGGTGGAATCGTATTCCGCCGCAGGGCAAACCGTAACGCACGCAAACAAAAAGACTGAAACGCAGGAGACTGATTATCATGTCCTCAAACCGCATTTTAACTGTCGGCCTTCCGGCACTTGCAGTATTTACAGCCGGCGTCGTAATCCTTCAAAAGTTCGGTCCGTCCGAAAAACAGAGCGCTCCCCGTCCGCTTTCGGAAAATCTGCCGTTAAATGAAATTGAACGCATTTCAATTGAAAAAGAAGCCCAAAAAGTTTTGCTCGTCCGCAACGGAAACGGCGGATGGAGCATTGAAAACGACAATTCCTTTGTTGCCGACGCGGGCAAAATCTCAAAACTTTTCGACACTCTGACCTCTGCCAAAATCGAGCGGACCGTGACCAAAAAAGCAGAGAATCCGGATGAATTCGGATTGGGGTCACGGGCAGCGAAGATCAGTTTCGAAGCCAAAGGCAAGTCCGTTCTTTCGATGGTCTTGGGCGAGAGCCGTTCAGGCGGCGGACAATATTTTAAATTTGCAGAGCCCGATGCTGTTTATCTTTTGTCTTCCGGAATCAGGCCTGAACTTGAATTCGACGGATGGGCCTACAAGACACTCGTTAAAATTTCCAAAAAAGACGTCCGCAGCGTTCAATGGGAAGAGGGACGCAATCTTTCTGCCAAGGTTGTCTATTCCCGCGCAAAAGAGGCCGACAAGTTCGAACTGAGTCCGGCCAAAGCAGCCGTCTCTGAAGAAAAATTCACAAAAATTTTGGACAGACTTGAGAATCTTTCTTTTGAAAAACGCAAACCGCGGTCCGACAAATCCGCATCAGAAAGTCTTACTTCGCCCGCGCGTAAAATTACCCTCAAACTGTTCGACGGCCGACTCGTTACACTCCTTTCAGGCACACCCCTCGCCGATTCCGGCGGACTTGTGGCGATGGATATCACGTTCTCCGCCGATGAAAGCAGCGGAAAAGCGCTTTCGGCAGCGCAACTCGAAGAGCAGGCAAAATTCGGGGACTATGCGAAGAAATTCTTTTTCCTCTACCCTGCGGACGTCGCACAGGCAGAATCCTCCTCGCTCAGTAAAAAGCAAAATGAGTCCAATGAGCAAAAGAAACTTAAAAAATAAAAATAAGCTCCCGCAAATTTTCGCGCTTCGTTGTTCAGTTGCCGGTGCGTGGAAGTTTAACGGCAAGCTGCTTGGCCTGCTGAACGACTTGCGGATTTGAATCGCGGCCAAATTCCGCGAGAGCTTCGGCCACTTCCGCCGGACTCAACGCTGCATGGTGCGACACCGCGTGAATCGCCTCGACCCGTACGGTTGTTCTTGCGTTTGCTGCGCGCGCTGTTTTTAATGCAGCATCAAAATTGCCCCGCACCGGCGGCCGCATCCGCATAATTCTGAAACTCTGGATGACCAAATCGGGTTCAGTTTGAGGGTCCAGACTCAGCCTTTGCAGCAAAGAATCAACCTCGGGATCTGCAACAAAACGCAAGTCATAAAGAGCCGAGCGCTGAAACGCAGGGTCTTTTGTCTTTTCCATCAAAGTCTTCACGCTCGGCAAAGTCTCCTTGGCACCGGCATTCCCGAGCGCACCGGAAATATTCACCTGCCGGTCAACCTGAGGCGCCGCATCGAAATCCTGTTTCAAGCGGCTGACAGCTTCGTCCGTGAGATCAGGTCTGGCCTTTTGGGCGCGGTTTGCAAATGTTCCGAGGGCCAAGGTTGAAGTCGACTTTACTGCCTGTGAAATGCCGCCCTCGTATTGTTTCAAAAGCGCATCACGCATTTTCTCACTCGGCCGCCTGTGACTGCCCATGGCGGGGATAATCTGCATCAGTGCCTCTTCATCCTGACTCATGGACTGTGACAGACCGGCAATTGCAGTTTCAGCTTCGGGTGTCTCCTGATTTGCAAACGCTCCCGACAACAATGACAACTGACTCGCGTAAAGCGGATCCTCTTTTTTGAGACCGGCAATGAATCCGGCAACTTCAAAACAAATCTCCGGTTGCAAAAACATCAGTGCGGACAATTGCTCAAGGAGATTGAAACGGGCTGAGCCGTCTTTGTGAAGTTCCGCATCCCGCAATTTTTCCCTAAGAGAGTTCCAGCTCTCACCTGCAAGTGTCTGCGCGGCAACTTTGCGTTTGATATTTTGATCACTTGCCGATTCGAGTTCGAGCTCGGTGACAAAATCCTGCCCGCCCGCTGCGCCCGCGAATTCCGGATTTTTATCTTTGCTTCGTGCAGTTGCCGGTTGCCTGCCGATAAATTCGAGACGGGTGAGAATGTTCGTGGTTGCATAAATTCCGGCTGCACTGAAACGCAGGGTCCAGCGTTGTTCTGCTTTCAACAAATGGCCGGCCTTTGCATCAAAGGTCACCCGCGTCAGCGACGCAGGCAGCACCGCAACCGCATCGCCCTGACCGTTCATGGCCGCAGAGCTCTCGGGCATGCGGACCATCCGCGGTTCTTTTTCGATCGTCGCCGTTTCGCCCGACATCGCTGTCAATTTGTTGTTGAGTGTAAAGACACCGGTAGAGTCCGTTTCCTGTGAAGTCCATTCGGTGAGTTTTTTACTTGCCGGCAGGTACACGGAACCCGAATAAATCACCGAGCGCAAAAGATTCAAAGTCTCCAAAGACGTTCCGCGGGCTGCGCTGAAACGCAACTCCCGACGCTGATCATCCGTCCGCACGAGTACCACGGCATCGCTCAGGGCTTTTTCCACTCCTTTGACTTCCGCTTCCGGCATGGCCGGATTTCCGGAGGCATCCGTACTTTGAAAGTCGGCATCCCGCAGCACATAGCGATAGACTCGGCGGCCGCCGGCAATTTCAGCAAGCTCTTCGTCGAGCGTGCCTCTGAGGTGAATTTGAGTTGTTGTCGACTTGCTTCCGGAATTGAAAAGTTCAACCGAAACGTCCTGCACAACCGACCAGCTTTTGATCTCGCCGGTTTGTGAGGAGTGCGTCATCATCGGCAGCGCGGCGGAATCCGGCGAAGATTTTTCGTCTCCTGCCCCGACAATCTTGCCGGTGACCACGGTCAAACTGTTCCCGCGGCTCAGATAAACGGACAGCGTAACTGCTGTGACAATTAAAATGCCTGCAAAAACTTTGGTCCGCAGACTATATGGCCGACGTAAATTCACTCGGAATCCTCAACCAACGCATTCACGGAGTCGCCGTCCAAGCGGTCAGGATTGGGTGAAGGAACCGGCAATGGCATTGGCACAGGAATGCGAATGACAGGCAACTTCATCCGCGGCGGAAGCTTAATCGGCTCAAGCGTGCAGCGATGAGTCACGTCCATCGGATTTCTGCACGAAGCCCCCGCACAGTCTTGCTTAAAGGTGACCGTGCCGCCCTCAAATTCCTGAACATAAGTTGCCCGCACACCCGGAATGTTGCCGAAAATAGGAACATTCACCGTTACGGGTTCAGTTGCAGTCATACGCTGATCGTTTTTTGGATAACCAAGGCAACCGCGCTCCCAATTGAGCGAACTCCAGCGATCGCGGATTGCGCCGCGGACAATCCATGTGCCAAACTCAGGATGATAGTAAACAGATCCGCCTTCGAAATGATTGAAGCGTCCGACGCCGTCGGGTGTTTGACCTTCGTCAGTGACAGGAAAGCCCAGCACTCCGCGTTCCCACTCTGCATCGGCCCACTTGTTGCGAATCAGACCATGAATTTCAAAGGCACCATGTTCCGGTGTCCAGTAAATAGAACCGTTTTGGAAGTGATTGTAGCGACCGCGGCCATTGGGTGTGGTCAACTCATCGGTCATCGGATATCCGAGGAAACCCATCCCGCGTCTGAGCGAGGCCCACTTGCTGTAAATTTGTCCCTTCACAAGAAAGGCATTTGCCGTTGCCGGATGATACCAAAGCGAACCGCCCTGAAAGTGGCTGTACTTGCCCTGTCCGTCGCCGGCGGTGAGTTCGTCGCTGGTCGGGAATCCGAGTTCGCCCTGCTCCCAACCCATTTTTTCCCACTTGGATCGGATGAGTCCCTGAACGGAGTGTGCTCCCGAATTTTCAGACCAGTAGATTGAGCCGCCCTGAAAATGGCGGAAGAGTCCGGGTTTTGCAGGCGGTGTCGGCAATTCCGCCGAGACAGGCTGACCCAAAAATCCGCCCGCTCCATTCAGCTGGCGGTATTTCCAGCCAATATAATCCTTCAGCGGCAGTGCTTCATTGCGCTGATAAATTCTTGAAACATCCTTGAAGCCGGCCCATTCGAACAAGGTCTTTTCCCAGCGTTCGGTGTCGAGCCAATAGTCGATTTCGGCAAACAGTCCGACCCGCCCCGAGAGCGCATCAAAATTTGTATCAACCGTCAGGTTCGCGGTGAGTTTGGGGTTCTCGGTGATCACGTCATATTTGAGATCGGCCGCCACCGGAAAATTCAATCCGATGAATTTGATTTCGCCGAAAACACCGGCCGACGCGATGTACGCATCAACGGCAGCATCAACCTTGCCGTAAGTATCAAGGAACGGACGGACATTCCCCTGAACGAGCTTTTCTCCGACAAGCCCGCGAATGTCGTAGTCTGCACCCAGTTCACCGCCGACGCTTCCGCCGACGGAAAGCGGCACAGGGCCGAGCCAAAACCGCGCACGTTCTTTTTCGGAACGGGTAAAGCTCTTACGCCCCACAAAACTCGGACTTGTTGCGTCCCATACTTTTTGTCCGAACACCGAAACAAAGGCATAGGAATTTTCGCCCGTGGCATTGTGAGCCTGAGCATCAAAAACAGGAATGCTCTGCTTGAGCAGGCTTCCGCTGATTGTCACGTTTGCATCGGCGCGCTGATTGTCTTTGGTGACTTTTACGCCGTAACCGGCGTTGGCATCGACGCCGAAATAATCATTCCCGAGCGAGCGTCCGTAGCCGCCGGAAAATTCCGCAGAGCGATCTTTGAATTGAGGAGTGTCTTCAACCTGCCCCGGATTTTTGAATTCGTCGCTCTGATATTTAAGAGATTGAAGGTGAGCCAGATCCATCGGGATCTGACCGACGCGCATGTTGCGTCCCTTGGAAGGATTTTGCTGATTGAATTCCTTGAAGGCCATGTTTGCAAAAATCGGACTGCGGCCGGCAAAAACCTGATAATCCCTGCGCTGCTCGGCAGCCCAGTTGTTCATCGCAGTCTGAACTTCGGAAAGCGACATGTTCTTTGCGCCGTCAACATCACCCTTGTCGGTATAGTTGCCGATGGTCACCAAAGTCTCCGGACGCAGCTGCGACAGCGGCAGCTTGGGCAGACGCGTTTGAATCGGGGTGATTATTTTTATCGGTGCAGTCTGTAGAATGTAGGAATGGCGGATCACCGGAATTTTGGACGGGTCAATCAAAATCGGCGGGCGCGCAGGAAGATTCGGATTCGGCAGCGGGCGCGGAACATTGTCGGCAATCGCACGGCTTACACAAACGGTCAGACCTGCAACCGCAAGTGCAGTCCACATTGCCTTACGATTGAAACTTCCGAATTCTTTCATTTTTTCCTCCGCTTTCAGGAACACGACATACTGTATTTGCTGACCGATACAATATCGCTGGCCAGCTGGTCAATGTTCGGAAGGAAAAAACTCAAACCACCCGACCTTTGGATGACTTATCCATTTCTGACGTCGTACAGTTCACCATGCCAGCGTTGAAGTTCCTCTGCCGAATTTTGAGTCAGCCAGCGGCAAATTTTTTGTGCCGCGAAGTCAGGGCTGACAAGTCCGCCGCTCTTTTCGAGTTCTTTGAATTTTTCGATTGCCGGAAAGTTTTCGGGACGCGCCGACAGCACCTGACGCATCATGTCGGTCATCACCGTGCCGGGGGCAACCGAAAGGACATGCAGCTCCTGCGGTTTGTGTTGCGCAGCAAGGCATTTGAACTCCATCAGCATGGCCGCCTTTGCCGAACAATAAGCGTTCCAGCCTGCATACGGTTTGAGCGCTGCCCCGCTGGAAAGGTGCATCACAAACGGAGGCCGCATTGCTCCCGAAGCCGTCGGGAATTTTTTTAAATGCGGCAGAACTGCATGGACCAGTTCGTTTCCGCCTGTGTAATTCACTGCAACGGCAGCATGATATTCAGTCCGCCATTTATTCCACGCCGCCGAATCCGAGGGCTCAGGTGTTTTGTCCATCGGCCCCAAAACGCCTGCCGCATGAACAAATCCTGCAATAAAATGGTCTGAACAAAATTTCTCAAGTGCCGAAAAATCATTTTTTTCCCATGAAAGACTGCAATCCCAAGTCAGGCAATGTTCGCTGACTTCAGCGCACGCAGCTGCGCTTCCGCTCCTGACCAGCGCACACACCGCAAATCCCTCCGCGCGAAGCATTCGCGCAAGAGCGTGGCCCAAGCCTCGCGAAACGCCGGTCATGAGTATCCATTTTTTGGAAATTTGGTTTGCCGCCATTTCACACTCCTCATTCAAAACGCAGTCAGGCACAAAAAGTTGCTGCAAGGGTTGACGACGGGGCAAAGAAGTCCACTCGCCGCATACGCCAAATCCAATATCATCCTTACGGAGCACAGTATGAGGAGAGAGAGTGCAATGAAAAACTCAACTTTGTCCAGACGCCCGCGGCCGCAGACAATCGCCTTTTCATTGAATTGTCTGGCATTGTTTCCTGCCGCTGTATGTCTGGCGGCCATCGGCGGCTGTGCGTCGGCTCCTGCTCCGG
>RFOM01000086.1 GCA_009926615.1 Pseudomonadota bacterium
CTAAAGTTTCCTGTCCGAATGTCCGATACGGGCCACATTATTCAGGCGCGGAGGCTTTATGCAGCTTTCTTTACGCAGAACTTTTTTTGTACCCTCGGTCGTTTTTGTCACGGCCTCGGCGCTCGGCGCATGCAAGCCGCCCGAGTACACAACTGTGCCGGTTCCTGCAAAAAACCGCAGCGCGGCGACATCAAATGGTGTTCCGTCAACCGGTGTTTCTCCGACTCCGGCAACCGGTCCTTCAACCGGTCCCGCAGCCGGAACCTCGACTCCGGCGCAAACACCGGCAACAGGAAAGATCAGCTTTGATCCCAAAGTTCCCTATCAGGATGAGCTGAGGAAGTGCATGAATCTTTGGGGAACAGTGCCGTTCACAACAGTAAAACCTGCGCAGGTCAAAGTCATGGATGTCAGCGTCGGTATCGGCGGAGGACTGCTTGGAAGTTCCAATCCGCTCAGCGGCGCCGGCAGTCTGTTCAATCTGGGAAATTCCAGAGACCTTGAAGTCACGCCCGAACCGCGTCTCATTACTGTTCCTCTGAGTGTCAACCTTGGAGGAAATGTGACCTTCGAACTGATGAACCCCAACGGCTGGTATTGCATGAAAGCCGCCGTCGGCGCCAAGAGCACACTCAACATCAAGCTGCACTGCAATGCCAAACTCGCACAGTCCGATCTCGGAATAAGTCTTGAAACCAAGCCCGCGGCCGGCGCACCGCTGCCCGTCAAAGTCGGAATTAACGACGGAAAAACCCCCGGCGGCCAATTGGGAATCATGGTTGATTCCAGTGTCAATCTGACCCGCGCAGGCACGGGCGGAGCTGCCTGTCCGCCCTGATACTCATTCCGGCCGCACCTGTTCAGTTGATTGATCGCAAAATGAATGTCACCCTGAGGAACATCAGACACGGGGTGATACATGAGTTTTTTTATCAGTTCCGCAATCGTTGCTCTCACTTTGACCGCGGTTTCCGCGCCGGCTTTAGCAGCGCCGTCCAAGGAGCTGAAGGTCGGAGACACTGCTCCGGCTTTTTCACTGACAATGCATGACGGCCAGAATTTTTCACTCGAGAGCCGCAAAGGCAAAGGCTGGACGATTCTGTTTTTCTATCCGAAGGCCGGCACCCCCGGTTGTACCAAACAAGCCTGCGCTTTCCGTGATTCGGCCGACAAGCTCCGCAAACAGGGAGCAGAAATTTACGGGATAAGCACAGACACAGTTGACAGTCAGGCTGCCTTTCACAAGGAACACAAGTTACTTTTCCCGTTGCTTGCCGACCCGACGGCAAAGGTCACTGAACTGTACGGCCTGAAACTTCCTGTTATGAAGATTGCAAAACGCTGGACGTTTATTTTGGACACCAATCTCATCATCAGAAATATCGACACCAAGGTCGATCCTCTGCTTGACGCGAAAAACGTCGGCGAAACAATCCAAAAACTCGCCGCCCAAGCGGTACCGGCCGTCAAATAAAGCTTTCCGCAAAACATGCGGAAAGTTTTGCATCATCCGTCATTTTGCGACCTTTCCGGAGTGCGCTTTGTAAAGACAGGCCTGTTTCTGCCGATCTTATCCAAAGTACTAAAGCACGATCAAACCGGAGTCGTTCTTATGAAGGAAAATATTAAAAAGTCCCCGCTGTCGGCGCTTTTTCTGGCGGGTTCGGCACTGTGGCCGGCAGTCGGTTCAGCCGACAACTCAGCTATCCGGATTCCTGCGATTTCAGCCTTCGGCGAAGTCGGTTACTTCACCTACAAAAGTGAACTGGCAGAAAGCAATGATACGGGACTTCGTTATTCATACGGCTTTCAGATGTTCGGAGGTGACGACCGAAATCTCGGCGCCGGCATGCGTTCTTCATATCTTTCGGCGACATTTAAACTGAACCAAAACAGCATCCTCGAAAAGAACCAGACCTTTATTTTCAATTACCGACAAGGCTACGCGTATGCGGGCGCTGCGTTCGGTACAACTCAGCTTTCGTTTTCCGAAAACGGAACAGATGCCATGGATGCTTACGGCAACACCGTCGGCGGAAACCTCGGATTTATGATCCCGTTCGGGCGGGGGAGTGTCATTCAGTGCGATGCACTTGTACTCAAGCCGACGAGCGTAAAAGATTCCAAACAGCGCACCGTCAGTCTCGGCCTCAGAACAGAAGTTGATACAACACTGAGCTTTGCATTGTCACGAAAATACATTGACCTGATTTTGGGCTTCAAATACGTTAAACACTCATCGACGGTCGACGGCGCCGGCGGAACAGAAATGCAGACAGTGCCCTCCGTCGGCTTCCGGTTCGGAGCCAACCTCTAACAAGACTGCACAGCATGAATCACAAAACAAATTTTTTTGAGCTTTCCGCAAGAGACATTCTCGGAAACGACGTCAGCTTTTCAGGCTTCAAAGGCAAGGTCGTGCTTGTGGTCAATGTTGCAAGCCGCTGCGGATTCACTCCGCAATACACGGGCCTTGAGGAAGTTTTCGAAAAATTTGCTCCGCTCGGATTCCTTGTCATGGGATTCCCGTGCAATCAGTTCGGCGCGCAGGAACCGGCGGGTGAATCCGAGATCAAGAATTTCTGCGAGCTGAACTACAGGGTGACCTTTCCGATGTTCGCTAAAGTGCAGGTCAACGGTCCGCAAACCCATCCGGTTTATGAATTTTTAAAACAGTCGCGTTCCGGCGTGCTGGGAACAAAAAGCATAAAATGGAATTTCACAAAGTTTCTGATCGACCGGCAGGGCAATGTGGTTGGCCGGTACGGCCCCCACGTCCAACCCGCAGCTATAGAAAAAGATATTGAAAAAGCTCTGGCGGAGTGAACTGAAGGTAAGGGTGGTCGGGGATACGCGACTCGAACGCGTGACCTCTTGCTCCCGAAACAAGCGCGCTACCAACTGCGCTAATCCCCGACGAAAACTTACGGACGGGCGCTGCCCGAACTCTGCGGACCGGCAGCAGCACCACGCTGATTAGACAATTCTACCAAATCGCGCAAGACATTGAGAGCCTCGCCCATTTGAATGTCAGACTTGCGGACAACAATATTCTCGTCCCGCATCTCTTTGAGTTCAAGTTCCTCTTTTTCCTTGTTCTTGATCCGCTCGGCCTTGCTCTTGGCATCTTCAAGCAGCGAAAGTGCCGCGCGATCCTTTTCTTTCCGCGATTTTTCAATTTTCTCTTTCAGTTCGGCGAATTCCTTTGACTGAGAGATGCGATCCTTGCTGGCAGCGGCCAGTGCGGCAATATACCCGTCCACGCGGCCGGTCACGCGGAATCCGGGAGACTGGTGTATTGCGTCATTTTTGAGAACGTAGTCGTTTTCTTTCTCACCGACATCGCTCGCCTCCAGCAGACTCGGTATGACGATATCCGCCTGTACACCGATCTCCTGATTGCTCTTGCCGCTCGGCCGGTAGAATTTCTGCTGGGTTATCTTAAGCGCACCGTTGGTCTGCCGCCCGTTCGTTCCGGGGATTTCCTGCACCACCTGCACTGTCGCCTTGCCGTAGGTGTGACTGTCACCCACAACCACAGCCCTGCGGTAATCCTGCAGCGCACCGGATACAATTTCGGATGCAGATGCGCTGTGTTTGTTGATCAGCACAACCAGCGGACCCGCGTACTGCTGAGCCGGATCAGAATCCATCAGCGGTCTGCGGCTGCGTCTGCGATCGACCGTCTGGACAACCGGCCCCTCTTCAATAAACAAACCGGTGAGCTGAATGCTTTCGCCCAAGTCACCGCCGCCGTTGTTGCGCAAATCAAGCAACACTCCTTCAACTTTGGCATCGTTCATTTTTTTGAGTTCGCGCAGAACGTGGAGTGCTGCTCCGCCGCACTCGCGCAAAAATCGAACGCGGCAATTGAAATCAGTATAAAATGACGGCAACCGGACAACTCCGAGCTTCTTGCCTTTGAGTTCAACGGCTTCACTTTTTGCTTCTGCAGACGCAATTTTTACAGCATCGCGGGTGATCGGAATTGTCACCCTTTCGGCAGCACCCGTGTCGGAATTGCGCAACACCTGCAGTACCACGCGGGTTCCTTTTTTGCCGCGAATCAGCCGGACAGCTTTGCTCAGTTCCATGTCAATCAAATCAACCGTGCCCTGACCGTCACCCGAATCAACAGCGACAATCTTGTCTCCTGCCTTAAGACGACCGTCGCGCTGGGCAGCGCCTCCGGCAATCAACGCCTGCACGGTGATATAGCCGTCAACTTCCTGAAGAGTCGCACCGATCCCTTCGAGCTGATTACCCATCCGGATCGTAAAATCTTCCTGTTCGACAGGAAGAAGGTGAGTCGAATGCGGATCAAGGGACAGCGATACGGCGTTGACAAATAAATTGTTCACTTCGTCGGAATTCATCTCGTCAAAGCTTTTGCGAATCTGGTCATACCGCCGCTTGAGCCGTTCGCGCGCCTTGGGCTCGCCGTCGGGATCTTTCATGGTCATGACCTGAAACTTGATTCTTTTGCGCCAGCGTTCGTCAAGCTGGTTCGCATCCGTCGCCCATTCCTGCTTTCCGACGCTCATTTCTTCTGCAACATTAAACTGGAACGGCTTGTTCAGCAGAGTGTCTGCATATGCACTCCGTTCCTTGACCCGCGTCAGAAACACATTATGAATTTCATCGATAAAATTGCAGTCGGCCTTGGCCACAAATTCATCGATTTTATCCTGATATTTTATAAACCGGTTGAGGTCTGATTTCAGAAAATAAAATTTACCCGGATCGAGAGCTTCAAAAAATTTGCCGTACGATCTGCGGGCCAGTTCTTTGTCGAAAGATCTGAACACATAGTGGTTCTGAAAAAAGATATCGACACGGTTGCGGACTTCGCGGCAGGTCAGAAGCGGAGGATTTTGTGTTTTGCCGCGCGCCGATGCTCCACTGGCGACCATCACAAGAGTAATACCCAGCCCGCCCGAAATCAGTCCCAAGACCCAGCGTGCTTTCGATGACCTGCTCAATGGTGACCCCATCTTGTCCAACTCCCTGTCCCAAGGTTCCCGAACCGAAACACTCCATAGACTGAACCTTGGGATGGCTCAGGTCAATCGGGAAATCTGGCCGCCCGACGCACAAAGTTGGCACTTTAACGATTGTGACTTATACCCTCTGTCAGAGTGACCAAAACCGGAGAGTCTGACCTGCTGATGCCTGATATTTCTTCGCCAGCGGACGCGCCCAAGGGGGCAAAAATTCACGAGGCATTCGATGCCTACCTCGGCCGTTTGGGCCTGCGGCAAACCAAACAGCGAAAGCTCATCGTTGAAGCTGTTTTGCAGGTCGGACCGCATGTGGATGCCGAAGCGATAGCGACCCGTGCCCGTCAGCTGGACCGGAGTATCGGCGTCGCAACTGTTTACCGCACAC
This sequence comes from Pseudomonadota bacterium, assembly GCA_009926615.1. Taxonomy (GTDB): domain Bacteria; phylum Bdellovibrionota_B; class Oligoflexia; order Silvanigrellales; family Silvanigrellaceae; genus RFOM01. Next base: position 5,389 of record RFOM01000086.1, read on the forward strand.
TACAATTGATGACCGCGGCAGGAATTCTGCTTGAGCACTCTTTCAGCAAAGACCGCTCTACATTTGAATTTGTGAGCCCTGACAAGGAACATCACGACCATTTAATCTGCAACCAGTGCGGGGCCATTGTTGAGTTTTGTGATGAATCCTTGGAAAACCTGCAGGAACAGATTGCACATCGACTGGGATTCAGGCTTAAAACCCACCGGATGGAGCTCTTTGCAGACTGCCTTAAGCCGGAGCAATGCAGCCGAAAGAAATCAAAATAAGGATACGCCGACATGAAAGACGCAGTCCCAGCCTCCAAAGCCAATCAGGTTCCGCCCAAGACCAAAATTCTCTGGTCGCTGTCGCAGTCGTCCTTCGAAGGGAAAACCTCTGCCGAGCTGGCAGCACAGCTTTGCGAACTGAATATCGATGCGCTGCGTTTTACGATTACCCCCGCGCTGCTGCCGAAGCTTCAGGCGCTGCGCGAGGACCTGACAAATTATCTGAAAAATAACCGACACAAGCCAACGCCCTCGGGACTTGTGCCTTTTGTGTGCGGGCTTGCGGGACGCAGAGCGCGTCTGCGGGTTCCGGCCGGCAGTCTCGAAATTGCGGCGGGCCAACCCTTTGCCGTTCTTGTGCGCAGTGATTTTGATGCCTGCGTTCATCCCCACAAAACGCCCCATCCGACGGACGTCGAAATTGTGCTCAGCGCGCCTGCGCTCGGCAAAGACATCGCGGTTGGCACACAACTGACAGTCTCCTACGGTCAAACCATTCTCGAAGTTACCGGTATCGAACAGGCCGGCGGCGAACAAAGGCTCAAAGTTGTTGCCTCGCAGCCGACAACTTTGCTTTCGGGGATGGATGTTCATTCACCGCAGATTTCGCGCGACCTGCTGCCTCTTTTGCCGCAGGACGAAGAGGTCATTGCGCAGAAATTCAAAGGGCTTCCGGACTACGTCGTCGTTCACGGACTGCGCAGCAAAGACGAACTCCTCAAACTCAAGGCGCGCGTCATTCCCGAACAGTCGGGACAAGGATCTCTGCGTCACCCGAGCATTCCTGTCGGACCGGCCATCCGCGACAGCAAAGCCGCTCTGCCGCCGCGCTGGATCTGGAAAATCGACTCGCGCGAATCGCTTGACCTGCTGCCGAATGTTCTTGACTGCGTTGACGGTGTCCTCCTGAGCCGTTCCGAGCTCGGACTGACCATTCCGCCCAACAGCCTGCCGATTATTCAAAAAGATCTGCTCGCACGCTGCAATCAGGCCGCAAAAATTGTCATCGTTGCATCGGAGCTGATGTACTCCATGCGTGTCAATCCCAATCCGACCCGCGCCGAAGTGAGCGACATGGCCAATGCCGCAGCCGACGGTGCAGATGCACTTTTTCTTGATGAAGAAGTCACCGAAGGTCCATTTGGTCCGCTGGTTGCAGAAATGTCTCAGGAAACTCTGGTCAATGCCGCTCCGTTTTTGGAGGCCAACTGGAACAGAGTTCAATTCCAGCTCAAAACTGACGAAGATGCTCTGGCGCACGGCGCGATGAAGGTTGCGCAGGAGATTGGCGCACGCGCGATCGTTTGTCTTACTGAGGGAGGTTACACGGCATTCCGGCTGGCTTCACTGCGCACGCCGGTTGAGGTTGTGGCCATTTCCTACAACGAAAACATCATGCGTCAGCTGGCACTGGTCAACTCCGTCCGCGGAATGATCATCGACTGTCAACTGCCGTTTGACCAGCTTCTCGCAGAAGCAAAACTTAAGCTTCACAATTCATTCGGCTTCAGCAAAGGCGATAAAATCGTCTTTGTTTCGCTGACGGCATCAAGCGTTTCAGCGCGCAATTCGAACATCTTCAGCGTTCAGGTCATCGACTGAATAATCCGGATCGCCCGTTCTGCCGTGCACGGGCTGACTTCTTTTTTGAATTCAGACCGAACCGGCGGGCGGAGTGGGGCCCATGCTGCCCCTGCGTCTGCGCTCTTCAATGCGTGCAAGTTTTGAAACAACAGACTGCTCAAGCGGAATATTGCGGGCGTTGCAGTAATTCATCAGAGCAATGAAAACATCCGCCGCTTCGTCCGCCAGACTTTGATCAGCGACTCCGCAATGGACAGGATCACGCCAGATTTTTTTTTCCAGATTTGCCAGTTCTCCGCATTCGCCGGCAAGTTCAAGAGCAAAAAATGATGCGCTCCGCTGCCCGAAGGCACGGAGCTGATAATTCAAAAATGAGTCTTGAGTTTTTTTGAGTCCCCCGACTTCAGGGGGAGTGAGGGACTCGGCAGTTCCGTCGGACGAAATCACAGAAAGCCTTTGGTGATGTTCATCAGCTCAACATTGGCAGCCACCGACTTTTTGAAAGCTTCGGCTTCCGAAGGGCTCAGTTCGAACTGATAGATTTTCTCGACTCCCTTGTTGGTGAGCTTGACAGGCACGCCGACAAAACAGTCGGACACACCGAATTCACCTTTGAGTTCGACCGAGCAAGGAAGCACGCGACCCTGATTGCGGACAATAGCCTCGACCATCAGTGCCGTTCCGGATCCCGGTGCCAGCCATGCCGAAGTACCGATCAAAGCCGTCAGCTCCGCGCCGCCTTTTTTGGTGCGATCGACAACGTCATTGACTTGTTCTGCCGTGAGCATTTTTGTCAGCGGAACGCCGCCGACCATAGCCGTGGAAATGACCGGAACCATGTCCTTGTCGGTGTGTGCACCAAGAACGATGGCATGAACGTCTTCAACGGACGCACCGGTCGCCAGCGCGATATTCGTGCGAAAACGAGCCGAGTCGAGAGTGCCGGCAGAACCAATAACGCGCTCGCGCGGAAATCCTGTGACCTGCTTGGCCACATAAACCATTGCGTCAAGAGGATTGGAGACAACGACAAGAATTGAATTGGGTGCAAACTTTTTAACGTTCTGGCAGATTTCTTTGACGATTCCTGCGTTGATGTTGACCAGCTCTTCGCGGCTTTGTCCGGGCTTGCGCGGAACACCGGCCGTCATGACAACAACGTCGGCATCCTGCATGAGCGCAGGGTCGCTTCCGGCTGTAAAATTATTGTTGAAACCTTCAAACGGGCCGCATTGTGTCAGGTCAAGAGCACGGCCTTTTGCAACATCACCCTTGAGGTCAACGAGCACGAGTTCTCCGAGTTCTTTCACCGCAGCCCAGTGCGCAACCGCTGCTCCGACGTTTCCACCTGCTCCTACAATCGCAATCTTTGGACGTTTCACCATGATACTGCTTCCCTTCAAAAAGAAGTTACGGTTTATCGGCAACAAATAATCTCGTGGCGCCCGAAAGCCACATCTGCTGTTTCACGTTTATAAATCCAATACTGCGCAGCGTCTGGGCAAACGCTTCAGCGCTCGGCATTGTCCCGACCGAGGCAGGCAAATATTGGTACGCGTCACGGTCAGAAATCAGCCCGCCCACCCGCGGGAGCACACTCTTAAAGTAAAAATCAAAAACTTTTGCGAAGATTGTACTGTGCGGTTGAAAAAATTCCAAAACCAGAACCCGTCCGCCGGACTTCAAAATCCGGAACATCTCTCTGAGAGCCTGTTCGCGGTTGTCCACATTGCGCAAACCAAAAGAAATAGTCACCGCATGGGCACTGTTTGAATCAACGGGCATGGCCTCTGCCGACGCCTGAGTGAACGAACATCTCATATTCCGCTTGCGGACCCATTTTCCGAGTTCCGGCCGGCTTTCGCCGCGGCGCAGCATTTCAAATGAAATATCGTAGCCCCTGAGCTCGGCATAATCGTTGCGCCGGCGCGCAACGGCGAGCATGACATCACCGGTCCCGCAGGCAATGTCCACGAGCACTCCCTGCCTGTCGGGCTGGGCCGGCAACTGTGCAACGAGAGCTTTGCGCCAACGGACATCCTGCCGCGCGCTGAGCAACCGGTTCAAGAGATCGTATCGCTCGGCAATCCGGTCAAACATGACCTGAACACGCTGAGATTTTTCGCTGAGTCCTGATAAATTATTGGGCCTGTAGACCACGGTATGCCTCATAAAAAAACGAGGTTTTGCCTGCTGCGCAAAACGCATCACCTGTTTACGACCCGCAGTTGATTTAGGCAACCGGACGACGCTTTTTCCGCAGATTATCCGCCGGTCAGCAGTCGGGTCAGCACACGGGCGGGAACACAGCGCACTGCGGCACCTTCATCCGGAAGCGGCGTGCGGCCCGCAGGCCACAAAAATGCCCGTCCCGCCTGAACGGAAACGCCGTAATCAGACTGCTCCACGAGAAGGCGATTCCAGTTCGTGAGAAGGTCGCGAAAGAGGCGTCCCGCTTCTCCGGACGGTACCACTCCCTCTCCGACCTCGGCAGAGACCACGACAAGCGCGCATTTCAGGGCTGAAAACTCGTCCATCAGCCGCGCAAATTCCAGTTCAAGATGAACCCGCAACTGTGACACGGAATAAAGCGATGTTCCGCGATGAATGTGGGCAGCCAGCCATAGATTCAAACAGTCCATGACAAAGACATCGCAATCTTTGGGAATGGCCGGAGTACTGCTCCGGTCCGACAGCCATGCCCAAGGGCCCTCAAGCGTGACCCAAGAGGACTTTCGCTTTTCCCGCAAGCTGTTAATCCGTTCCTGCCACTCTGTTTCCTGCGGGTTTTCAAGAGCAGTCCCCCACCAAACCACCTTGGCCAAACCCTCGCACGCCTGTGCGGCGAGGTCGGTTTTTCCCGAATGCGCACCGCCGAGAATTGCCAGTCTGGTTTTCATTTCAGGGCCTCTTTCGTTCGCTGAATTTCATGACGACCTCGATCAGTGCGGCGATTCTCTCGGCGGAGACAATCTCGGGCGTGTCCTTGGACGTGTGCCATTCCTGCAGATTCGTCCAGTCGATGACATGAATGACGGGAATACCGAGCCGCATAAAAGGAATATGATCATCTTCAACGGACAACGGAACTTTTTTGATCGGAACACTGCCGCGCAAAGCAATAAACTGTTCGGACAGCATATTGTCACTGCCTTCGGTTATAAACAAATTCTGATTTTTATGGCCTATCATATCAAGGTTCAAAAACAGCTTCACAGGCTTCTTTCTCCAAAGAAGATTTTGACCCGCGCGCACCAGCCGGTTTACAAAATCACGTGAGCCGTAAAGATTGTCGCGCACGCCCAAAAGCTTTTCGCCGTCGGTCCATTCAGGCAGAAAAGATTCTTCCCCGTCAAAAAATGCAAACACAATGTCGCAGTCAAACCACGTTCCGCCGGACTTTAATTTCGGAGAATGCGCATGCACCGGATGAGTCCACAGGCGCGCAAGTTCGAGCATCAGTGCGGTTGAAGAACCGCCGTCATTGGCACCGACAAAGCGTGTGCCCTGCGGGAAATATTTACTGTCGTAATGTCCGCCGACGACAAACGTGCAATCATCCGGCCCGCTGCGCCACGCAACAACATTGCGGCCCGTGCGATCGACAAGCTTGGGCTCTTTGACCGATCCCGAAGGAGTTTTCACTGCAAATCTCTGCTCTTCGGCTCTCCAGCCGCGTGACGTGAGATAGCTGACCATCCAGCGCGCGAGGCGCTTTTGTTCAACACTCCCCATGGGATGAGGGAGCTGTGTGATGACACGCAGTTTTTTGTCAATGTTGGCCTGATCCGGCGACGGGGAACGAAGATTGAATTTGCCGGAGGGCGGATAACCCGCAGCGTCAAGGTCGGCGGCACTTGCGATTGAGCAAGTCCGTAAGAGATGGTCGAATAGCCCGCAGCACGCGAGAATCAGCTGCACTGAAATCAACATTTGCAGACTGCGACGCTTGGCAGACTTATGGATTGTGAGTATCACACCGCCACCTTCAGAACTTGGGGAGCACACCGATGCGAATCCTATTGTGTAATGACGACGGATATCAGGCAATGGGCATCCAGACATTGGCTGCCACTCTCAGGCGCGCAGGCCACGATGTGACGATCGTTGCACCCCATGAAGAACGCAGCGGGCAGTCGCATGCCATGACGTTTTTCAGACCGGTTCTGGTCCGAAAAATTGACGGGTCTACGTACTCCGTTTACGGCACGCCGGCCGATTGCGCATTTTTGGCGCTGCACGACATTTTCAAAAACACGACCTTTGATTTGGTCATTTCGGGAATCAATCACGGGCTGAACGTCGGCTGGGATGTCAACTACAGCGGAACCGTGGGAGCGGCCACCGAAGCTGCTTCGCTCGGTCACAAAGCCATTGCGGTTTCGGTTGATCTTGAAGGATGCACCACACAGGAACTCATGAAAAAGGCTTTTGAGAATGCAGCCGAACTGGCACTCTGGTTCGTCGGCCGGATTGAAAGCATCAACTGGCCGCGGATGGAAGTTCTCAATCTCAATCACCCCGGCCTGCAAATGAAAGGCCTCAGTGTGTACGTCCCGACGGCACACAAAATGTCGACCGAAGAACTCAGTTCGCAGGGAACGACTGTCTACATGATTGGCGGTCAGGCCCGCCGCGGGAGCGAAAAATCAGAGGAAGACGTCAACCTCATTCAGGCCGGCTATGCCACGGCCAGCTTTCTGGAAGTGCGTCAGGCGAGCACAACCAACACAGCGCGTCTGAACACACTGGCTGATTCCTTTAAAATCTGAAAACTCATGAAGTCTTCGTCGGGTTCAACAGAACAGGCACAACTCTGGGGTCATCAACTCCGCCGCGGACTGGTGACACTCGAACAACTTGAAGAGCGCGGCTGGCTCGATGCGCCTGCCGATCGGCCCGAATTTCAGACAGCACAATCGGCTTTGGATATCCGCGTGCCCGCTGCGTTTCATGACGGAATTCAAAATGGCGACAACAGCCTTGCCGCGCAGGTCATTCCCTCACTTGCAGAAGCCGCCGTTGCTGCCGAGGAACTTGCAGACCCGATAGGCGATGAAATTTACTCGCCGGTCGCAGGACTGACCCACAGATATCCGGACAGGGCTCTGATTAAAATTACGTATCAGTGTGCCGTGTACTGCCGCTTCTGTTTCCGCCGGCACAAGGTTTCGCACAGCGAAGAAAATTTGAGCTTCGAGGCATTGCGGGGCGCGTACGACTACGTTGAAAAAAATCCGCAGATCAAAGAACTGATTTTTACGGGCGGCGATCCGCTGGTGATCACCGACGCACGCCTTGAGCAACATCTCGCTCGTGCAGATGAAATTGATCACCTTGAGTCAATCCGTGTTCACACCCGCATTCCGCTTGTTCTTCCGGAACGAATCACACCCGCTTTGTGTGAACGCTTGGCGCAGATGCGCAAACTTCCGTGGATCGTCATACACTGCAACAGCGCTTCGGAACTGACTCCGGCCGCACTCGAAGCCATCGCCCGCCTTCGGAAGGCGGGAATTCCGCTGGCAGCGCAGTCGGTTTTGCTCAAGGGCGTGAATGATTCACAGGAAGCGCTCGAACAACTTTTCCGCGGCCTGTATCGCAACGGCGTCAAACCCTACTATCTGCA
>RFOM01000087.1 GCA_009926615.1 Pseudomonadota bacterium
TTACGTTCGCATGGTCCGATACCCCGACAGGTATAGTGCGAGGTGTCGGCTTGTCCGCAACATCGATTCATTCTTTGACTTTTCGAAGCGGCGGACATGCGCGACCCGCGATCGCAGTTCGCGTTTTTATATTGGTATTCACAACTTTGTGCTGCCTTTTATCCGGCAAGCGCGCATCAGCGGCCACTTATGAAATACTGAAACAGAAAAAATGCATTTTTCTTGTGACACCTGCGGATGGTCTGGTTGCGGGCGAAAGTTTTCAGGCCAAAACCGATTCAGGAAAAACAGTCGTTCTCAAGGTTCGGAAAAAAAGCAAATCGAAAGCCACTCTCTCCATGCGCGGCCGTGACGGAGTCTGTTCCAAAACAAGAGGTGCTTTTACGACGAACGAAACAAATTCTTCAGGAAGAAGCAAATTTGCTTTCGGTTTCGCTGCGAACGCAGGGCTGTTTTCCGTCAAACAGAAATTTACACCGACGGTTGAGGGAGCAGCGGAAGGAGATGCAACGACGTTGCCCTCCGACGTCTCCGGTCTGAGCGGAATCGGGTTTATGGGAGGCGGTCTCTTGCGCTATTACTTGACCGATTCAATCGGACTTGAGTTTGGAGTTTCGGGGCTTACAGCATCACCGGCCGGAAAAACGGTGCTTTCAAACAACGATGATTATTCCGTCAGCGCAAAGATGACCGAAGTTGTGCTGCAGCCCGCGCTTGTTGCATCAAAGTGTATCAGCAAGCGCCTTTATTGCAGGCTTTCCGGAACATTCAGTCTGCCGTTGAATGCAAAGCTGTCGATAAAATCTTCCACGGAAAGCCGTGAAGCAGTCCTGAAATATAAACGGTTCGGGGGAGAGGCGGCTGCAGGCTTTAATCTTGGGTCGGCGATAACCGTCAACGCAGGCGGGCAATTCACAGTTCTCAACGGGACGTTTGCATTCCCTCCCGACAATGAACCGGTGCCTTTGAGACCGCTGACTGTGTTCGTTTTTGGAGGACTGATTTTGTCTTTTTAGGTTTGCCGGAATGAATTTGCAACGCTCAAAAAAATTCTCTTTCGGGAAAGGAAATCAGCACGCCGTGTCTCAATGTCTGTGCACTGTCCTTTTTCTGATTGCGCTCATTCAGGCCGGTTCTGTTGCGTGCAAAAACAGACCCGAGTCAGACTCAGGAAATGTTCTCAGTCTGGAAAATCTTGAGAACGAACCCAAAGATGCCGTGCGGACGGTGTCCTTGGAAGCTGATTTGTCAGACAAGAGCAGGTACACCGATCTTGCGATTTTGCTTCAGGAAGGCGGCATCGCACAGTCCATGTCCAGTGATCTTTCGATGAGTGCGTCCAAGAGTGAATACTCATCATTGCTGAATCTGACTTCACAGACATCCGGCGGCGCATCGTCCGACAACAGTAGAATGCGTTTGGATACAATAAAAATTAACCGTCCTTTGCCGCCGTCGGTCCTCAAAACTGCAGGTTCACTTCTCGGTCTTCAGCTTTCACTGTCATCAAATTCCGTGATTAAGGCTTTTCGCCGGTTTGCATCCGAATCAGAGGAAAAAAAAATCCCGCAGTATTCACTGGCCGAATTGCCGGTCACATCCGAAAATATCAAAAAAATGCGAACCGGTGATTTGATTGTCATGCCCGTTGAGGGGCAGCTGATGACGGCGATCGACGGAAGCTTCATCAGAAAATCCTACACAGCAGGCCGTGTCTTTGACAGTTTGATAGGGAGCAGTCTTTCAGGCGAAGCGCAAAATGGAATCAAAGCCAATTTGATTGCTTCGGGCCGGTTCGAAATGCACATACTCAAGGCCTCACAGCATCAGCTCAGGGTGCGTTTTTTTCAGATGAACGAAAAATCACTCAGTCTCCGTGCGGGCGCGGACGCCGTTTTTTCGACTCAAATGTCACTGATTCCCGTTTCAAAATTGCAGCAGATTGGTGAAATAAAAAAAGCGGTAAACATAAAAATCAGTCGCGGCGAAAAATTACGTCTGCCCGAAACACTGAAACGCCTGACCGGCGCAAGTGTTCTGAAGGGAACCGGAAATTCAGAACATTCAGACGGGGGAAAATTCGAAAATGAAGCTCAAAAACGTCCCGACGGACTGGTTGAACTTTCGGGCAAAATCAATGTCACACCGGAATACATTCAGCAGCAGGCAATTTCGAGAATGAACAGCGCCGTTACAAAGGTAAATCCGCGTCTGGCAGCGAGAATCAGAAAGACGGCCGAGAGTCTTAAGGAGTTCAGCGATCAGGAAATTCGTTTTGATGCAGGGATCACTTGGAGCGAGTCGCGCCGCGGACTTCAGCAGTTTTATGCGGATTACCTTTTCGACCTCAGAGATGAAAATGCACTTGAGGCTTGCCTGCAGGCAGTTTCCGGCGGTGCCATGCTCGTTTCGTCGCGGGCAGATACGGCGAAATATATTCAGGCGGGCAAACCTTTGCATAATCTGGTGCTCGCCGAGCGTATGGCCCGCTCTCAGTCATCAAAGGCAAATCCTTCAGTCATCCGTATCGTCGGGGCCGACTCCCGTTCCGAAATCAGCGAAAGCCGGTTTGATGTTAAATTCGGGTCTAAATTGTCTTTCGCTGTTTCCGAATCGTGGCAGCGGGACAAATATCAATTGATGCGGGCCGATTCTCCGGAGGGGCTTTCCGGTCAATTGAGCCGCTGGTCTTTCAGGCAGGGGACACAATTCGGGCTGGTCAATGAAAGTCGCGAGCGCAGCAGCGGTTTTATGAGTGATGTTCTCTCGCAAACAGGTGAACAGTCCGTTTACTGGTACGCACAGGAAATTGATTCGAGAACTGCCGGTCAACCGCATCTGAGCAATTTTTATATTCAGGCTCACAATATTTTGGGTCCGGCAGCAGCGTCGCTCGGTTTGGAAAAATTTTATGGTGCAGAAGCCGGCGGTCGTTTCAGAGGCCGGATAGTTTTGGCGTTCGCGCCGTCGCTCCTCGACAAGTTTTTTGATCGGAATCTTAATCACGAAGCGCTCATCTGGAGGAGTGCTGCCGCCGTCTCGCAATCTTTCGACAACACATTCGGATTGCCGTTTTTGGTCTTCCCCGCGGGAATGCCGTCCGGAATCTCCGGCACTCCCTCGGAAGCCGACTGTCGCACAATTGCAAATCAGTGGGGCAGTTTTTACTGTCACTACTTGGCGAATGAGTTCATTGCCCGTTTGCGGACCGCACGGGCCAGCGCAACCTCGGAAGCCAAGTCACAGTTCTTTGAAACTTTTTTTCCGGCCGGATTCGGGGCCAACAAGATAGGCTCCGACCTGCTCGCCCGCCTTCTGTTGCAGTGGGCCATAGAGTTCCGGAAGCAATTATCGCCGCAGGAAATAGCCATTGTGATTGAAGGACGCCATTCATCGGCTTCTTTGGAATCCCTTAACCCTATGATTTCATTTGGTGATGGGCAGCTCATTGGGCTCTTGGGAGAGACACTTCCTGTCTGGTAAAAAAATTACGAAGAAATGTCTTGGCTGATTCACCGCCCCATGCTAGGTTCGCCGCGCTCTTGGGGTGAAGCTTTCTTACGTTCAGGTCTTCTTCCAAGCGGCTGAGGTGTTTTAAGGAGAAGTCATGGGTAAGAAGTTGTACGTTGGTAATATTCCTTATTCCGCTACTGAAGATGCGCTTGCACAAGCGTTTTCTGAATGTGGTCAAGTTGAGTCGGTTCGCATCGTAACCGATCGGGAAACAGGCCGGAGCAAGGGATTTGCTTTCGTCGAAATGGGTACGGATGATCAGGCTCAGGAAGCTATTTCCAAGTGGAATGGCGCTCAATGGGGCGGTCGTTCGATGACTGTAAATGAGGCTCGTCCTCAGCCAGAGCGCGGCGAACGTCCTCGTCGTGATTTCGGTGACCGCGGTCCTCGTGGCTTCGGCGCAGGTCCTCGTCGCTAAGATTCAGACGATACTTGTACCAAACGAAAAAACCGCCAGACGCTAAGTCAGGCGGTTTTTTCGTTTTATTATTATCCTATTCATTAGCCGAACAGGCTCCGCTCAGCGGAATTTTTTTCTGGTCCGCAAAAACAATCTGCGGAACTTCTTCGCTGACGTCGGAAAAATCAATTTCGAATGAATCCTGACTCAATCCGCTTGCGGGTGCAGGGGTGATTTTTCCGCTCAACTTGCCTGATGCGGGGTAACAGTCATCTGAATTTCGAAATACCAGCTGACTGAATGTTATTTCAACGATACTGCCGTCAGGCCGTACTGTTTTGGTGGAGCCGCTCTCAATGGTTTTCGAAATAATCGTTGCCTTAGGACGTGAGCGTTTAATTTTGACCTGAAGCGGTGAGCCTTCGAGTGTTGACGAGGATGCCTCGGAAGATGATTCACCCTCACCGGACGAAATAAACACTGATTTTTTGAGATTCCATTCGATTGTTTTTTGCACGGTAAATGAGTCCGCATCAATCGTGATGTCGCTGTAGCCGGTTGTCCAGCTTCCAGCAGATTCAAAGGACGCGCTCGAATATTCCTGACTCGTGCCGGATTCTCCGGAGCCCGTGCGGCTCAGCGAGCGTTTTACTTTTCCGGTCTTTAATTCTGTGGTTCCTTTAAGACCCCGCAAGGTCTTTTTGAGCACGCCGTCTGTGCACTTGACCGCTCCTGACGGCGAAGTCCATTCGGTGTCGATTTTTCGTGAGTGTGACAGCGAGACCGTGATTTTCTTCTTCTTAAATTGTCTGCTGCTCTCTCTGTTCTTTACGTGGCTGGTTTTGACTGACGTTCCGTCTGACGTGCATGTTTTGCTCTCTGAAAGTCCAAGTCTGTCGTCGTCTGAATCGGAAGTCAGGGACAGCAGACGGCTTGCAGACGCAAGATTCAAACTGTCTTCGTCGCCCGAGTCGGTGAGGGTTTCAGACAGGTCGACAAGTTCGGATTCAATCGTGTCCTGAGCAACATTGCGCGGAGTTGTGGGGCGTTTGATAATCGGATTTCCGGTTTCGGTTCCGCACGACGCCACGACGGAGAGAATTCCGCCGGTCAACGCGCACAGGATAAAGCTCAAAGCCGCACGGAATTGCAGTTTTTTGGCTGTAAAATGCATATTCATTATGGCTTATCCTTCGGACGACGGGTGAAAGGGAAGAGTTGGATGTTCATCTGATAGACTCTGTCCGGTGCCTTGTCCTGCTCTGAAAGTTCAAGAATCCTTTTTCTGAATGCGGATATTTCTTCTGAGATTTTTTCAAACATATCTTCTGATATGGAGATTGTGACGGCGCTGACATTGCGTTCCGTATGATCAAAATTCATAACGGACTCGCGTCCGATTTCGATTGTCCGCTGGTGGTAGCGCACAACGGCGTGACTGGCGATTTCGTCTCCTGTGCTCAAATGCTGTGAAGTGAGTTCAAATTTACCGGTTTCCGGATTGAGTCTTATGAGGTTCAGTTCCTGCAGCAGATGCATACTTTTTCGTGCCTGTTCGGGCAGGACACGCGGTTCGATGTGTTTGACGATCCAGTGCGGATCGGGGTTAAAGCCCTCCATGCCAACCAGCTCACGAATGACCGGATGAAACCACTCTGTGTAGTATTCAAGCTGATGCTGTTCGATTGAGGATGAAAGGCCGCGGGCTTTAATGTCCATAAGCCGGCTGAAAAGCAATTCACGATCGGTGGAAAGCCTCGCGTTCTGATATCGGACGAGCGTTTCCAAATACAGCCGCTCACCGCCTTTGATGTTGAGCGCGTCGGTGATCCGGTCCACTCCTTTGGGACTCAGCCGGCGTTTTCCGCGGATCATCAGGTGAACGACGTTTGTTTTGGAGAAGCCAAGATCTTCCGCGAACGTCAGGTATGAGTAACCTTTACTGCGGCTCTTGATCCACTGAAACGCGTCTTCGAGAAATCCCGCATAGTCGAGGTAAAGGCTCGGCTTTACATGCTGGCAGACCTGTTTCAGTAGTGATTTATGTTCATCCTTCATTTCAAAAGTCTTCCCGTGTGACAGAGAACGTATCTTTGAATGCTAATCGGATAAAAATTAAGCAAACTTGAATTTCATAAAACTACAATGATTATAGTATTATAAAATGGAGTAACACATGCGGTGCAAAATAATTTGCAAATGTCAGTTCCCTGCCGGTGGTCATCGGACACCGTGAAAATATACTGTGGTGTCGGTTGTTTTTGACTACTTCGTACGGGAGTCGGCCTATGTGCGGCATTTTAACTTTGTTGGACCTTGCTTCGGAACCGCGGCAATTGAGAAAAGATGCACTCGCACTGGCTAAAAAGCTTCGGCACAGAGGTCCGGACTGGAGCGGTGTCTATTCTGACGACTTTGCAATTTTGTGTCACGAAAGACTGGCCATCGTCGATGTCATGAGCGGTGCTCAGCCCTTGGTAGATACTAAAACGGGCGCAGTACTCGCGGTCAACGGGGAAATCTACAATCACGTCGAACTGCGTGATCAGGAATTGCGCAGGCAACATGATTTTCAGACCAAGTCCGACTGTGAAGTGCTTTTGTATCTTTATGATGAATACGGTCCTGAATTTTTGGACAAAATTAACGGGATTTTTGCATTTGTTCTGTACGACAAAGCCAAGCGTACCTACCTTGTTGCACGTGACCACATCGGAATTGTTCCGCTGTACATGGGGTGGGATCAAAACGGCACTCTTTACGTTTCCTCTGAACTCAAAGCCATTGCTGATGTGTGCAAAGTTGTAGAGGAATTCCCGCCGGGGCATTACTACTCCGGCAAAGACAAAAAGTTTGTGCAGTACTACAAACCTGCATGGAACCGCACAGATCTGCTGCCCTCGGTGCCGGTTGCAGAGTCCTCTTTGGCAGGTGCTCTTGAAGCAGCCGTCAGACGGCAATTGATGTGCGACGTGCCCTACGGGGTTTTAATTTCGGGAGGAGTTGATTCTTCTCTGGTTTCGGCGCTTGCCGCGCGGATGAGCGGAAGACGTGTTGAGAGCGAAGGAAAAGAACCTGCGTGGTGGCCGCAGCTTCACTCCTTTTCCGTGGGACTCAAGGATTCGCCGGATTTGAAGATGGCCAGAAAAGTGGCCGACCATATCGGCTCCACACATCACGAGATCAATTTTACCGTGCAGGAAGGTCTCGATGCGATTACGGATGTTATTTATCATCTGGAAACCTTCGACATCACCACGATTCGTGCCGCAACTCCGATGTATCTGATGGCGCGAAAGATTCGTGCCATGGGAATTAAAATGATTCTTTCGGGTGAAGGCGCCGACGAAGTTTTCGGCGGTTATCTGTACTTTCACAAAGCTCCCGATGCTCAGGAATTTCATGAGGAATTGCTGCGCAAATTATCGATGCTTCACAAGTATGACTGCCTGAGAGCCAATAAGGCGATGTCGGCGTGGGGAATTGAGGCACGGGTTCCGTTTTTGGACAAAGAATTTCTGGATACTGCAATGAGTATCCGGACCGAAGACAAAATGTGCGGCGGCGGCAAGATCGAAAAATTTATTTTGCGAGATGCCTTTCGGGGTTTGATTCCTGATGAAATCCTTTGGCGGCAAAAAGAACAGTTTTCCGACGGCGTAGGATACAGCTGGATAGATTCTCTCAAGGCCTATGCCGAAGCCGAGATTACCGACACAATGTTGCAGAATGCACGCCACAAGTTTCCTGAAAAGACGCCGAACACAAAAGAGGGTTATTGGTACAGAAGCGTATTTGAAACTCACTTCAAAAATCCGGCTGCCGTACGGCTGATTCCCGACGGTCCAAGCGTGGCTTGCAGTACACCGACCGCCATCAAATGGGATAAGGCCTTCGCCAACATGGCCGACCCTTCCGGACGGGCGGTGCGGGATGTCCATCAGTCCCTGAAATAACTGACGGTTTTTTCAAATTTATTTATTTGTTAATATTTTCCTGAAATTACCGATATTGCCCTTATGAGAAGGCAGCGTTTATATTTATCTTTATTTTTTATGGCCGGTTGCTCTGCACAGTCGGGCAGGCCGACGTGTTCAACCGTCAAGTCGGTGATCACAACAAGTGAGTCATTAAAAAAAGAAATACAGTCCAACAAACAAAAAACATCATGGGGCGGGCTTTTTGATTTGCTCGAGAATCCTGACTCTCCCGATACTTCCGCCCGCTCGCGTTGTACCATGCTGATGGATTATCTGCCTGTTGCCGACGGCCAGACCGCAGATCCGCTGGAAATTGCTTTTTGGACTGCCGATCACTGTTTAAATTTTTCATCAGCTCAGGGAGCGGAGTTACAACTTTTCGATCCCAAACGAAGAAAATTCCTGAGATTCAATATTTTGCTGGAGAGTCTTGAAAAGTACAAAGAGGGACTAAAGCTCTTTCAGGAACGTGCTGCTGCGAACAATGCCGGCGATACCGGCGCGCAGGATGATTTGAATGCATTCAAAGAATCTGCAAAACGCGTTTCTGTCCTGCACAACGGAGCGCCGCTGATTGAACGCGGCGGGTCAACCTGTATTGCCGACACGGCAGCTTACGTTGCCGCAAATCCTTCAAAGACGACTGTTTGCAGCACAACTTCCGATCTTGCGCAGGTGCGGGCGCGTGTTCAGCTTTCGGGTACAGGAGACGCAGAGATTACCGAAGCGCTCACCCGCATGGCAGCCGACCTGAAGAAGGAAGATGCCGACCGGATTAAGATGGCAGAAGCAAAAATTCCGGACGTCGGCGTGTTGCAAAAGGGATTCAAATTTTTTCTTAAATCGTGGCGAAAACGTGTCGCCGCTATGACCACTTTCAGAACATACGAAAGTCAGTCTGCACTTGCCGAAAAGGTGAGTCAGTGCGCTACGGGCGACCTGTCGGGGATTTGTGCCCAGAGTTTTCGTGATTACTTCAAGCCTGCAATCGACGCCTACAAGACGTGGGTCAAGAATGATGCCGCCGGTTCTGTCAGAAATTTTCCGACAGCGTTGCACGATCATGTTTATCGCGAACCTGATCCCGCGGATTTGGATACGTACAACCTGAAATGGATTTTGAAGGTTAATTCGGAGATCAAAAATGCGGCTCATTTGTGGCCGGAAACTTCGGTTTCAACAAATGTTCTGCGCCCCGGATACAAAGTGCCGACTGAAGTTCCGCCTCCGACGGTGGGAGAATCCGGTCCTCTGTATTTTGTTCTGGCGAGAGTGATTCAGGTCAATCCGCAACTCAATCCTGACAATGTTCTTGCCGGCCTTCTATTTAAGGATAAGTCTATTTTGATTCCTTATTCGAGAACGGCAAAGCCTTTGTCCTTGGGCTTTCAGCCGGGGGATTCAGGATCACTTCTGGTTGTGACGGGGCTGCCGGTCGGTGTTGTGTCGACAGTTGACGGCAAAGAGACTTCGGGCGGTGCTTCAATCAGGCCTCTGCCTGAATATGTCGGGGAAGAGGAATCTTCCGATGCAAACAACGCTGCATTGTCAAAGAATGCGGCGCTGACAACCTGCAAGTAACGTCGTATTCCTGCGGTATTGTCATTGCTTAATTGTTCTTTGGGACAAGATCTGAAAGTTCTTTTGAATCAAAAATTCCGTATGTCTCAAAATTAATCCACGTGAAGAGTTTGTCCGCACCAAGTCCCAGCGTGAGCCCGCGAATCGTTTTGCTTTGGCTCTGATGAGCATTTGCAACTGCGGCTTTGGCACCTCTCAGAAGCTCATCCGTTGTGAAAGTCTTGACACTCGTCTGACGGTTGCCCGGTATCCGGCTCGGAAGAAACCATTCAAAGGGCGGGGGGAGCGCAGAGAGAAAAGCTCTGAATTTGATAGTCGATTGCGCAGCAGCGGCAGCGACGGACAAAAACGCAGCACGATGGTCGGCAAGTCCGTTGAGACCTGAAGGTTCCATGGTCATGACAGCATCGGGTCTGAAATTCGCTAATTCTTCCATGACAATTTGAGTTGCCTGCGGCAGTGCCTGCAACAGTTTGGAATCGGGCAGGAGGGGCGTTCTGATGTGCCGAATGCCGAGAGTCCGCGCCGATTCCGAGAGTTCCCGCATTCTGCAGCCCGTTATGTTCTCAGCGGGCTTGCAGGTCTTCAGGTCTGAATCCGGATTGGCCGAGCCGTCGGTCAGAGTGAGAATCTTTATTTCTGTGCCCAGATTGGCCCAATGGCGAATCAAACCGGAATTGGTTACTTCATCGTCGGTGTGAGCAAATACGATCAGCAGTTTTTCGGGTACAGGAAATGCCCGAACATCGTCGTGTATCAAATTAAAAAATTTGGGGCTTAAAAAAAGAATCGTCAGCGGAATGATCACACTGCAGACAAAAATCCACGCTGATGGTTTGATGAATGCCGAAGGATTTGGACGATCAGCGTTCACCGGTGGTTTTTGCCTTTCAGTCGGGGAGTCTGTTGGTGCCTGTCTCTGAGTATTCGCGGACAAAATTATTTTTCTGCTATTTATTGTCTTTTGCAACACCGCTGCTCGGATTTGTACTTCCGGCAGTGTGGGCCTCGCTGTTGTCGTGTGCGGTGCTGATTGGTCTTGCTTATTTTGTTGCCGGCCGGCAGTGGAAAGCCTTTACAGGTCTTAAATTCACTCAATCGTCAGTTCTGTGGTTTGCCGGTCTGTTTGCAGCATCTTCGATATTGGTCTGGTGTGTTGTGGTGTTGGGGCAGTCCGGAGCAAAGGCTGTGAGTGTGCGCTGGCAATCCGGATGGCTGCTGATTCTTGTCACGGTTCTGATGCAGTCATTTGCCGAAGAGGTTTTGTTTCGAACGTATTTGACCGGCCATTTGCCGGCAAAAGTCCTGAGCCGCCCGAGTGCGGTCATTGTGCTTTCAGGCTGCGTTTTTTCGCTGGCGCATCTGATCAATTACCGCGCGGCCGAGGGAGTTTATTTGTCTTGGTCACCGCTTCTTGCACTCTTCTTGCTCGGCACATCGGGAACCCGATTGTTTTTGCGGCAGGGACATCTTCTCGGAGCGTGGGGATTTCACGCCGGCTGGAATTTTGTGCGCTTCTCTTATGAGTTCAGTTCACACGGGCAACGGGTGGCTGAATCTGTGACGTTTGAACTCATTGAAGGTTCGCGCGCAGGGCTTGTTATCGCGTGTCTTTTGGCATTGGCTGCAGTCTTTCATCCGGCCGCAAAGGCAAGCCGGTAAGCCCAGACGCAAAACACGGAACCGATGATTCCCAGTGAAACAAGTCCGGTCAAAAAATACAGGCGCACCTTCGGACTTTTTGCAATCAATCCAATTGCACCAAGCACAAGGCTTATCTGCAGAAACAAGGTCGCGATGTCGAATTTATCTCCGGATTCGCCAAGTTTTTCCTGACGTTCTTCGAGTTCTTTGGCACCCGTGACGACTCCCATTTTTCCGTCCACATCCTGAGCGTAATTTTCGGGACCGACGGCTTTCGAGCCTTTAAGAATTTCGTCCTTTTCTTTTTTGTAGCGACTGACGTCGGCTTTGAGTTTGTCTTTGAGAGTGCTCATTGCCGCCGCTTTGTCCGCAGAGATCGCGCCGGACTGGCCGAGAACGTCAATCAGGTCGTACTGCCCTTTGGTCAAACTCTCTTTGATGCTTTTGCTCTGATACCACATGTAGGCCTTGGTTTTTTCATTGCCGAGCTGAAGCTCATCGTCGCCGAACTTTCCCGCTCCCAATTCATTGATGGCCAGAATTGCCGCAAAAATTGAAAGCACCAGACCGAAGATGACATCCCATTTGTCCGACCTTTCGGTTTTTTCTTCCTGAGCTGCCGCGTTCATTGTGGACCCCCTCAAAAAACTTTTCGCTCGAAAATAATTCAAGTATCTGAAATCGCGTCAATTTTAAAGAACATGCCGGCTGCGTCAAGAGTCGAATATCCGACTCCTGACCGTGGCGGGATAGGATGATTTTTGTGACGTTGACCGACTCGAGGAATGCCCGAATGAAATTGCTGAAACCAATTCTTTTACTAATTTTTGTCTTCGGTTTGTCGGCCTGCAAACCGGTTCAGCCGAAGGATTCGGATACATCGACAACCGGTTGTCCGACCAACGGAGCGGCTCAGGAATTGCGGCGCAAAACTGCAATGCCTGATTTCGTCAAAGTCTCGCTGCCGATTTTAAAAGAGCTGATTTCCCGTCATGAGGCTTTTGAATCGGGCACTCAAGGTAATTCATCTGCGATTCTGGCAGGCCGGAAAATCGTGACTATGTTGCGCAACATGGTGGCCGGTAATGTTCATCCTTTGGCCTTTTTTGCAACCATTGCAGATTATGAAACCTATCAGACACACTTGGGCGGTTTTCCGTGGGCAGAGGTCGGCAAAAGAAAGTGGGGCAGTGATATTTACCGTGCGGGCTATTGCGGCAGTGCAACCTGCACCGGCGTGTTTCAGGTCCTTGTATATGGTGACTGGTATTCGTGGGCGCAGGATCAAAAGGGCCGAGGGCTTGGGTTCTGGGGGATGAAAGGCGGACCTGATTGGGCTTCGACTCTTTGGTGGTGGACTCTTGCCCGCGAAGAGAACTGCACTTATCTCGCCTCCGGTTCCAACCCCTGTACGACCGCCGGCAAGGCTTGGACCGTGGCCCAACACGTGCGCAACGGTCGCAGGGCATACGGGCAGCAGAGACAGTGTGGTGTTGAGTGGGACGTTATGTACTGGTCTTATCTGGGTGCTCTGAAAAACAGCAGCGACCCATTGGTTCAGAGTGTCTCGGAGATATCCGAGTTTGCGAAGACAATTGGTCTTCAGCGCTGATAAAAGTTGCCCGAAAACCTAATGGAAATAAAAAAACCGGCAGCTGCCGGTT
>RFOM01000088.1 GCA_009926615.1 Pseudomonadota bacterium
CGGCAATGGTACTGCAGTTTTAACTGTGGGAGAGTAGCTCGGTGCAGCCTTTTTATTTCGAATCCCCGAGGATGAAAGTCCTCGGGGATTTTTTTTATTTAAACCGCGGGACGTTCAATTAGCTTTTCGGTCTCTCAATCCATTCGGATTTTGATATTTTATAGACTCGATGATCGACGTATCGCCCGTAGAGACACTCTGCATTCGGAACAGTCTTTTCAAATTTGAAGCCTAACCGTTCGGGAATCGCAAAGCTCGACTTATTGCCGGTTGCGCATTTGATATAAATTGTTTCCAGATCGAGATGGTTGAAACCGTGGTTCACCAGAGCTTCGACCGACAGTGTCACGATACCTTTTCCTGAAGCACTCAAACCTACCCAGTAGCCTACGCTTGCAGATGCGGAAGTTCGGTCAATCGGATGGAACGAGACAAGACCTGCGAGCCGGCCCTGAAAATGGATGCCGGCAGTTAACGCACCGTTGGAGCGTTCTGTCTCCATGGCAAATTTGATGAAGCCTGCCGAGTCACTCAGTTCGCGGGTTTTGTCCAGCCATCCGAGCCACTCACGAAGGCGGGTCCGGTTGGTTTCAATCAGCTGAAAAAGATGCGGAGCATCTTCCAGACTCACGGAGCGAATGAAAAGGTCAGAATTGATGACTATTTTCGTCACAAATTTTTACTCCCAGCGGAACAACAGTGAACTGATAAGCATAAATACTGCGGTCAGGACCAACATTAAAAACAGATGTCCGCTGACCTGAGTCAAACCGGCTCCTTCCGTAATAATAAGCCGTGAAGCGTCTACCAGATGAGTCAACGGAAGAATTCTTGAGAACTGCTGCAGCAGCGGATTTGCTCCTTCCATTGAAAACCACACTCCTGAAAACAGCATCATCGGCCACGTCAGAACATTGAGAAGGCCGCCGGCGAATTCTTCACTGGAAATCCGTGAAGCTACGACCAGAGCGAGTGAAATCATGCAAAGCGCGCCGACCAGCAGCACAGTGAAAAGGTCCAGATATGAACCTGCAACTTTCAGATCAACCAAAAAACGGCAGCCTGCGAGGACGATGGCACACGCCGTGATCATTAACAGAAGACGGCTGACAACCTGAGCCGAAAGAAACTCGAAAGCCGAAACCGGAGTCGCCTTCAGGCGGCGAAGAACTCCGGATTTGCGATAGCGAACGATCACGTAGCCTACACCAAAAAGTGAGCCGAACATCACATTCATTCCCAGAAGGCCGGCAATGAGCCAGTCGACGTAGCGAATTTCGCGGCCGCTGACCTGCTCTTTGCTGAATGCAGTCTTTCCCTGTGAGTCTTGTACCTTTATGATTTTCTCAAGCAGATACCCTTTGGGAGAGCTTGCATTGATCCAGTATTTTGGATTTGAGCCAAGACTGATGACCATGTCGTATTGATGGCGCTGAAGTTTTTCGATGGCCGGCTTCAGTTCCTGAGTATCAATGAAATTGATAAATTTTGTCTGCATGAAATCACGCGAAAGTTCTTGTGCGGTAACTGCGGCCGATTGTGTGCTGTGAACAGCGACTTTAAAAATGTCCTGATTTTGTCCGGAAAATGCAAAAGAAAAACCGATAATGATGAGAAACGGAAAAAGAAGGCTCCATGCCATCGAGCCTCTGTCGCGAACAAATTCTTTATTTCTTGCTATAAGCAGCGCCGTAAATTTCTTCATTCGCGAAGCCCCTTGCCGGTAAGATGCAGAAACAGGTCCTCCAGACTCGCGCTCCGGACGGACATTCTATTCAGGCTGATATTTTTTTCAATCATAGATCCCAAGGCGGTTCGCACGTCAGGTACGTGAAATTCGATGTTTGTACTTCTGCGGTGAAACTTAAAGCCAAGACTCTCGGGCGCCTCTCCCATCAGGTCTTCTTCAGGAACTTCGATATATTGTCCTTCAAAATATTGTTTCAGAAGAACTTTTGGAGCACCTCTTGCGATGATTTTTCCTTTGTCCATGATTGCGATTTGGTCGCACAGCATGAATGCCTCTTCCATGTAATGTGTCGTCAGAACGATGCTTTTCCCTTCACTTTTTATTTTTTCGACGAGTGACCACAAATTTCGCCGTGCCTGCGGGTCGAGTCCGGTGGTGGGTTCATCGAGAAAAACAATTTCAGGTTCATTGACGAGGGCCAATGCCAGCATCAAACGTTGCCGCTGTCCTCCGGATAATTTTCGGTTATCGCGATCAAGAAAATCCTCGAGTGCACAAAGACGCACAAGGTCCTCAACGCTCCGTGAGTTGCTGTACATCGACCCAAACAGTTCGAGGCATTCGCGGACAGTCAAAAAATCCTGCAGAGATGTGCTCTGGAATTGAATTCCTATCCGGCTTTGCAGCGAGCGTGTCAGTGGTTGTGAATTGAAAAAAACCTGACCTGATGTCGGCGGAGTAATTCCTTCCATCATTTCTATAGTTGTTGTTTTTCCGGCTCCGTTGGGTCCGAGAAGTCCGAAACATTCGCCCTTGCTGACGGCGAAGCTGACGTCGTCGACAGCCAGAACGTCCTTGTAGTTTTTCCGCAAATTGCGGGCCTCAATATGGTTTTCCGACATGATTCCTCCAGCAATGGACCGCCCGATTGAATCATGAACCCGTATTCAGGGAGGTCAAGCGGTGACTGAGAAAATCTTCTGATTGAGACTGTATTTCTATGCGTGTTCTGTATTTAACCTGATTATCTTTTGGTGTAAGCGCGAAAAGGCAATTGACCGAAGAACGCGACCTGTTCGCCGTTCAGCATCCGGTTGACTCGTACTCGTGTCCGCCGTTGCTGAAGCTATGGATGCATTGATAATGGTGATTTGTTATCAGCCGACTGATTTGACTGCGGCACTATCGCGGTACTTCCCGTGGGAAGCCGAACGTGACGGGTTCAGGACATCGGAACTTTTCAGAACTGGCTCATGAAAAGCACGCCCAGCCCAAAAAATGCAGTTAGGTCCTGACTCCATGATAATTCACCGGATCTGCGGGCGGAGAATTTTCTGTATGAGGCTCCCCCTTCCACAAAGATACCTGAAGGACCGACAAGCTGAAGTCGGACCTGCAAGGGAAAGGCTGAGTACATTTTGTAATTTTGCGCATCGTGGCGGAGATAAATTGCAGACATACCGCCGGCAACACAGGGTCGAAACCGCGTATAAACAAACAGGCAAGCATTGTACAGGAATGCGGGTTCGAATAACTGATACGGTGCTTTTGCAAGAACCGGAAACTTCATGTCCGGTGTTTTGAGTGTGTAAAAAGTTGAATGGCTAAGGGTGATCAAGTTTGACAGTTCCAAGCCTGACTTGCCCAGATTCGTATAAAAAGAATGCATAAATCCGAGGGAGTAGGTCGGATATCGTGAATCCCTCGATAGATTACCCTTGTTAATTGATGTTCCACCTCTCTGGACGATCGAGAAATCACCTTCGGAGGCAAGTGACTTTGCCGGCGCACAGATTGAAAAAATGCATAAAACGATCACCCTGATCCATACATTGTGATTTTGCGGGTGTGTTTTACTTTTTCTTCTGCGCATCTCGGTTGTTTACTCCAGCCTTCAAGTCGTTTCGGTAATTGCCAAATGAATTTGAACTGCGTCAAATCCCGAAGAACGGGCCTGTGCACTAATTGCAGTGTCCGGATAATTTTTGCGCTACGGGTCATCTTTCAGTCAGTTATTTTCCCGCGAGGTGAAAATTACTTTTAATTTTCCGATTAATTCCTGTGAAACGGCAGGGTTAATGGAAATTAATGCATTAAAAACTGTGAGATTTTTTTTGCTTGTGCTTTTTCTTTGCAGCATGAGCGGATGTTTTCGTTCTGCGCCGCCGCTTGAAGACGACGAAATTGCCACAGAAGCAGTTACGGATCCCGTAACTGAAGAGACACCTAAAACCGAGGCAACACCTGTACCGACAACGTCAGTATCGAGCCCGACTCCGCGCCCGACGCCTGCACCCGTTCAGGTTGTTGCTCCGGTGCAAACCGTTCTCCGTCCCAACAACGTTCCGCTGATTATGCAGATTGGCGACCAAACTGCTGATGAGTACAGCGTCATCGGACCCATCAGCTTTCGGATTTTTGATTTTGATGATCCCGTTCAGTGTGAAGATATAATACCCGCAAGCAACAATCAGTCTGCTGTAGCGGTGAGCCCGCCGGTCAGCGCGGGCGACGCAAAAGTTTGGGGTGATATTACATTGACCGGCGGTAAATCAACTGAATGCGGTCTGAGTATCAAAACAAAATATGCGCAGGCGAATCCGGTGACTATTTCACTGACGCTCAAAGATCCATCTGATCAGTCCAAACAAAGTACATCAACATTCAATCTTGGCGTCAACTCGACAAACACGGCGCCATTTGTCACAAGTTCCGGATCAGGTTATCTGACGATGCCGGAAGACGCTCCTCCGCTGAGTATTTTGCTCTCCCGATTCGATGACAGCACGAAAAGAGAGAATCGTCCGATGACGCTGTTGCGAGTGTCTGAACCCGCATCGGGCTTGATTGTCTATCCGTCGAATTTTCCGAACTCTGCCGTCGATGAATACGTGACCTATTCACCAATCCTCAACCGTAACGGTCTCGACTCGTTTTCGTACAAGATCTGTGATGATGACCCCGGAATAAAAAAATGCTCCGACCTGCAGACAGTTTTTGTGAATGTGACTCCTGTAAACGATCCGCCGCGGATGAATGCCGTGGCTGATCAGGATACAAGTGAGTCGGTCTCCAAGTTTGTAGAGTTTACGCTGGAGGATGACGACGGGCCGTTGCAATGTAATGCATCAAATTTTAGCTATGAAGCTATGAATTATGCCGGTGATAATCCGAATTTGATTGAATCTGCGGGTGCAGTTCAGTGGGGCGGGGTCTGGCCGGTGTGTTCTGGCACGATAACACCCAAGACCGGTGAGCGGGGAGTGGCCAACATTAAGTTTTCATTTAATGACGGCAACGCGTTTGCGACTGCGTCCCGCGTATTCAAACTTACGGTTCACGGCGTTAATAAAGCACCTGAAATCCTGACGTCCATATCACCACAGACGATGAGTGAGGATTCATCGGTTGTCGTCGACTTTGTTGTCAGAGATCTTGATATGGATGCGTCGAATGCTTCGGATTACGTCTGCAGCGGCACACGGTTGTCCTATTTGAGCGGCAACACTTCATTGCTCGCGTCATCGGCGAGAGTTGTCTGGAGTGCCAATCCGGCATGGCCTAATTGTCGCGGCACAGTCACACCGAATGCAAATGCGAACGGGAACGTCAATGTAACTTTTATTGTTACAGATCCCGGCGGGCTCACTGCCTCTAAAACTTTTCAGCTCACGGTCAACGCCGTCAACGATACACCGACCGGTACTGTGTATTGCGACGGCAACAGTACAACGGATATTGTCAAGGCGGGAAGAACCGGTTCGTGGTCACTTTCTTCATGCACCGGAGCGACCGACTATGACAATGAGACACTCACTTACAAACTCTTCAAAGACGCCGGATCACCTTTCAATCATTCTGCCGGTTTTTCCTGTCCGGCAACCATCTCAAATCCAATGTCGGCTCAGGCATTTTCAACAACGGAATACGGGACGTGCAAGTATAAAATAAAAGCATGTGATGCCGCCAACGAATGTACGCCGGAATCAAACCGGTTCGTTGAAATCACAAGTTACAAACTTGATGTCACGCTTGCACAGACAAAGCCGTCACTGGACCAGTCCTGCGCTGTATCCACGGCGGTCAACTACAGCGCATCAGGAAATGTACTGAATTTCAATTATACAGCCACCCCTGTTAAGGGAACCGGAGGCATAACGGGAACAAGTGCAAACCGTACAGCCTCCGTTCAGCCGTATGTGATTCCGATGTCGACAACCATTTCAAATACTTTTCTTATTTCAACTACGGTAAATGCTCAGGATTCGACAGCATTTACAAGCCTTTTTTCGGTCGTCAACGGGGTTTTTCAAAACGGGAGTCAGGGAGGAAGCGCAGCTGCAAATTTGATTTCTGCAAGCGTCGAATCATCTGCTTATACTATAACCAGAGCTCTTGAGAGTTTGACCGTTAAATCTGCAGGACAGTATACGACGACCGGAGTTGCCGTTGACGGTCTTCAGACCGAATACGCAACAACCGGCTCAGTCTGCAGAATGTGCAATTCAACCGTCTCCTATGCATCAATTACTGCGGGGGCCCAACATTCGTGTCTTGTCGACGGCAGCGTCAGCAAGTGCTGGGGTAAAAGTGACGGACGTTTGGGTTTGGCTGATTCATACAGTTCAAATAATTATTTGTATCCGCTGACGACTTCGGTCAGAAACTCGCCCCATGATTCGGCAGGCTTCGTTCCCCTTCAAATGTCTGCGGGGAAAGATTTTACCTGCGCGCTTGGAACTGCCACAGCCGGAGCAGTTCAGGTCAGGTGTGCCGGTTCATCTGTAGCAAGCGCATATGGCCAATTGGGCATTGCATCCCAACAGAGGGTCTTCAACATTCCTGTGAATTTTCCGGCAGGCGTCTCGCCCGTAGGGTTATCAGTCAGTAAGTCAGGCTATCATGGTTGCGCAATTGCAACTGACGGCGGAGTGCAGGGCAAGTTGTTCTGCTGGGGAAAAAATGATTTTGGTCAGCTGGGGAATGGCAGCACGGTCAGCGCGGCCGGAACCGTGTATCCGGTTTCTGCAGGAGAATTATTTGCAGACAATTCATCTTTATTTTCTGTTTCTGCGGGAAAAACTCACACCTGCGCAGTTCAGTATAAATCTTCGGATTCTTCCTCCGATGCCTATTGTTGGGGACGTAACAATTCCGGGCAGCTTGGTATAGGGAGTACTGTTGATTCGCCGGTTCCGGCGGCCGTTTCAATCAACGAAAATATTGTTCAAATCGCTGCCGGTGACGGTCATACGTGCGCTCTCACCGATACGAAGGAAATTTATTGTTGGGGTGATAATTCGGTAGGCCAGCTCGGTATCGGCAATATCAATTCTTCGGCAGCTCCTGTGAAAATATCTTCCGGTCTTTCGTTTGTTCAGATTTCAGCGGGCTCAAACCACAATTGCGCCTTGACTCATGACTCAAAAGTTTATTGTTGGGGACTTGGGACATCCGGTCAGCTGGGCGTCGGCAAGGTGACAACGACGGATCAGGAAGCAGGAGAAGATTGCAATTCAGGGACAGGGGTCGCCAATATTACGTTTTGCAAACAATCGCCTTCAATCATTGATCCTGCGCCGGCCAAAACGCCGGTGACAGTCTCGGCCGGTGATTTACATACGTGCATGATGACAATTGAGGGAAATGTTTATTGCTGGGGTGCCAATTCCGAAGGTCAGCTTGGAACGTCCAACAGGGCACAGGTTTCGAGTCCGACTGCCGTATGCAACAGTTCGAGCTCCTGTTCTGCCACACTTCAACTGACAAGCCCGCGGCCCAGAATGTGCAGCAGGTATTTCATTCCTTAAAAACAACCTGCAGCGGTGCTTACGGGAACGGGTTTCGCCCCGATTTGATTTGCACCGTCAGCAGTTGTTGAACCCGATTTGACAGGGCCTGAAAGCAGCGGCTCCGAAGCAGCTTCCGGCAATGCAAGAATGGATGCTCCGCCTGAAGTAGGCTCGTCGTTGACGGTATTCAAAGTCAGTATCGGAATAAGGCCGCCGATTGAAATCATCGAGCCGCTGTCGGTTGGCTGGAATCGCACGAGTTCCGCGCTACGCGGCAGACCGTAACGAAGGATTCCGTAGCCGGTGATTCCATATGCAGGATTCATCTTCGGATCTGTGCTTTTTGAACCAAGGATGAAAGAGGTTTTGTTGGAGCTTACGGAATTCAATGGAAGCTGAACAAAGCGCATTTCCTTTTGACCGGACGGAGGAATGCTCACCAGATTCGTTCCAACCACCAGCGCAGGAGAGACTTGTTCCGACGGGGAACGGGCGCTGAGTGACTGAACTGAGCTGCGGATTTTAATGGCGGTGACGGCTGCATGGTTCTTATAGTCAACATGTACGTCTGCTGCAAATCCACCGGCAAGTTCAAGGAGGCTTTCAAAATTCAATGTCGCTCCCTCAAGCGGAAGGCGTTCTCCGTTTTGAAGCTTTGAATAATTCAAGCCTGACATTCCGGTACTGTTTCCGGAACCATATTTTGCGAGTCTGTCAAAGATGTTGATTTTTCCGCCGGACCCGTCATCTTCAACAAAATACCGGCCTGCGATATCGATAAGTTTCTTTTGGTTTGCGCAAAGTTGCGAAGCGTTCGTATTTCCCTGCGAAGTTGCTTTGCACAAATCAAAATTAAGAAGATAGCCCAATCGCGCAGCTTGTCGCGCCCGCAGAAGCGCAAGCGAATTTGCAATCTGACCTGACAGAGTTTGTCTTTCGTTTGCCAACAACCGATCTTCGAAAAGAGCAGCTTTCAATGCAGCCTGTTTTCCTTTGAGCTGTTCAGAAATAAAAGCGAAATCAGCTGCAGGCAAAGAAGATTTGCTGATTCTCAGATCGAAAAGTCCCAAATCGAGGAATGTCCAGCAGGACTGGGACACATCCTTAGCTGCCGTAACGAGGTCAGGCGCGATATCCTTGTTTTGGCAGACAATCGAGTCTTTGCCGGAAAAACTTGTCTCGCTCCACGGGTCCAAATGCACAGGCACCTGCAGAGCCTCGGAAAACATTTCACGCGCTTTTGGAATATTCAGTTGCGAGACTTCATTCAAAGCAGAATGAGCTCTCGATGCGAAGTCTTCCGAAGCAGGGATATTTTTAATGTAGCCGGATCTGCGCGTCTTCGTTTTGTCGAAATAAAGGCTGATTGCTGTTTTTGAGTTTGCCGCAGCTGACTCAAACCTGCAATGTCTGGCTGAGTAGCCTCGCAGCGCAATTTCCTGCTCGTCAATGCTGAGGAGTTCAAAGTTGGCGGTGCAGGTTTTGTCTCCAAAATGGATGTACCCGCCCTGAGTGATATTTGTTGTTTTGGCAGGTTCCAATGTTGAAACACCGGCTGCAAGACAACCCGAGCTGCTCGTTTGAGTGCACGCCTGCAGTGCCGCAGTAATCGTCAGGGTACAAACATTTAGATAAAAGTGCTTTTTCATGCCGGAGACATCGGATATTTTCACAAAAAGTTGAGTTTTGCGGGGTAAGTTACCGAAACTGAATTGATTTTTTTATTCTTTCATACGGTTTTGAGTTGGCAGCGGATAAGCAGATCCAGCCTCGAATCAATCATGATTTTTGACTCTGATTCTTCTGCTGACGGTGCGTCCGCTGCCGTCTGTCAGAGCAAGTTCGTGTTCGCCGGCTGAGGGAGTCCACCAAAGCCGGTCGTGTCCCGAGGTTGAGCCGAGATACTTTCCGTTGAGAAACCAGTTTGCCTCGTCAGACGAATCGGGCAAATCCGCCTCCAGTGCGACCTTCTGCTTTTCTGCACCAAGGCCGGCAATGAGCAGTACCGTGTGTCCGGCTGCGGGCGAAACTATTCTCGGTCCTTCGAGTGATTGAGGAGGAGAGCAGGATTCGGCAACAGGCGGAGGGTTTGGAAGATTTTGACTGGTGTCTGTAATCCATCGACGGACATCGACCGGAAGCTTCATGAACACTTTTGAATAATGCGGACGTCTCAGCTTGCACATTTGAGTCAGCGCCTTTCCTGACTGCAAATCAACGTCCACTTTGACGTGATAGGGACATGATTTAAGATGTCTTGCACTCGCCAGAACATGAACGTTTTTTCGTCGTTCACACGCATCAGTTGCAGGTAAGCCGGAAAATGAACAAACCTCGGCATTAAAAACATCGGGAGGCTGCAAGTCAGCATCGTCTGAAGTGCTCCTGCCGCTGAGACCTTCAAGCAGATTGAATAACACAGGAGCCGCAGATTCAGAGCCAATCAACGCGGAGCTTGCAGAGTTGTCGAAATTGCCAAGCCAGACGACAACCGTATAATTTTGATTGAAACCGGCAGCCCACGCGTCACGCTGTCCAAAACTTGTTCCTGTCTTCCAGCGGATTCCTGAAACCTTGTCGTTGATACTTCGCCGGTTCGGAAAATCGGGTCTGTCACGGATTGAAAGTGCCTTTTTGACCATCCAGACCGAACCTTCGCTGAAAATTGTCGCCGACGGTGCCTCGTTCGCATCTGTATGCACCCACTTGACGGGTTTCCACTTCCCGTTTCTGGCTAAAGTCGCATAAAGACCGGCGAGCTCTTCCGGTGTGACCTCAAGCCCCCCGATGATGGCAGAAAGACCGTATCGCTCCGGCTGACTTGAGAAACTGGTCACACCCATTTTTCTTAATTTATTGAGAAACTCCTCGACACCGATGTGTTTGAGCAGGGACACGAAGGGTATGTTCAATGACTGGGAGAGCGCAGTTTCAAGTGACACCAGACCGGAAAATTTGTTGTCGAAGTTTTTCGGAGAAAAACCTGCAAAATTCATGGGTACATCAGGAAGCAGCGTCTCGGGCAGCGCAAGCCCTTTTTCCAGAGCCATGGCGTAAAGAAATGGCTTGAGTGTTGATCCGGGGGAGCGCGGGACTTTGTAGCCGACGATCTGGCCTCCGTGTTTTTCATCCCAAAAGTCAAAATTTCCGATCGCTGCCTTGATTTGGCCGCTGCTGTTCTCAAGAATGAGCACAGCAGCGTTGTTGATTTTTTGCATGTTCAGGGAATTTTTTTCGCTGTCCAGAATGTCCTCGGCCAGAGTCTGTATTCCGGAATCGATTGTTGTGCGGATGGTATTTCTATTCCGAAAATCGGCAGCAGAAATTTGTGCTGCGTGAGGTATTTTTCGCGGAAAGTTTTTCAAATAACGCGGGATATTCGAGAAATCCGGAGTCAGACTGTGCCGCTTGAAGACTCCTCTTTCTTTGAGCCGGCTGCCGATTGCCGAAGCGGTCTTTTTGAGTTCGGAATAATTTTTCGGATCCGGAAAACGATCTGCAGGTGACTGGGGCACAGCAAGCAGAACTGCAATCTGCTCGGGACTGAGTTCAGCGGGCAGATGGCCGTAGTATGCAAGCGAAGCCGCCGCAACGCCTTCAATGTTTTTTCCGAAAGGCGCATATTGCATGTAGATTTCGATAATTTCCCGTTTTGAAAACCGAAGTTCGAATTGCAGCGCTCGCACAGCCTCGATTGCTTTCGAGATTAGAGTTCTTGGTCGGGGTTCAAGGACGCGCACCACCTGCATTGTCAGAGTTGAACCGCCGCTGACAGTATGGCCGGCTTTGATATTCTGGGCGAGAGCGCGGAACAGGGCGAACGGATCGAGTCCAAAGTGCCAGTGAAAGCGCTTGTCCTCAAATTGGATCAGCGATTCGGTATAGCGGGGGTCAACGTGTTCAAGTTTCACCGGCATTCGCCATTTTCCGTCACAGGATAAAAAAACGTGGGCCGGAATGCCGTCATTGAACAGAACAGATTTTGAAGGACATTCGGACAGTCGCGCAGGAAGCGGGATAATCAGTGCCAAAATTTTCGGGGCTGCGAGGATGATGCAGGCAGCTCCGATCAGACGGATCTTGTCCCGAAACGGAAGATTTGCAAAGAGCGAACGCATCCGGAAAAACACCGCTGCCTCACTTTCCGGCTTGTCGAATCGTCGTTTTTGCTCCCTGAATTCGGGCAATAATTCCTGTGTCGTACATGTTCTGTGCTTCGGAAGATGCGGCCGTGAATTGGCCTGCGAGAGTTGCTCTCAGAGCAACGACAACCTCGACTGCCTGTCCGTTGTTGAGATCTCCGAAGAATGAGACGGAATTGTCCCTGACGTCCATATAGTCGCTTTTCCACAGACGCGACTGGTCTATCCAGCTTAAATTTGCAGAACGGCCAATCCTTGGATTTTCGACTTCAAATCCGGCAGGAAAACGCTCCGTCAGCGCAATGTTTGTAAGATCTTTATTTGAGCTGTTTTGCAATTTGAGGCGTGCAACAACAATTTTGCCCAAATTTACGGGCTGGCTCATGTCGACGGGCTTGCCTTCAAGATCGAGATACTCACGGCTGAGATTGAGTCCCTGTGAGACATTGGCGGGCAGCTTTTCTTTTGGAATACCCTGTGCAGTAACAACAATGAAGGCATTTTCGGGTGGTTTTTTGCCGGTAAACTCGAGGCGCAGCGCCTCTCCGGCCGGATTGGTGACCCGCCAAAGCCATTCTTTGTTCTGATTTACGCTCGTTTTTGGAATTTTGTTTTTTGTTCCGAGGAACAGCTCCGGAGCGAGGCCGGAGAGTGATGATGCCGATACAATCTTGCCAAGGCCCGTCAGACCCCATCCGAGTTCCTGTGTATTGTATTGCCAACCGGAACGCCCGAAACCGCTGACTACAGCATCTGCCAGCCGTGCGACCGAAGGGTCGTTCGGGAAAAGGTCTGCATGAATATTCAAAATCAAACCCAGTGCACGGAGGTCCGAATAAAATCCAAATCTTTCCCACTCACGTGTCGCTGCAGCTCCCGCATTGTTTGACGCCAATGCCGAAGGAAGCAACGGTGCCTTCAAGTCACTCAAATACTTCTTATCGCCGGCGGCGTGCAGCGCAGCCTTGAGCAGATAAAGACTTTCAAATGCACGGCTGCTTTCGGTTGAAGGCTTGCTTCCCTCATCAATGAGAAGCTGAATGCGCGCCTTGTTGGCCATAC
>RFOM01000089.1 GCA_009926615.1 Pseudomonadota bacterium
ATTTAAAATGACTCACAAATACCCTGAAATCCAACCGGCAAAAGCCGCAATTCTGCGCAAAAAGAGGGAACTTTTCCACATTCAGGCACGGAAAAGATCTTTCAAACTCTGAAGTTTTCAACTGAGAACCGCAGAACGCGATTCGGTATTCTTCTCAGGCGCTGCAAGGGTGCAGCACCGCAAAAAAGAGGAGAATTTTTTATGGAAAGCCAAAAATATTTATCGGTATCCGTCGCGGCACTCACAATGCTGGCTCTGTCTCAACAGGCCAGTGCACAGACAGCCCATTGGAAGGTGGAACGGGCTGTGGCCAACGGAACAGGCTGTGTCATGGGTGGAGATACGGTTGTCATCGCAGCGGGCGATCAGGTTCAGTTTATCTTCTCGAACCTCGGGGTCGACCTGCCTGCCAACTCAGGACTTCCTTTCGCAGCCCGAAAAGCCTGTACGATTGCCGTTCCCGCCCAAATTGCCCGCGGGTATTACGCAGCCAATCTGCAGCAAACCTTGTACTATGGCGGGATCAAAAGTCCGGGGGCTTCGGCAAGCATCGCAACACAGGGGACTTTCTTCGGACTGGCCGTAAACCCTCTGACCGTGAATCTTCCGTATGGCATGAGCTTCAACAATCCGGCCGCCTTCCGGCAGACAACCAACAGCTTTATTGTTTCGGCCCCCGGTCCGGCCATGTGGTGTTTGCCCAGTTTCAATCCTGAAGGCCTCTTCACATCCCGCTTGGTCGTTCAAGGCAACAAACAAAGCGATACGCAGAATCTTCTGTTGAGCGCCGACCAGTACGACATCAAGTTCTATGCAACCATGGGCTGGCTGTCCTGTCCTGCCCGATAACAATCCCGTCCATCGCGGTCTTCACCGAGGGTTATTTATAACCGCAGTGAAGACCCTTGTTTTTTTAACTCAAAACCGCAATCCAAAGAATCAAGTTCACCCCTGCCCCTTTCCCCTTCTCCGCCGTGCAAAAAATGCACACCGTGAAAAAGTCACCACGCTAATCTCGCGGTGTCATTGGCCGATACAGCCGGAGTTGCTTGCAACCGCAAGCCTTAAAGATTCTTCGGGCGAGGTGAAACGTGAGAAAAACAGCTCAAAAAAGAAAGATGCTGGCATCCATTTTTGGGTTGGCGTTATTGGCATTTGATCCTTCCTCAAACCGTATGGCTTTTGCACAGGAAGAACCAATAGCGGCCGAGGGTGAAACCAAAGAAGCTCCGGCAGCGCCCGCGGAAGGAGAGGGTCAAGGTGAACAGGAACTTCCGACCGCAGCTCCTGCAGCATCGGCAGCTCCGGCTGAAGGCGCCGAGCCCGAGGCCCCCGCAAAGAAAAACGCAACACAAACTCCTGCGGCCGAAGCACCTGCAAGCGCCGCAAGTCCGGCAGCCGAGGCACCGGCTGCACCCGTCGTGCCTCCAAAACCATGGGTTTTGAATGTCGACCCGATCTTCAAAGGCCCGCAGTTCAAAAGATTTCCAACGCCGTCCGACCTGACCGGCCGCGACCGGCAAATTTTGGAAAATCTGGATTACAAAGCCGCCGGCACCGCACTGCGTCTGCAGCAAATCAAAAAGCTGACCGACGATTTGAAAAAGGCACCGCTCCGTTCGGATGCCGCACTCAATGCGACTTTGGGAATACTCAGGTTGTATGAAGAACAGGGCATGGTCTTTGAATGGATGCGTGTCGTGGGAATCATGGACCCCAAATACAAAGACCTCACGACAACGCTCAAAAACATCAGAAGACAGCAGGCAAAACGTTACCAGACTTTGATTCTGTATTACCCCAAGCATCCGAATAACAAGCAGTGGAGATTCAAGCTGGCTGTTGCGCGCCTCAAACTGGGCGATCCGAGTGTCCGCGACGAAGCAATCAACATGCTGAAAACTCTTCAGGGAGCCGAGCAGCATGAACTTTCAGCTGTAGGCCTCGCACTGGATGCAGGACAAGGGAGACTTCCAAGTCCTTTCGGCACAATTGAACAGGTCCTCCAAGGCAGTACAGACCAATATGAAGGAGCGACGTTCAAACTTTTGCTGGCTGAACAGGAAATCACCAAGGCAAAATTGCCGGCTGCAATCCCGCTCCTGCAGGACGTTATTGCCACCTGCAAAAACATCCGCAAAGAAGATAAAGAACGCACTCCGGGGATCATCCTGCAAGCTGCGGCATATTACCTGATAAACATCGGGATCCGTGCCTTTCCGACGGTCAATCAGGAAATTTACCAGACACTCGTCAACAATGATTTGCCTGACTACGCGAGAGCGTATCTTGAAGAGTATGCATTGAAGGTTTACCCGACAAACTTGGCCGGAGCACTGAAGGCCTACGGAGAGACCCTCTCAACAGGCCAGACAACCGACGATGCAAAAAACAAGGTTGAAGGCCGCATGCTTGACCTGACAATTGCATCAAACAATTCCAAAATGATTCAAATTGCATGGGAACGAGTGACCTCACGCGGAATTCAGGCGAAGATCAATCTTGAATCTCAAATGACACACTCGATGAATGTGGTGATGAGCCAGTTCAAGGTCAAACCGGATAAAGATCTTGCTTCACGCATTGCCTTTATGCACGATTCTTTTGTCCGCGGTTTCCCGAGCTACGCAGCACGCGAAGATTACGACGTACAGATGCTTGAAATTCTGAATCAGACTCAAAATTTCAACGAAGTCGGACGCCGCTCCGAAAGCGGCCTCGTCAAATATAAAAACCGCCCAAACGTTGTCGCGGCATTGCAGTACAATTTACGGGCACGATCCTTTGCAATGGGACTTGGCAGCGAAATTCGAATCGCAAGCGGTCAAAAAATCTCGGGCAGCCCTGCATTTGCTCAGGGATATATAGCCAACGCGGACAAACTGAGGAACATGCTTCCCGCAGGACAGAGCGAGCATCTATATTATCTTGCAGCATTTGTTCAGCTGCTCGGAACCAACAGGGCAGCCTCGTTCCCCAGATACGAAGAAGCATTCACGCGTGCTCCCAAGCACCCGCTGGCAGCCGACTCGGCAAGTGTGCTTCTGGAATCTCTGACAAAAAACAAGGAAATGGCAGAGGTCGAAAAATTCGTCAGGCTTATGATTAAATCCGGAATCGTTCCATCCCGTGACCCCTACCGGAACCTGAACAAACTTCTTGAACAGGCGGTTTTTGAAAACTCCTCCCAACTCCTTGCCAAGCAGCAGTTTGAACAGGCTGCCGGCCGTTTTGTCGCATTCCAGAGGGAATTCCCCGGCTCAGCGAATGCAGCCGTTGCCTTGGAAAAAGCTGCAACGGGATTCGCGCAGGCAAAGAAGATCGACTTTTCATTGCAGGCCTATGATCTGTACCTCAAAATTTACCAGAAACTTCCTCAGGCAAAAGAAATTCGCTGGGCTGCTGCAAGCCTCGCCAAAAATTCAAAAATGTATGTCAAAGCGGCTGAGCACTATCAAATGTTCGCGCAGCTGTATCCGCAGGAACTGCTGCCCCGAAAGGTTTATTTACAGGCAGCCGAAAGTTACCGCGATGCAAACAAGATTCCCGAGGCATTGGGCAATTACGAAAAGCACCTGAAACTCTTAAAACCTCTCGACGAACAAAAATCAGTTCTCAGGGTGATTGCAGAGCTGGCACAAAAGGGCAACAACACCGTCGCCGCACTAAGCGCATTTGAGCGGCTGTCCAAGATTGTGAAAGCCCCCGACGAAGTCATCAGTGTGAATTTCAACCTGATGAATCTTTACAAAAATGTCGGCAAAGAGGATTTTGCCAATAAGGCTGCCAAGGCTGCAATTTCGACTAAACCTGCGACGGCAGACGGCTTCAAGCTGCAGGCAAAAGCACGTTTTACCGCCGGCCGTTTTGAAATCAACAGCCTGCGTGCAAGACAGCTGATGAACATGAAAGACCTCAAATCGGGAATGCAAAACCTTGCCAATGATTACGAACGCGTCAAGGCAAATCTCCTTGCACCGTGCGAGATCCCCGGCGTCGACTGGTGTGCTTTGGGATATTACGAATCTTCGAAACTTGCGGGCGATCTTGCCAAGATGCTGTCGGTCGTTGAACCGCAGAATCATCTTGAAGAAAATCTGGTCGCAGAGCTCAAGTCTTTGATTATGTTTTCGCGTGACAAATACAAAACCGAAGCGAAAAGCTATGCTTTGCAGGCAGAAGATGCGCTTGCCTCAAACGGCAGTCCCGATCAGGATTCGACGGACCGCATCAAAATTTACGTGCAGCAGGTGAAGCAGTCACGCGATGAAGAAACTTCCGAGGGAAGTGCCGGCGGCGGCGCAGCTCCCGCTCAGGGAAGCGGCGAATCAGGCGGCGGAGGCGAAGGAGGAAGTGAGGGCGGAGAATTCTGAAAAGTGAACGAGTCCGACAAGCCCCATAAAATCAGGTATCCGGTCCGCGCAATCTACATTGTATTCGGCTCACTGTTTCTTTTAATATTGCCAAATTCGTTTTCGATAATTTCAGATGCGCAGCGTTACCGATCCATGGACGGTGGCGTATTTGCAATGGCAATAGAAATGTTTCTCGGCTTATTCGGCATCGGTGTCTGCCTCATTTTGCTCTTAATTTTACTCTCGGTGTTTTTTCTGCGAAAAATCTTCAAAAAGAAACAACGCACAAAATGGGATAACTTCTTTGGCATTTTAGGTGCTGTTTTTTTCGTGATAGTCTTTGTGGTTTGCTATAATTTATGGAGAGCAAGCTAGCATTGAAATCGACCTTTTTTTTAGTTTTTTAAAAAGTCGACCTTATTGCAAGAGCTGTTACGAAGGCGCTGTCCTATGCCTGATTGTGATTGGAACCTCTCAAAACGCGACAGCAAGGCGCCCCAAGATACCGTGGTGCGCACTGCCGTCGGCCCGTGCGTAGTATCCGGCGGGTGTTTCGCAAATTTTGTAAAGTCCGGAAAGAAATGACAACGGAGCCGGCTGGTAGAAATACCCCAACGTTCCGGCCATATGAAAAAGTGAAACATTTTTTGAGGTGTGAACTCCCAATTCGTAGTTTGCGGCCATGGACGGAGAAATGCACCAATCGTTCTTCAGGCCGTAACGATCATCCGGATTCCTGTAAACACGGCTATACTGAACATCACTGAGCTCATGGGTGTAGGCACCGAATCCGAGCTTTGTTGTGAAATAAAGCCAGTCAGAGGCGAATTCATTTTCGCTTATTTCGTTGCCGTTCAGCAGGGCGGCTTTAATGGGATCTATTTCAAAGCCAAGATGTGCGAAGTGAAACTCCGGACGAGGATCAAAAAAACTTTCTTCATCATCCGAAAATGGCTCCTTTGAAACATACACCAGTGCGGGATAAGTGCTTTTGCCATACGTCAGGTTCCAGAATTCAGAACCCCGTCTCGAAAATACCCAAGTATATTCCGTGGCCGTCGCTTTGACCCTGCCGAAACTCAGCCGTCTGCTGAAGTCGAGGTCCGTTTCGCCCTTGAGAAGGACATCTTCGGTGGTGATCTGCCGCACAGAAACGATTTGTTCATCATCGATCATGACACCAAGCAGAAATCCGCCGTATTTATTGTTTGGAGAAATTTTAACGCCGCCAATCCATTTGGCCAGTGTTGAGTTCCCCCAGAAAAATTCAACGTCCCTGATGCTGCCGTCGTCGTTTTCAAACTTGGCATCATTGTTGAACGCCATGTTGCTTTGGGCGAGGCCATATTTCATTGAAAAATAGTTCTTGGGTTGCGTGGCGGACGCGCTCACAGGGCAGGAATAAAAGATACACATGAGCAAAGTCGAACAACTTAATGTGAGTTTCAAATCACGATCCCCTATTTAGAACCTGAAAAATCCATGATGTGAATTCTTTTTGAAAAGTATATCACGGAGATTTTGCGGTTGACAGGCGGGGACTGCGGGGTTTTCCTGAGCACATCGGGGTGCGTCGAATCATTGGATACAGCAGAGCAGTTAAGCAATGAAACAATCGGAGATTTTGAAGCCGGTAATATCAGCCTTTGCAGGGTTCAGACGTAATTCTGAAAACAACATCGGAATTTGGAAAATCCTGAGACCGGCTCAATGACAATTCAACTTTGCCGTCGCCGCCTTCCCCCGCCTTATGATCCGACTTTTTTCCCTCAAACGTAAGATCCAAACCAATGATCTGAGGTGTATTGCATCCTCCCGCGCGCAACACTTCTTCCGCTGCGGATCCTGCCGACAGAAAAAAATCCTGATGACGGTTGCGGGCAAACTCGGCAGGCTGCAGATCCCAAGTCTGTTTTGCTGCCATGGTGTCTCCGACGAGCAGCAGGATATTCGAGCGCATGTGGAAAGCAGAATTTTTGGTTGCCGTCAGAGCGGCAGCGGCCGCAACGTGTTTTACACGGGTTCCGGCAGCAGGCATCAGACTCAGTCTTACAGCACACTCTGTCAGCCCTTCCGGCCGATCTTTTATGCTCAGCTTCAGTGTTCCCAGAATAAGGCGGATCTCGTCGGTGTTTGAGTTCAGTTTTCCGATTTGAACATTTCCGCTTCCGTTCTTTGCTTTTGACAACCGGCATCCCGAACCGAACGCAACCCAGTCGGTCACTGTCAGTGAGGTTGAGGCCGATTTGGCCGGACTTTCCGATTGGGACCGCGATCCGGAGCCGGCTGCATCCGCCTGTCCAACGGCAGCAGTCAGGCAAGCCGCAAAAAAAACTGCGAACGTAAATTTCCCAATCATTTTGGCCTCTCCGGACAGATAAACCCAATAAAAACGATGTTCTTCGAAAACGACTTCTAATCCGCTTCAATGTTTCTGTTAAAGTTATTTCCTTTTAATTCCGAAATCTTCGAGAAGTCAGGAGAGATTCTGAATGCGAAAGACCTGCCTTTTTTTAACTTTGCTTGTTCCGGTTCTGGCCTCATGTGACAAGTCCGTCGTTTCTGACCAACGGCCTCCCTCACCTGCTCCCTCGGAGGACAATTCTCAGGCTAAACCCATCCACGACGGTCCCCTAGCGCCTGCGCAACAGGGACCTGTCTTGCCCAAGGCAGGACAACAGCAAAGCGGCAGAGGCAACGCTGCAGAAGCTGTCGTTCCTCTTGGCGGAGAGCAGAAATCTTTGATGAAAATCTCGGCTCCAGCCTGCTCCGGCGAGCGGGTCACGACTTTTCTTATAAAGAGCGAAGACATCGACGGCGGCAAAGAAACTTTGATCCGTTGCGGCGAACCCGAAAAAGTCATCGGGTTGAACGCAGTAAAAGACAAGTGCGTTTCCCTGAATGTGACCGCGCAGGTGTTTTCGGCCAAAGAAAACAGAACGTACTTCAGGTCTTCAAAACTGGAGTTCGACAAAAATTTCTTTCAGATCGAAAATCTTGCCCGAAACAGCTCGTCCGATGCCGGCGTACGTATGAAGTTTGAGGATATGAGCAGCGAATATTGGAATGACGCGTGGGCCTTTTGCAAAGCCAATCCAACAAGGACAGTTGCACTTGTGCCCTCAACCTTGAAAGTGAATCAGCCTTGCGGCGAAATTCTTCAAGGCTATCAGGAGACCGACGGTGCGTCGCCGGACGTTGGAAAATTTATTCCGCCGGCCATCGACTGGAAAGATTTTGTTTTGTCGGTCACAAGTGCAGACGTCGGGTTTACAGTGGAAGGTTTTCCCGAATCCGGATGCAAAAAACAATGACTTCCTGAAGTTTTATTTGGATGACAGGTTGTCGAGGTAATTCCGGCACGTTTTAAAAATCCCGTCAAAAGCGGGTTCGGTTAATTTGCCGGTAAACGTATTTTGCTGACTTGGATGATAACTGCCGACAAGCCGGATTCCATTGCCGATGTCCACCACGGCACCGTGACTGAAAACCGGCCGAATGGTCTTTGATGCCAAACCAAGCCCGACCAGAATCTTCCATGTATTCTGCCATGCAATTTGCCCGAGGCAGAGGATAACTTTCAGATTTTTCATCGAAATCAGCGTCGCGCTCAAAAACTGCGAGCAGTTGGCCAGCTCTGCCGGAGAGGGTTTATTTTGCGGGGGAGCACAGTGGCACACCGCAGTGATGAGACAATCCGAAAGCCTCAGTCCGTCGTCTGCAACCCCTGAGTGCGGCTGATTGGCAAAGCCTTCTTTGAAGAGAGATCTGTACAACCAGACGCCGCTTTGATCTCCGGTAAACATGCGCCCTGTCCTGTTCGCACCGTGAGCAGCCGGCGCCAATCCGACAATCAGAAGCCTGCCGCCGGCATCGCCGAAATTGGGAACCGGACGACCCCAATACTCCCAATCCGCGTACATTCTCTTTTTGGTCTGTGCGATTTCCTGACAGTAAGTTCTCAGACGCGGACATTTTGAACAGCCCGTAATTTGTGAATTCAAACTCTCCACAACGTCCTCTGCATTGTCTTCCGCCAAAGAAAAAACCCGCCGAGGGCGGGTTCAGTTTTACTTCTTCTTGTCGAGCTCGGCACCGATGTTGATTCCGAGCAGCTTCACCGTCTTGCGGACACCGTCGTAATCGCTGTCCTTGACTCCCGCAAATGCATCCGAGTTGTTAATCCCTTTGAAGGCATCGGGCATTTTGGCGACGCAATTTTGAAATGCCTTGGACACTTTCGCCTTGGACTCGGCAGGAATCTCTTTGCGAATGACAATCGGATCGTTCGGAATATCATCCGTCAATGTGACGATTTTCACTTTCTCTTCGATATCCGGAAACTGGACTTTAACTTTTTCGCGGGCATCTTTGATTTTGCCGTCGACAGGCTTGTTGTAGAACACCGCTCCCGCATCAACTTGTCCCTGATAGACCGCAGTCACAACGGCATCATGTTTCCCCTGAAAAACTTCCTGCGCAGGTTTGACCTTGGAATCAAGAAACAGCTTTTTAGGAAGAATATATCCGGACGTGGATGCCGGATCGACGTACGCAATCTTCTTGCCGTTGAGGTCTGCCACGGATTTAATATTTTTATCCGTGCGCGCAAGAATGGCCGCTCTGTAGGTGGTTTCTCCGTTGCGCGAGGCTTTGAGAAGAGCTTCAGCACCGTATTTTTCGTGTGCGAGCAAATATCCGAAGGTCGGCAAAAAAGCGATGTCGACCTTCTTTGACCCCATTCCTTCAATGGCCACGATGTAGGAATTGGGAACTGAAATATCAAAACTCATGCCGGTTTCTTTTTCGAGGCACTGAGCGACCGGCTTCATGCTTGAAAGAATTTTGGTTGAATCCGTTGAAGGTACCATCACCAGTTTGAGCGGATTTTTTCGGGTTCCAATCTTCGAATCATCTGCAAATGCGTTCAAGGAAACGGCTGCGGAAAAAAGAAAAGCGAATGCAATGCGACTGGACATGACAACCCTCCAAATGGCTAACCCTGAGCGGCATTTATAGGAGAGTTTTATAATTTTCAACAAATCTTCTGAAACAAGCAATTAAGCTGCGGATTTACCTGCCAATTTCATTCCTTTAGCCAAGAGCGCCCTTGCCTCTTCCGAGCCTTCTTCCGGATGGGCGAAGAAACAGGCTTCGACCTGTTCCTTTGTAAAGAACTCGTTGCTGCAGGCACTGCATGCATATTTCGCATTATTTCTGCGATAGGGCTTCATATCGGGAGAACGGACGTAAACCGTCAGCGCAGCACCCGACTCGGCGGCAGGATCAGCTGTATCCAAAAACTCAGTGTCAACATTGATCTTCAGGGTATCGAGCTGACGTTCCTGCCGTGATGACAGTGTGACTGTCTCGCTGCTGTCGGATGTCTGCAACATGGCCAAAACATCTGCCGCCATGGCATTCGTCTCGGGTTCCTCTGAGTCTCGCGTAAAGACAGGAGCCTTTCGTGCCCCGCCCTTCACATCTTTCGGAGATACCGGATCCGCCGACCTCAAAGATTCCAACAGATCGGGAGACAATGCTGATTTTTGGGCACGGAATGACTCCGTTTTATTGGCGAAAGGCTGATTGCTGTCTGCAAGCAGCGCATCGAGATCAGCGGGCGCCGCTGCGTCGTCAAAACTGCTTCCAAGAAGCGCTTCAGCACCCCCTGACGACTCTGCACCGGCAAAATCGCCGCTCAGCAGCGACTCTGCGTCACCCGACGAACCCGCATCCGAAAAACTTCCGCCCAGCAATGCGTCGGCTGCGTCACCCGACGAACCCGCATCCGAAAAACTTCCGCCGAGCAATTCGGCAGCTTCATCGCCGCCGCCTGCGCTTTCCGCATTTGTATTCCCGAAAGCAGTCTCTGCAACAAATCCTGCATCGCCTGCACCGGCGGGCGACAAGGCGACGTCTGCACGGGCACCTTCCTGAACGTCGGCTGAGGCGAAGCCTACGTCATTCATCAAAGACTCTTCGGTGGATACGTTGCCGGTGCCGGCCGCGGTCAGTTCATCCGGTGCAAGGTCGCTCAGCGCGCCGGCCGAAGGCTGTTTATTTTCTTGAGACGGGTTAAAGGCTTTAAGTTCTGTAATTGATGATGCTTGAGGAGCCGGTGCCGCTGCAGGCTTGTCCCTTTTCGGGAGGACTTTTTCAACGGGCTTGCTTTGATTTCGGCCCAGTGCTTTTTGCTCGTAGGTCAGCGTTTCAAGCATTTTTGTATGTTCTGAAAGCGCATCGATTTTTTGAAGGGACCTGAGCCCGTGCGCCTGCAATCTTTGAACGTATTTAATCTGCACCCGCCGGAGCGCCTCTTCGAACTGCTTACTGGGCTTCATCTTTGCCAGACATCTCTCGAAGCACTCTTCGGCATCATCGGTGTTGGCGTAACCCCTGCCGCATGCCGTGCACGCATAATGGCCGGCATCGCCCGAAAGGGCCCTCCCCGCCGGACTGCGCAGTCTCAATTCAAACGTGCACCGGCTCAGGCAATCAAATGCAGGGTCAATGGTATCATGCAGCCGGCCGCAAAGACCGCAAACATATCCGGTTTTCACCCTGTACACACGAGGTTCGCCGGGGCTCGTCATGGCCCGTCTGTGAGCAAGCGGAGCAGGCTGATTGCCTCCGCCCGCCCCTTTTTGGGCGTGTTCCAGAAGAGTTCTGAGGTCCTTTGCCATGACGGCTCTCC
This sequence comes from Pseudomonadota bacterium, assembly GCA_009926615.1. Classification (GTDB taxonomy): domain Bacteria; phylum Bdellovibrionota_B; class Oligoflexia; order Silvanigrellales; family Silvanigrellaceae; genus RFOM01. Next base: position 11,053 of record RFOM01000089.1, read on the forward strand.
AGTCTTGTCCACCATCTGGAAAGATATCGGTTGAACGAATTCGATATTTATGACTATTGTGCCATGTATGCGGAGTCGCAGGACTTAATCTGCTCAACCGTGATTTTTCCAAGGGGAGGGTCGTAAATGCCGGTTCTGACCATCAAGACTGACAAAAAGGCTATCGAAGTAGAAAAAAACGCTCAAATTATCGACGTCTGTGAGCATCACGATACGAGTATCCTGTTCGGATGCAGAGACGGTGCCTGCGGCGCATGCATGATTCGGGTCGTCGAGCATCCGCAACACTTGAGCGCGATGGAAGACCACGAGAAAGATTTCCTTGAAACGATGGCGGCGCGAGATGACGAACGGCTGGCTTGCCAATGCCGCGTTCTCGGTGATGTTGTCATCGAAGTCTCCGAGTAATGACCTCGTTCAACGCGCTCTTCAAAGGGCCTGTTACATTTGAAAAATGGCACGGCGCCCAAAACGATTTTCTTTTCGCTGAAGCGGAATCATTTTTTTCAAGCCTGACGGACGTGCCGGACTCCGCTTCCGTGGCCGCTGCGGCTGAGGTTCTCTGTCACCGTCATTGCGGACTGGGAGCCGACGGTCTGGTTTTGTGGCAGTCGGACAATTCCGGAAAAATCTCTGCAGGAATCTGGAACAGTGACGGAACACGCGCCGGCACCTGCGGGAATGCGCTGCGATGCCTCGCGGCGTTGATGTTCGAGAAAAAATTCTGGAACGGCAGGCAAGCGATCGACGTTTTGGAGCTTGCTGCCGAAGGCGCGAGCGCAGACAAAATACAGCCGAAGTCCTTCGCAACGCTTCTGTCATGCGATTTGCTGCAGGTTGCCAAAAATCAATTTTCAGCGCGGGTAGGAATGGGAGAACTGCAGAACATTGCGCCGATCGACCGGTCGGATTTTCTGCAACTCTGTGAAAGTGAAAACGCACCGATTGCCGAGCGGCTGAGATTGGCTCTGTCGGCTGTAGCGTTTGTCCGGCTCGCAAATCCTCATCTTGTGCTGATCCTCGAATCCGAAAAATTCAGTTCTTTTTCGCACGACGACTTTATTCAGGCAGGCCGTCTGCTGCAGAGCCCGCGCATGTGCGAAGCATTAAAAATACCTGTCAGTAATATCGGCTTTGTCGAGATTGCGGGCCGCAAAGGCCGGAGTGCTCAGGAGCAGCGTCTGCTCAACGGCATCGTCTTTGAACGTGGCGCCGGCCTGACACCGTGCTGCGGATCGGGCGGCTGCGCAATGAAAGTTGCCCTTGAACATTCAAAACTGTCCCAAACGGACGACGTGGAACGAATCGCCATGCCGGGGGGGATCATTGAAATCAGAACTGAAGGAAAATCTTTGGAACTGACCGGACCGGCACAGCGGTTTGGCAGGATAGAGATCAGCTGACGTCAGTCCCGCAACGCAAGTAGGCAGGGAGAGAGGCGCCCGAAGACCTCAGGAA
>RFOM01000090.1 GCA_009926615.1 Pseudomonadota bacterium
CACGCACGTGCCGCTCGTGTTCGCGCCGACCGCCGCCGAGAACGTCCCCGCCGCGCACGGCCGACATGCACTTCTCGTGTTCGCGGCCACCGCCTCTGAGAACATCCCCGCCGCGCACGCCACGCATGTGCCGCTCGTGTTTGCGCCAACTGTCTCTGAGAAGGTGCCCGCCGCGCATGCCACGCACGCGGCGCTCCCGCGCTCTGTCTTGAACGTGCCTGCCGCACACAACTCACACGACGCGCCGTCTGCGCCAAACGCCCCTGCTGAGCATGAGCAGTTCAAGCGCGAGCCTGAAGCAGCTGCTGAGAAGGAGTTTGCCGGACACGGGTGGCAGTCCGGACTTCCCCTTTCCGACCACGTCCCTGGAGGACACGGCAAGCACGACTCGATGCCGACCGCGCCCGCCGCCGAGTAAAGTCCTGCCCCACACGACGAGCACTCGTAGCGCAGGCTCTGGTCGTCGTAGAACCCTGGGCTGCACTCAGTGCACCCAAGGTGGTCGCTAGACTGCCGGAAGCCGGGGGCACACACGCAGTCATCTACGCGAGTGCTTCCCGACACAGAGGTCGAGTTTCCTGCGCATGCCAGACACACACTCATCGCGGTCGCGCCGGTCTGCGCTGAGTACGTGCCGGCCGCGCAGCTGACGCACGTGGTGCTGCCCGGGAGCCCAGAGTACTTCCCGGGACCACAGCTTGCGCATGCGCCTTCCGCCGACGCGCCAGCGACAGGAGAGTACTTTCCGGCGCTGCAATTTACACAGGTGTTCTCAGCCGCGGCGCCCGTTGCGTTAGAGTACTTGCCAGCAGCGCAGCTCGTGCAGACCGAAGCCCCGGCCTCCGCCGAGTACGCACCGGCGCCACAGTTCATGCAGGTGCTTGCCGCGGTGGCTCCGGAAGTGCCAAGGTACTTGCCCGCGGCGCAGTTCACGCAGGTACTCGCAACGGTGGCCCCTGAAGTTGTGAGGTACTTGCCTGCCGCACAGTCGGCGCAGCTCAAGCTGCCGATGGCCGCCTTATACTTCCCTGCTTCACATGCAGTGCACGTCCCGCCGTCGGGCCCGGTGTATCCATGATTGCACACACAGTCACTTGCAGTACTCGATCCGCTCAGAGCCTGCGACCAGCTGGGACAACTTCGACACGTGCCGTTGGACGTTGCCCCCGTCGCACTCGAATATGTGTTTGCCCCGCAGTTCATGCACACTGAGACGCCCTGTTGTCCGGAGAACTTGCCCGCGCCACAGTCGATGCACCCTGACCCCGCCGTAGCATACTTGCCTGCAGAACATAAGCCACATCCCACCGCACTGCTCACGCCCGTCAGCGCTCCGGTGCCCGCGGCGCAATCGAGGCACATGGTGCTGCTTGTCGCGTTCACCGCCGCGCTCCAGGTGCCCGCGCGGCACTCCAAACATCCAGAACCCAACGTCGAATACTTTCCTGCTCCACACACGCCGCACGAACTTTCATTACTCGCGCCAGACGCCGCGCCGCTCCCAGCAGGACAGCCGATACACACAGCACTGCTCGTCGCGTTCGTCGTGGTCGAAAACTTTCCAGCGCTGCAGTCGATGCACCCGGACCCCGCCGTGGCATACTTGCCGGCGGAACACACGCCGCATGCGAGAAGACTGGCCGCGCCCGCTGTCGCGCCTGTCCCCGGGGCACAGTCGAGACACACGCCACTGTTTGTTGTCCCCGTCAAGACGGAGTATTTCCCGGCGACGCAGTTTTCACAGGTGCTGGCGTTCGCGGCGGAGAACTTGCCGGCACCGCACGTTCCGCAGGAGCTCGCACCGGTGATCCGTGTTCCAGGACAGGAATAAACAAGCTTGCTCCATCCTGTCGAATCGGGCCATCTTATGAATAAGCATCCTGATCGATCTCCTCGATGTTCATTAAGAATGTTTACGCCCAAGTACCAACTCAAACGCTTTCCACAAGTCAAGGGATTGCCAAATACAGATTCGCCGATTTGTGTGTTCCAAATATCAGTGTAACCTAATAAAATATTTTTTGATTCTGCAAATCCAACTGCAGGATTATTATCAATATCTTTGCGATAATACCAGTACACGCCATTGAACGGACTTTCCACGTCACGATTGCCCCAGTCCGAAAATACTAAATCACTGGCCTTAATAAAGGCCAGCAGTGCAAATGACGTTGGGGTCGAGCTGGGCTTCGAGGCCATGGCAACCCACCCCCCAACGCCCGCAGATGCTTTACAATCGTCAATATGCTTGCGTTCGGTCCATTCATGATAAGGTTGATTGTAACACACGCTGCACAAGGGCGAAAGCTGCGACGTCGGGAATGACTCTTGAATGCCGTAGGGAACGGATAAGTTCAATGTCACGAGTTCAGAAAAAGTACCAGCGCCGCAAGTGCCGCAGCCAGACCCCGCCGTCGCATACTGCCCTGCGGCGCACATCGCACACTGCAACGAGCTCGTGGCCCCAGCGGGAGTCCCCGTCCCCGCCTCGCAGTCCAGGCACGCGGCGCTGCTCGTCGCGCCCGCGGCTCCGCTGTACTTCCCCGCCCCGCAGTCCACACAGCCGGAACCCACCGTCGAAAACTTGCCCGCAGCGCACACGCCGCACGCCGCGAGACTGATCGCGCCCGCCACCGCGCCCGTCCCTGCGCCGCAGGCCGCGCAGGTGCTCGATGCCGAGGCGCCCGCCGCTGTCGAGTACTTGCCGGCCCCGCAGTTCACGCAAGTGTCCTGCGCCGTGGCGCCCGTCGTCGTCGAGTACTTGCCCGCCCCGCAGTCGATGCAGGTGCTCGCGACAGAGGCACCCGTCGTCGCCGAGTACTTGCCGGCGCTGCAGTTCATGCAAGTGTCGTGAGCCGTGGCGCCCGTCGTCGTCAGGTACTTACCCGCGCCGCAGTCAGCGCAGGTGCTGGCTGCGGATGCGCCGGTGGCGGTAGAGTACTTGCCGGAGGGACAGTTGGTGCAGACCGAGGCCCCCGCCGCCGAGTACGTGCCGGCCGCGCAGCTCGTGCAGACGTCGCTCGTCTGCGCCGCGGCACCGGAGTACTTGCCGGCCGCGCAGCTCGTGCAGACCGACGCCCCGGCCTCCGCCGAGAACGCGCCGGCGCCACAGTTTGCGCAGGCGTTCTCAGCCACGGCACCGGTGGCGTTGGAGTACTTGCCGGCGCCGCAACTCACACACGTACTTTCAGCAGAGGCGCCGGTGGCGTTGGAGTACTTGCCGGCGCCGCAGCTCGCACAGACGTTCTCGGCCGCCGCGCCGGTGGCGTTAGAGTACTTACCGGCGCCACAGTTCACACAGGTACTCCCCGCAGAAGCGCCGGTGGCGGTGGAGTACTTGCCGGCGCCGCAGCTCGCGCAGACGTTCTCGGCCGCCGCGCCGGTGGCGTTAGAGTATTTGCCGGCGCCGCAGCTCGCACAGGTACTGGCCACAGAAGCGCCGGTGGCGGTAGAGTACTTGCCCGCGCCGCACTCTGCGCAAGTGCTCGCGCCAGCGGTCGCGCCGTACGTGCCGACGCTGCAGTTGGCACAGGTGTTTGCACTGAAGGCGCCCGTGACCGTGGAGTACTTGCCGGCGCCGCAGCTCACACAGGTACTGGCTACGGAAGCGCCTGCCGCCGTGCCGTACTTCCCGGCTTCGCAGTCGGCGCACGTGCTGTTTCCGGAAGCCCCGGTGGCCGTGGAATACTTACCCGCGCCGCAGTCCACGCAGGTGCTCGCTGCTGAGGCGCCCGTTGCGGTCGAGTACTTGCCGGCCACGCAGCTCGCACACGTGCTCGCGCCCGCCGCCGTGCCGTACTTCCCTGCTTCGCAGTCGGCGCATGTGCCGCTCGCGGCAGCCCCGGTGGCCGTGGAATACTTGCCCGCGCCGCAGTCCACGCAGGTGCTCGCTGTGGAGGCGCCCGTTGCGGTCGAGTACTTGCCGGCCACGCAACTCACACAAGAAGACTGTCCGGTGCTTGCAATGTACTTGCCGGCGTCGCATAGCATGCAAGTGCTGGCGTTGACGGCCGCAACGGCGGCAGAGAATGTACCAACGCCGCAGTGTACACAGGCGCTTGCCGTAGAGGCACCGGTCGTGTTGGAGTACTTTCCGGCGCCACAGTTTACACACGAGGCGGACGTGGGCTGTCCGGTGATGTTATTATACTTGCCCGGCACACAGGCACTGCATGGGCCTCCATTAGGCCCCGTGAAGCCGGCATTACAGATGCATTGGTTGGCAGAAACAGACCCATTGTTCGACTGGGAGTTTTCTGTACACACGGTGCACGTGCTAGGAGAGCCAGCCCCCGTTGACGCTGACCATGTGTTGGCAGGACACTTTTGACAGGTCGCAAGAGAAGTAGCACCGGAAGTTGTAGAGTACAGGCCAGCTAAACAGCTCAAACACGACTGTATGGCTGTATTCCCGATACTTGTGCTGTATGTGCCCACGGGACAGTCTGTGCAATTGCTGGCGCTGGGAGCTCCTTTTATTCCGGAGTATTTTCCAGCATTGCAGTTCACACATGTAGCATTCGAAGAAGCAGCAGACGCTGTAGAATATTTACCAGCGTCGCAGTCGGTACATGAATCGTTGCCAAGTGTTGTTTTGAACTTTCCAGGAGCACAGGCTGTGCATTCTCCGCCGTCGGGTCCATGGAACCCGCTGTTACAGAGACAACTGCTCGCAGTGGACGATGCAGGAGGCGACTGTGAGTTGGCACTACAGTTTATGCATAGACTACCACTGGAACTCCCGACAGTGCTCGAATATGTATTCGCATTGCAATTTAAACACGCGGACGCCCCTAATATCTCTACATACTTACCAGCCTCGCAATTCGAGCACAGCGTTGATCCCTGCGCTGCCTTGTAAGTCCCAGACGCACATAACTGACACGCTGCGCCGTCCGCACCGTACGCGCCTGCATTGCACGTGCAGTTGACTAAAGACCCTGAGCCCACCGGCGAGTTTGAGTTCTGTGGACACCGGTTACAGTCTGCGTTTCCGATCTCAGACCAGGTGCCCGCAGGACATGCCAGACACGATTCGACACTTGGCGCGCCCGCGGCAGAGTATAATCCCGCACCACACCGCGAGCACTCATAGCGCTTGCTACTGTTGTCGTAGTAGCCAGGACTGCACTGGATGCACGTGTCGTGTGTCTGAGACTGTCGAAACCCCGCGTTACACCAGCAGTGTTCGAGACTCGTGCTGCCAGCCGTGGAAGTTGAATTACCGGGACATGCCAAACACGTGTCCGCGCTTACAGCCCCCGTTGTTGTCGAATATGTGTTAACGACACAGTTGATGCAGACATTGGCTGTCGTACCGCCTGTTGTTGAAGAATACTTCCCGACCCCGCAATCGATGCACGTACTGTTTAAGCTTGCTCCAGGCGCCGTGGAGTATTTGCCCGCGCCGCAGGCAATACACGTGCTACTCGTCGAACTACCAGCTATTATAGAGTACTTTCCGGCCATACAGTCAACACAGCTGCTGCTTGTAGAAGCACCCGTGCTCGTAAGATACTTGCCCGTGTCACAATCAGTGCAGGTATAATTACCTTTCACTGGCTTGTACTTTCCACTGACACAGGGTGAACAAATTTCACCGTTGGGTCCTGTAAATCCTTCTTTACATATACAACTGGTCAGTGCTGATGATCCACTCAAAGACTCTGTATTAAGCGGACAAAACAAACAATACATGCTGTTGTTGGCCCCTATCGTGAATGAATATGTGTTGATGGCACAGTTGGTACAATCGTTTTCTGTAGATGCTCCAGTGTTTACCAGGAATTTCCCTGGGGCGCAATTTAAGCACATGGAGGCACCCGATTCTGGAGAGTACTTGCCTCCCACACAGTGTACGCAGGTGCTCGCGCCAGTTGTTTCAACATACTTGCCGGCGATACAGTTACTGCATGTAGTAGAATTTGCAGTAGAAGAGAAAGTCCCGGAATTACAGTCAGTACAAACTGTTGTGACTGTTTCAGTCCACCACGTGCCTACGAAACCGGTATATAAACTTTGCACTTCATTCCACTCAGTAATAGACATAAAATGTGTTATAAACGTGACTTTCATAATACCAGAAGTACTAATGTACACATTACCTGGATCGGTTCTTGGGTTAATAGATGCAATTGTATTGCTCGTCTCCCATCCACAGGCAAGATCATAACAATTGTAAATATATACCCACTGTGAAAAATAAGATCTAAGGTCAAACTCCGGGAACGAAATTTTTATATGATTTCCCGGTGATGTCAAGAGCCACCAGCAATCTTCACCTAAATCATAAGGTCCTGGACCATCAGAGATAGTTCCAGATGTCACACCCGATACAGGTGTACAGCCGGATGGACATGATCCACCACACGTAAGAGTTACCAAATTAAGTTTTGAATACTTACCTGCTGGACACCCAATACACGCCGCACTTCCTGTTTGATTTTTGTAAAAGCCTTTGTTACACACGGTGCATTTTTCACCATTATTTCCTGTGAACCCGGAGTTGCATGAGCAGTTGCTCGATAGTTTACTACCAGCAGGAGAACTTGAAAAATCAGGACATGCGGTACAGACTGAAGAGTCTGCCGTCGAAAATGTAGAAGAAGGACATAGAGTGCATTTATCAAAACTTTCACCAGCATATCCTGCATTGCAAAAACAACGGATAGCTTGTGTAATAGAATTCGAATTAGGTGGACAGGAACTACATGCATCGCTATTTGTACTGCCTTTGTATTTTCCCGATGGACAAGCAACACATTTTGTCCCAGAATATTCATTTCCTGCAGTACATACGCAATTAGCTGACCCTGCAGGGGTATAAAGTGTCGAGTTATTACAAATCAGACAACTAGAATTACCCACTAAATTCTTTGAAGTGTTAACTGGACATGCAGTGCATGATGCACCATCATTTCCTGTAAATCCAGGAGCACATCTGCAATCTTGCAAACGTGTACTGCCTTGGTTGGCTATTGAAAATGCAGGACAATTTTGACATACATGTGCTCCACTCGCTGAGTACTTATTGACAGGACATATAATACAACTATTATCGACCTTCAGAGACCAACTTGCTCTAAATCCGTCAGCGGTGTAATATTCAGCAGATGAAAAGGTAATTTTAAAACTCCCAGTTTTAACTGTATAAATAATATTTGGATCTAGTTGTCCAGTGTTCCTCATAATTAATTCGTTTTCAGAACATGAAGAATCTTTACATTCATAAATAGAAACAAAATCTTCTTGGTTATGATACGGCCAATCATCCGTTTGAAACGACGGAAAATTAATTTGAATTTCATAAGTAGACGACGTTGATAGTATCCACCAACAATTCCAATTGTTACCGTAAGCTGCAGGACCATCTGAAATGATTCCAGATGTCACGGGTGAATTAAATAACGAATTACATTCACAAGGTCCACCGCATGTAAGAACTGTTGAGACGCCCTTGGAAGTTCCAGCAGAACAGTTTGTGCATGTCGTTGCCGGGGGTTGACTTGTGTATTTACCAAAACCACACTCAATACATGTGTTAGGAGCACTGGCACCTGTTTGCTGAGAATACTTACCGGCTTCACAGTTTATACACGTACTAGCTGATTCTAAAGAGTACGTACCCATAACACAGTTTACACATGTGGCAGCCATGGTAGCTCCTATAACCACCGAGTACTTACCTGCGCTACAGCCAGTGCAAATTACTGTTCCTGATAACAAGTATTTTCCCGCTTCGCAATATAAACAAGTGGTGGATGCAGTCCAAGAATACATGCCAGGGTCACAATTAATACATGTACTGGCAACTGTTGCGCCTGTAGTTGTAGAGTACTTGCCTGCGACGCAGTCGATGCATATTGTAGCGCCAACAATCACAGAATACTTGCCTACATCGCATATTTTGCATGTTGTAGCGCCTGTGATTTCTGAGAATTTTCCCACGTCACAGCCCGCACATGAATTCGATGCTGTTGCGCCTGTAGCTACAGAGTACTTGCCTGCGACACAGTCGGTGCATATTGTAGCGCCAATAATCGCAGAATACTTGCCTACATCGCATATTTTGCATGTTGTAGCGCCTGTGATTTCCGAGAATTTTCCCACGTCGCAGCCCGCACATGAATTCGATGCTGTTGCGCCTGTAGCTACAGAGTACTTACCAACAGAACAGTCATAGCAGAATGAAGATGCAGTATTTGAAAATTTTCCAGCAGAGCAAGTACTACAGAACGAAGACGAAATACTTGAGAACGTTCCAAGGCTACAATTATTACAGACTGAAGCTGAAGCTAATGAGAAAGTCCCACCAGTGCAACTAGTACAGACTGAAGCCGAAGCCAGTGAGAAAGTCCCACTAGTGCAATTGATACACACTGAAGCTGAAGGCAATGAGAAAGTCCCACCAGTGCAACTAGTACAGACTGAAGTTGAACCTAATGAGAAAGTCCCACCAGTGCAATTATTACAGACCGAAGCCGAAACCAGTGAAAAAGTCCCACTAGTGCAATTGATACAGACTGAAGCTGAAGGCAATGAGAAAGTCCCACCAGGGCAACTAGTACAGACCGAAGTTGAACTTAATGAGAAAGTCCCACTAGTGCAACTATTACAGACTGAAGCTGAAGCTAATGAGAAAGTTCCACCAGTGCAACTAGTACAGACCGAAGCCGAAGGCAATGAGAAAGTCCCACCAGTGCAACTAGTACAGACTGAAGCCGAAGCTAATGAGAAAGTCCCACCAGTGCAACTAGTACAGACCGAAGCCGAAGCCAGTGAGAAAGTTCCACTAGTGCAATTGATACACACTGAAGCTGAAGGCAATGAGAATGTCCCACCAGTGCAACTATTACAGACTGAAGCCGAAGGCAAGGAGAAAGTCCCACCAGTGCAATTATTACATACTGAAGCTGAAGCTAATGAGAAAGTCCCACCAGTGCAACTATTACAGACTGAAGCTGAAGTCAGTGAAAAAGTCCCTGATGTACAATTATTACAGAAAGAAGCTGACGCCAAGGAGAATGTGCCAGTAGGACACTGAATACAGACACTATCATTGACAGCACCCATAGTAGTAGAGTACTTACCTGCGTAACAGCTGGTACATGTGCTATTCGAAATAGCACCGAGTGACATAGAGTACTTCCCAGGGCTACAGTTAATGCATATGGACACGCCTGTCACTGTAGAGTATTTTCCGACACCACAGTTAATACATACACTACTCGTGGAAGCCCCTGTAACTATAGAGTACTTACCAGCATCACAGTCAATACAGGATATAGATCCCGAATTTGTCTTGTATTTACCACTGACACATGAAGTACATGGACCTCCGTCGAACCCGGTATACCCTGCATTACATGAACAGTTTGTTAAAGATGACGAACCTATTGACGAGGACGTGTTCTGAGGACATGGTTTGCATACACCAATATCCACAGCTCCTTGCGTTGTGCTATATGTATTAATTGTGCAAAATGTACATGGGGTTGAACCAATGACTGCCTTGTATGTCCCAGATGCGCAATTAAGACACACACCACCGTCAAGTCCTGTGTATCCGGCATTGCAAACACAACTTGTCACCGTATACGAGCCACTTGGCGACTGAGAATTGGTACTACAATTTAAGCATGTAGAAATCAACGAAGCACCAGTAACAGTAGAGTATGTATTAATGGTACAGTTAATGCATTCAGTGGCTCCACTTAATGTCTGGTACTTGCCTGCGATACAATTCAAACACCCAGTAGCCCCTCCATTATGTACATACTTACCTGCGACACAGTTGATACAACTGCTAACTGTAGAAGCTCCACTAGCAAGTGAGTACATTCCGCTTGGACATGCCGTGCACGTACCACTCCCAGTGACGTTTTTGTACGTACCCGCAGGACATGGCATACACGGTTGCCCCGTGAATCCAACTCTACACAAACATCCTATTAATTTATCACTTCCTGTCTCCGGAATCGTCGAATATCCCGGACAGAACATACAATTAGAACTTGCAGGACACGTGCTCGGGCAGATCGCGTCTCGTGTGGAGTTGCAAACAAGTTGTTCTTGAACTCTAATTGGAATTGTGTAATTTGCTCTGGGGTAAAGCTGTTGTCCGTTACCAATAGCCATTAACAGTAAATCAACATCATTTACAGAAAAGAATGTTCTGATGAAGTGGAACCCAGCGAGATCGAAATTCGGCCTGTCACAATTTTCAGGCCACGGCGCATCTGTACGTAGCACAGCTTCTGCAGTCGAACCAGAACAATCAGTTACAGTCGAATACCCAAGCACGATTTTTCGAGGGGTGAATGCATAATATATTTTTGACTGTGCCGTTTTTGTCTGCTCTATAAAAACACCATTGGACTGGTACCGAGCACGTAGGAGCTGCTTGTCAGGAATACTGGGATCGTAAGGATTGTATGTATACGACACTTGTAGCCAAACATTTTCTGGTAAAGAATCTTGTAAGCAGAGATCAAACATGTTATTACTGGGCGATACGCTATTCAGTGTCCGTACACAGAGGCAAAATGCACATGTCGATGTGCTTATCATTTTAATGCTGAAGCCTACCCACTCGTTCGTTTTCTGCATCTCCCAGATACTTTGGTAATTTTTGCCAACAGGTAGACGTTCAGTGAATCGTATAATTAAAACAACTGTTAAGCCTTTTGTGAAATCCATACTCGGAGACACACCCATGGCTCCACAAGCAATGCAGTTAGTAGTAGAATCTACGACGTCCAAGTACTTGTACGATGTTGTCCCTATTTTGTCGAATTTTAAAAAGGGATTGTTGTTGTATCCTCCTGATGGATTAAATATAGGTGCGTGGTCAATTTGTCCAGTCGGAGGATACGTGCCCACGGTTGGCTGACTCGACACAACCACTGAAAAAAAATTTCCGAGTATTGATGGATCGGAAATATTGAGAAAATAGTGTATAATACAAGTAGAACATGACTGGCACATGCTGCTTCCAGTTATATCTTTGTACGTGTTTGCCGGACATGGAATACAACCCACTCCGTCTTGTCCAGTGGTGCCTTCTGGGCACTGTGTTAATGGAATACAACTTAATAAATTAAAACCTGATTTATAATAGTCTTTAGGACACATTGAACAACTGTTATTTTTCAATTCAAATCCAGGCGCACATACACAATAACTTGCATCTAAATTTTCAGTTCCTTCGGTTGTAAAACTTTCCTTACAAGGAATACATAATGAATTTGATGTTGTTGCTCCTGTAATTGAATTATTTAAGTATGAACCTACAGAACAATTGATTGTTTTGCAAAAACTACTACTATTAGCACCAGTTTCCATAGAATACTTACCACTTGCACAATCAATACAATACGTAGAAGATAAATTAGAGGAGAATTTACCAGCTTCACATGTTGTGCAAGTACTTACTCCTTGACTCGAAGAATATTTACCAGATTCACAGTTTGTACAATTACTTCCGTTTATAGAAAACTTACCACTTGCACAATCAATACAGTAAGTAGAAGATAAACTAGATGAGAATTTACCAGCTTTGCATGTTGTGCAAGTACTGACTCCTTGACTCGAAGAATATTTACCAGATTCACAGTTTGTACAATTACTTCCGTTTATAGAATACTTACCACTTGCACAATCAATACAGTAAATACCTGATGTAGCTCCTGTAAAAGTAGAATATTTACCAGACTGGCAAGTCTCACAAGCAGTGGCTGTCTCTCTATCACTGTAATAATTTACTGGACAATCAACACATTGTTCTAAAAGATATCCAAAAATTTGTATTTCCATAATATTCATCTGGTAAGAATTAAATTGCTGAAGTGATACGTATCTACCATTCAAAACACAATCAAAACTTTTTGAATAAACGCCTTCTTCAAATTGACTTTGATTTGAAAGACACGCTTCGTTTTGTTGAAAATTAGGAGAATTTCCTACACGTATTTCGAAGTTACTAAGTCTTTCAAAACAACA
>RFOM01000010.1 GCA_009926615.1 Pseudomonadota bacterium
ATCTTCCTTGGTGGGCGTTGGGTGCTTCCGGCATGGCTTCGAACACCGACATTGCCGGCACAATGGTGATTACCGCACTGATTTATTCGATGGGAGTCAAGGGATTTTTCATCGAAATTCGCGGCGGAATTGTTTTGATTATGGCTTTTTTCATGATCTTTATGGGCAAATGGACACGCCGCGCGCAGGTCATGACACTTGCGGAATGGATGCGTCTGCGCTTCGGCGACGGCCACGAAGGTCGAACGGCGCGTCTTATCAGCGCATTGGCAAATTTGGTCGTGTCGATTTGGATCATCAGTTACTTTGCGGTCGGCGGCGGCAAGTTCTTCGGAATGCTGATGGGGATCGACGACCGCGTGGCCTCGGTTTCACTCATTTTACTGACCATGATCTATACGGCTGCAAGCGGTTTTTACGGTGTTGTGTGGACCGATGTGGTGCAGGGCGGACTGATTCTGGTGGCCGTTTTATACGTCATCTTTGTTGCCATGACGCAGGTTGTACTGCCGCCCGAGTTCATGGTTTCGGTTCCCGACGGTCGCGGCGGATTTGAGGCCGTCCGTACGACACTCAACGAATGGGCAAATGTTTTGCCGCCCATGAATATTGATCTCCCCGGGGAATATTCGCGATATAATATTTTCGGAATTACGGTTTTCTTTTACCTGCTGAAAACCTGCATCGAGGGCTTTGCCGGCGCAGGCGGCTACACGTCCCAGCGCTACTTCGCAGCCAAGTCCGATCGCGAGGCAGGACTGCTGTCGCTCTTCTGGATTTTGCTTTTGTCTTTCCGCTGGCCGCTGGTCATGGGACTGGCTATTTTGGGGATTCACTACGGAATCACAACCGGCAAGGTGATTGACCCCGAGCTGGTTCTTCCTACGGTGATTGCCGAGTACATGCCGGCGGGCATGAAAGGGCTGGTCATTGCCTGCTTCATGGCTGCGGCAATGTCGACCTTTACGGCCGTGATCAACGCGGGTGCGGCATACTGGGTGAAAGATATTTATGAAACTTTCATCAATCCCAATGCCGGCAGCAAAACCCTGATCTGGCATTCAAGAATTGCAACCGTGGCAATCGTTCTGCTCGGTTTGGCGTTCAGTCTCGACAGCGTCAACATCAACGACATTTGGGGCTGGATCACCATGGCCTTCGGTACCGGACTTTTTGTGCCGCTTTTGCTGCGCTGGTACTGGTGGCGATACAACGGCTACGGGTTTGCTGCGGGCACGCTGTTCGGAATGCTTTCGGCAATTCTGATTCGCGTTCTGAAAATCGATTTGCCCGAATATATGAGCTTTCTTGCACCCAGCGGAATTTCGCTTGTCGGTTGCGTTCTCGGTACACTTTTAACTCCGCCGACACCGCAGGAAACACTGGTGAACTTTGTCAAAGTCACCCGTCCCTTCGGATTCTGGGGAAATATTGCCGCGCAATTGCCCGAGCACGAGCGCCAAGCCATTCGGACCGAAACCCGCCGCGACTTGGCCGCAATTGTTTTTGCCGTTCCGTGGCAACTGGTTCTCTTTATGCTCGGCATGGTTTTTGTGCTGCGGCAATGGTCCGTTTTTGCCGGTCTGCTCTTGGCATTTGTTGCGCTGTCGGCCGGTGTATACTGGTTTTGGTTCCGTCATCTGGCGACTTCAGAAAAGGCGGAGGCAACGGCGCAAGTTCAGCAGGAGGTTTGATTTCCGCGTGAATCCGAAAATCACAATCCGGCGTTTCGCCGTATTCTCTTTTGCTGCGTTTGCCGCGTTTTCCGTTTTTGCCGCGGTGTCCTGCACGCCGCTGACCTCGATGTGGAAATCAACGCAGGGCAACAGGGCTTCTGCCGAAAAAAGCGTTCCGCAATCTGTATCTTCCGAGCGTCCTTTGGTCAGCAATGCATTCGCGTATGCGCGTTACGTTGCAATCAACTTGAGTGATACGCCGCGCAAGGACGAATGGACCGAGGCCGATATCAAATCTGTTTTTCAAAAGGCTGCACAGCAGTCGGGAATTCCGGAAAGCGAAGCTCTGAAGTTTTACTCGATGCAGGTCCCTTCGCAGGCCGAAGGCCGCACGAACCAGCGGATCGGCAAATTCAGGCAGCAGGTCAGGGCATGTATGTCCGACAGCAAAGGCTGGTCCCACGGTGCCTGTTGCCGTGCGCTTGCAGGACCCGCAGCCCTTATTCCCGAACCATCCGAGGCACAGACTCTGGAATCATCGGGTTCCGAGAGCCGGTTTCGGGTGCAGGGTATGAAGGCATGGCTGAGTGTGTGCCACTCGGTCACCAGCGGTCAGCCTGCGACTTTGGCTGATTTTCGAAAATTCCATGATTATCAGAGTGTTCAGCCTGACGGTTGGACAAAAAAACTCCATGCCCGTTCAAGGGCCAAAAGAGGCCCGCGGAGGCTCTACCGCAGCGCCGAAGGCGACATTGCTGTAGCCGAAACCCTCGTGCCGGAAGACTGTTCCGTGCTGGAAACCGAGGTCATTGTTCGCAGGCCCGACGGGGCATTGAATTTCTGGGTCTACGATGCGCGCGGGCAACCCGTCGATACAAGTCATTTTCCGCCCGCCGATGTGCCCGCCGGCGGAGGCCCAAAGACAGTCGAAAAGCCATCTCCGGACAGCTGCATGGGGTGTCACTACGACCTCAAAACCCGACAATTCAACGTCCAGTTTCCCTCAGCCGACGAGCTGAAACTGCCGTCCACAAAGGACCTGCCGGTGCTCTGCCGGCAGACGGGAGAATCGCTCGCCGAAGACAACTGAGGCAGGGTGATGTTTTTCGGCCAACCAGCCGAAAAAGACCGGAAAAAAATCTCTCGACAAAATAAAATTTGTGTTTTACCCGCTCGATTCCAGTCCGGAGTTCCGAGGAGTTGTTCGATGGCTTCCCTGATGAAGCGTTTTGTTCTTCTCACAGCTGCAATTTTAGTTCCTGCCTGCGCGCCGGAAAGGGTTTCGACGTTCAGGAATTTTGAATCCGCCTCATCGTCAACCGTTCAGGCTCAGCAAAAGCCCCGCACTGCGTGCGTGAGCTTTCAGGGGAACGGCGTTTATTTTGCATCACACGTCGGTGCACTGATTGCGCTTCTGGAAAATAATTTTGAACCGGTGTTTGCCACCGGCGGATCAAGCGGAGCAATTCTGGCCAGTGTTTCGCGCGCACTCGCAGAAAATCCATCGCTCTCCTACGACGGCGTGTTCCGTCCTTACGACGCTGCCCGTGTTCTTGCCGCAAGTGCGCCGATTATTGAATCGGTTCTGTTTCTGCCGCGATTCACAACTCCTCTGGCGCTGCTGGACTCACTTGACGTGTTCATGACCGGCTCCAGTTTGGGAGTGTTGCGGGCAGACCCCACCGACGGTCTTGTGAATGCAGAGTCGATTGTCGGTCAGGCGACGCTTGTGATTGATTACTACCGGAGCACTGATTTTGGCGGTGTTCTTGCCAAGCGGACGGTGCACGAAAGGGAGCGCGAAGTTGCGCGTCTTTGGAAATCTTTTGCAAACACAATTGATGTGACTCCCGAGCAGTTTGCCGACGCTATTTTAACGTCGCGCGAAACGCTGGCCGTAAACGGTGACAGTCATCTCGTCGAAATTCAGGACCGCTTCTTCAAACTCTACCGCAGCAAAAAAGACGGATTCCGCAGCAACTACAAAACCCAGCAGGAGTCGTGGAACAATTTTATCGGTCCGAACGCAAAAGCGTTTGGTCTTGATTCCCAAGAGCGGCGGCAGGCTTTGTTCAAAAAGCTGATGCCCAAAATCAAAACGCTTGAAAGTTTCGATGCGCTGGCGGCGACTCTTTCGGGACAGTTTATGCTCGCCGATCCTGACAGAGTATTTCGGGCCTTCGAAGGCTATGATTCTCGCAACAACCGGAGAATCGAAATTCCGTCCAACGTCATCATTCACAGCACGGCCCGCAGGGCAAAACGCGAAGACGGCGAGTGGAAAGAGGCCAAAGGAATTTCCGGACTTCACCAAGTTTACTTCACCAATCCAAATCAGGCACAGCATGTTGCCGAGCGTCTGGCTCAACCCGAGCGCAATCCGTTGCGGCCGAGCAACGACAAACTTCAGCCGGTGATCCCGACTGAGCGGGTGGTTGTGACCTCGCAGCTCCTTGGGCCGACTCTGGCTGCAACAACCGGCGAGCCGACTGCGTTTCTCCGGTTCCCGATTGACCTCGACGTGCCTGCGCGTTTGCGGCTGGGCTGGACGAACGTCAATGAATCGTTGGTCGGATTCGGTGGCTGGCTTGAAAAAGTTTCGCTCGGAACCGCGCGTCAGTTCGCACAGTGCGAATCCAAAAATGTCGATGCGTACTTTTATACGTCCGACGGCGAAGGCGTAAACCGTTTTGCAAAGATGGCCTTTCTTGGTCTTTTTCTGGATACTCCGATGCGCGGATTGCTTGCCAGACAGCTTGAGAATCCGGCCGACATGCGTGCTTTGCTGGCAGGAACAGGAGCACAGACGAGCACATTTTCCGCAGATCCGAATATGACCGAATTCGATGCCGTTGTCGGCTCGGCCGACAGTATTTTTTCCGACAACCGCACCTCAAAAGGCCGCATGGGGCACATTCCGGTCCACTTTAATTACGTGGCACCGTCTGAAGTGAAGGGCGATTCGGCTCCCGCGCTCAATGTCGCAATCCGCTCCAACCGTCGGGCGATGGTCCTTGCGGCCTACGAATTTGCCCGCAGAAGTTTTACTGTTCAGGGAATACAGTCGCCGCCGCAGAACCTGTGGAATATTTCCGGTGATAAAGTTTCGGTCCTGACCAAAGACAAATCCGAGGACATTCAATCGGTCGTCGACAAGGCTTTTCCACGCCTCAATTATTGAATGTCACCTTTTGGCGGAGTTGTTTCCGCAATCGAATCCTTGGTCCCCAATTTGACAAAGTGATCCGCAGCCGCAAGCAGCTCGCGGACGCGGAACGGCTTTTGAAAAATAGCGTCGGCGCCAAGAACGTGGGCATCTTCCCGCGACAAATCGTCATAGGCCGTCATAATAAAAAGCGCCGGCCGGAGAGCAAGGCGATGGGTACTCAATTTCTTGATCAGAAGATGCCCGTGCATTCCGGGCATGCGCACGTCCGTAACAACCAGACTCAGCTGATCGCGGTGTTTTGTAAAAAGCTGTTCGGCTCTGTACGCGTCGGGCGCGGTAATAACCTGCCAGCCTCGCTGCTGCAGGTGCCAACTCAATTCTTCGACAATGGATGTTTCGTCGTCAACCACGAGTGCGAGGAGACTTTCCGACATTGACGCATGACCTCCGGAGAAGGCAAATAAACGCATCGAGTCCGTATGGTATGTCGGCCGTTCATCCGAAATTTTAAACAAAAAAAATTATTAAAGAATAACCTCTCAGTTTTGGGAGTGTTTTCCCGATAAATTAGATAAGAGGCTCTGCAGTTGGAGGTTTTCGTGACTGATGTGCCGGCAGATGCTGTGAACGATGACAAAGCGACAGAAAAAAATGTAACTGCGGCTGAAAATGCGGTTTTGCGCGGGACTCCGCGTCAGCTCAGCCAGCAGCTCGGTATCTCCGTTCAGGATGTCCTTGCTGCAATCGAATACGCGCAAATCGATCCCGTGCAGGACGCCGAGGGGCAGGTTGAATATCCGCTCAAAGCCGTTTTGTCGTCTTACATTGCCCACACTCAGGAGCGTGAAAGTCAGCAGAACGCGCAAATTCAATTCCTGCTGCGAACGTGTCTGGATGCGTATCAGGATTCTGTCCGGCAGATGATCCGCGAAGAAAATCGGGTGGCTTATCAGATCAAAGATATGACCGAATCGCGTTTTCTTGAAGTTCTGGGACAGGTGAGTTTGTCTTTGGGTCGGGTTGAAGCTTTTGTGATGCAGGCGGCCAAGCTGCTGAGCCAAATCGACATGCGTCTTTCACGCAGCGAAGGGGGATTTCAGCACGACGGCTTTCATCAGGTTCGGATACACGGCAAATCTGAACAGCAGCCGCAGCAACAACAACAGCATCAACAACAGCATCAACAACAGCATCAACAACAGCAGCAAAAGACTGAGGAAGCGCCCTCCGGCCGTGATTCCGCAGCGCAGGTCAGCTCGGCTGCAGAAACGCATCGCACTCCGCAGTCTGCGCCGGCTGTTCCCATTCGTTCGATGTCGAATTCGGAGCATTGGAAAGAATTTGAAACTGAACTTACCCGAACCCTTTCATCTTCCGGTGATATGGCCGAAACAGCCATTGCCGAATGGATGACCTCCGCCAGAGCACTTTTGAATCTTGGAAATCTTGAGCTCCGTCTGAACGGTGAGCACTTTCTTAACAATTTGCGTCCTGCGCTGATGGGCAACGGATTTGCAAATTTGCATTTTTCGATACCCTCGGACGACAATATTCTTCCGGCCTTTGAAAAATATCAGGGGTGGATTAACTCCGAACGTTCGCGCGGGCGTTCTGCAGTCCTGTTGTTTCTCATTCTGATTTTGAACCGCGGTCCGCAGATTTCGTGGTCTGGTTTCGTCACCACGTTTATCAATGAAATTTAGGCAAATCCGATGAATTCGCAATACAGCGCGTGGGTTGGCAAGATCTGCGATGTCATGAATCCCATGGGCGTGTTGACCAGCGGGCCGTTCAATTCTGCACCGGTGGTTTCGATTCACGGCTCAATGAGAGACGCGTTGTTTTTGGCTGCATGGAAAAAGGCGATCGATCCTTCGGCGGACGTCTCCATTAATTTTTCGGCTCGGGCGGCTCTGCAATTCAGCTTGAGCGAAATTATCAGGCTTGCGGTGCGCGTTGTAGGACACAGCGGTTCGGGCGAGGAAGACCCGCTGATTGGAACTCTTCAGCTGTTGAACCCTGCCGGTCGCGCCATTGCCAACGAGCCGCAGAACGAAAATGACGAAATGCAGCTGCGGGAAGAGGTTCTATATTTTTTTGGAATTCTGTGCGGCTTTTTGAGCGGCCGGACGACGGAAGAAAAATTTCGGAGTTTTGCTTATCTCGCCGCCGTTGTGGGCCAAAAAGATGAACTGCTGTCTTTGACGGTGGGTGAACATCTCGGTCCTGAGCTGCGCTCGGTTTTCGAATATTTGTGCAGTCTTCATTATTTTCAGTCGAACATCAGGCAGTCGGCACGGCTTTCTCGGCTTGTTGAAATCGAAATTCAGCTTCAGGAGATGTGTGCGCGTATTCAACCGCCTGTCGCCGATAAAGAACAAATCGCCGAACTTGTTTGCAGGCAAACGCGCGCTGTCCGCGGTTCGGAAACGCAATCTGCTGTTTTTTTTCTGCCTTCCGCCTTTTCAGACTCTGCTGCCGGTTCACAGGAGATTTCCAAAAAGGTCAGTGGTCATTTAAAGGCAGATGCTCATCATTTTTATTTTGTCGATTCTTTCCATCACCGCCTGAGATGGATGGAGCGTCTGTGCCGCGCCCGTCAGGCCGTGAAATTCGAAAATCTTCGCACTGATCCGCTCCGCATGCAGGCGCTGATTGAATCGCGCAGCGGCCGGCACAGGATTTTTATACTCTCGGCAACCTCACTGGAGTTTTTCACATCAGTGAGCCGCTCCAAATTGTTCGGGGAATTATCCATTCCCGTGCAGGAGATCATGCATACGGCGCTTGAACTCGATACGTTGCGGGTCAACAGAAACTGGGGAACGGCACCGTGCTTTGATTTCCTGCAAATGGTTGAGTTGCTGGCGGTACAGGGGTTCAATGTGTTGTCGGGACGTGTGATGTCCGCAATGACCGACGGTGCTGCTGTAAAATTTCTTGACGCTATGCTGATGCGGCAAGAGATTGACAGCGATCAGCTCTATCGAATGCTGCTTGATTAAGCGATCAAAGCCTGACGCCCCCATGTCCATATTTTGTTTCGGTGTGCAAGCCGTCACATCTCTGAACCGATGACTCACTCCCTGCAAAGCTGCGGGTTTAACCTGTCTGAAGGTCCACCATTACAGACGGGGAGATTTGCAATGAAGACTGTCGGCTCTTCGGTGACGTGCACAGCACTTTGTTTTTGGGCTTTATTGCCGCTGCAGGGAAGCGCATCGGGGGCACAGCCTCAAACGAACCAAAATGCTTCTTCCGTTGGTCAAAGCACAACCCGCTTTTTGAAGTTCCGCTCGGAAGCTGAACTTCAGAATTTTCTTGCAGAAGAGCCAAGCAGCCGGCGGGTGCATCCGGAACTGATGTGGGTCGAGACCGACACCGCCCGCGAAAAGGCTCTGACCGCATCTGCGCTGGCAGCGCGCGGAGTTGAAAAAGCGGAAAGTGATCATTTTGAATACCGCATTCCAAAGCCGTTGCGCGGTTTGCAGACGGCAACCGACGTTCCTTCGGCCAAGATTTGGGGCATCAGTAAAATTAACGCACCTGCGGCATGGACTGTGACACGCGGTCAGGCCGGAGTGGTGGTTGCCGTGGTCGATACCGGCATCGACTTCAACCATCCCGCGCTCAAAACCAATATGTGGATTAACCAAGCGGAAAAAAACGGCCGCGCGGGTGTTGACGATGACGGCAACGGATATGTGGATGACATTCACGGTGCCGATTTTATCAGCGGCAAAGCGACTCCCATGGACGACGAAGGTCATGGCAGCCACGTTGCAGGAACCATCGCCGGAAATCTTCCGAGCGAGTCTTTTTACGGAGTCGCGCCTGACGTCCGACTCATGGCGGTGAAAACCCACAACACCAAAGGCGAGGGCAGCAAGTCTTCGGTGGTGAAGGGCATTTTGTATGCGGCCGACAACGGCGCCCGCGTGCTCAACTGTTCGTGGGGTGGTGCGCCGGAAGCGGCGGAATACGACCAGTTGTTGTTTGATGCCATTGCCTATGCCAACAAAAAAGGTGCGGTGCTGATTGCTTCGGCCGGCAATGAAGCCGCCAACAACGACACCGGCATGCACTTTCCTTCGAATTATGATCTCGAAGGAATCATCTCGGTGGCGTCTTCGACCAACCGTGACACCCGCTCGTACTTTTCAAACTTCGGGTCGCGCACGGTTGACCTTGCTGCGCCGGGATCCAACATCTGGAGTGTTACGGCCGGAGGAGAAGGCTACGAGTTTTTGTCGGGAACAAGCATGGCAAGCCCGCATGTATCGGGTGCTGCCGCGCTGCTGCTTTCGAGCCCTGCAGGTTCACAGCTGACACCGGCGCAAGTCCGCGAAACACTCATGGCCAAGGTAACGCAATCTCCTGAGTGGCTGTCGCGGGTGATCTCGGGCGGACGGCTGGATGTTGGCTTCATCGGCGGGAATTGATTAGTTCGCCGCCTGCGGTTTTTTGTCGAGAGTTCTGAGCGCATCGAAGCCGGGGAGCTTGCTCAGGTCCGGCACAACCACAATCTCAACTCGGCGGTTGGCGGCGCGGCCTTCTTTGGTTTCGTTGGGCACTGCAGGTTTGGCTTCGCCGTAGCTGGCAGCGCTGATGCGCTCATCCGGCATTCCGGCATCAACCATCTTTTTGACCACCGAAATTGCGCGCGCGGCAGCCAGTTCCCAGTTGCTGGCAAACTTTTCGCTCTTAATGGCAACGTTGTCGGTGTGGCCTTCGACCTGATATTTCTTCTCAGGAATCGACTGCAAAAGCGCCGCCACTTCCTGTACGGCTTTTTGGCCGTCGGTCGTGAGCATTGAAGAACCGCTGCGGAACAAAAGGTCCGAATTCAGAGCCACCACCATGCGGCCGTCGATGATGCGGACGTTGAGCTTGCCGGAGTCAATGAGCGTTTTGAATTTGCTGAGCAGGTTCTGATACTCGGCAACCCGTTTTTCGGTTTCGGCCTTGTTCTTTTCGAGCTCGGCAAGCGCCAGACGCAGGCGGTCGTTGTCCGTCTGAACTTGGTTCAGCGATCCTTCAAGAGCCGATTTGTCTTTGCGGACAGCTGTGACTGCTTCTTCAAGATTCGTGGCCTTTTTTTCCAGAGTGCTGGCCTTTTGTTCGAGCGAAGTGGCCTTTTGCTCAAGATTGCTGGCCTTCTTGCTCAGGTCCTGTGCCTTCTCGGCTTCGCTCTTCAGGTTGGTGTTCAGTTCGGCAATGGCTTTGCTGCGCTTGCCAAGCTCGTCTTCGGCGGTCTTGAGACGGGCCTCAAGAGCATCATACTTCGAGCGGCTGACACAACCTGCCGAAAAAGCGACGGCGGCCAAAAGACTGGGCAGAACAACGTAACGGGTCATTTGCATTACTGAGCTCCCTTGTTAGAATTATGGGAGAATTTTCTTTAATCCGGACACTGATTGCAAGGAGCCATGAGCATGCGCATGACACTCGGCGTGTGGTTGGGCGGGGCGTCGCTTTTTGGTTTGGGAGTTTTTGCGGGGAAATATGCGGGTGGAATGCGCGGCGGCGGACTGCAGAGCGAAGCAACCCTTCTGCAGATCAACGAGGACGCAGGGCTTATAAAGTCGGGTGAAAGGACCATCCGCGTGCGCGACCTTCAGCCTTCTGCGCGTTTTGCTCTGGGCCGACTCTTGGAACAGTTTGTGGTTCAGGCTCAGCGCTCGGCCGAAGGGCAGGCTGCTCTTGTGGAGATTCAGGAAAAAAAGGGAACCGACGGCGGATGGCGCGGGGTTTTTTCGCGCGAGATTTCCAAGGAAAGCCTGAAGAAAGTTTATGATGAAAATCAAAATTTTCGTCAGTCAGGTGCGTTTGCCGATGTCTGGCCGGATGTCGAAAGGTTTGTTCTTGAGCGTGAGCGGAACAAGCTTATCGGAGCTTTTCTGGAGGAGAAATATTCCAAACAGCAGTTGGATTATGTTCAGCATGACGCAATCTTTCCTGAGTTTCCGTTTGATGCATCAGGTTATCCGCGCATTTGGTTTGGAGATCAATTTAAAGATGAAACACCCGAGGTTTTGGCCTTTTTTCGGTACGGCGGACGGCTGTCCAATGGTTTTTTCAGGCTCATCGAAGAGATTTCGCGCGAGCAAAGCCGAAAAATTCCTGTTAGATTGATTCCTGAAATTTCGGGAACGGCCTACGATGATTTTGCTGTTGGTGCTCTTTTTCGGGCTCAAAAAATGGCCGGCGAAAAACCAGAGTTGTTCAGAGAAATTCACAAACTTTTGCTCAGTGAGCCGCTCAGCCCCGACGCTGCGCGACTTGCTTCTGAAGCCGATTTGATTCCGGTCCTGAGGGAAAAGTTACGTGCCAAGGGAATGCAGAACGAGGGCAATCCGAATGTGCCCCAGAACTTGTCTTCAATCACAATTTGGATGCGCGACTTCAGAAACAACAGGCAACCGCAGGTGTTCGTTGCAAACCGCTTTGTTTCGGAAACCAGCCCGCGCGGCTTTCCGGATGCGTTGCGCGCGTCGTTGGGCCTGAAATCAGTCGTCGGTCGATAGAATTGATTTAAAGCCTTTTCCTTCGCGCCAAGTCACCGATTTGCCCCAAGGCGACACGGCGAGGCCCTGAACGCTCGAACAGGCCAAGGGGCCAATCTCGGGTTCAAGAATACCTTTAAATGCTGTTGATATCGGCCAAATGCTCGCCACACAGCTTTTGCCTTCGGTTTGTCGCGTGACTGTGAAATGGGCATGTCCGTAAACGCTGCCCTTGAAGCCCTTCATGTTTGACGGGCGCTCGTGTGAAGCGTCAACGGTGTAGATTCCGTCGGCCGTGTGTCTGTACAGAACATCACCGAGCATTAAAAAATGTTCCTTGCCGGCGCGCTGATCGACGCGTTGATTGGATTTGAGCACGCGAAGTTTTGTGGCACCGGTTTTGTATTGAAGGACATCGGCTGTGTCGCCCGACTTTAGAACCGCCAGATGAATCTCTGATTCGCCCTCGCCTATTTTCTCGGATCCCGTCAGCAGGCTTCCGTTCAAGGGCAGAGGCTGTCCGGCGAGTCCGGAGAGCGTGCCGATAAAATTCCCCCATGTCCAAAATTCTTCGTGGTGGACAAAACCGCTCAGACCCATAAAGGGAGTAGCAGATAATTTTGCAGATGAATTCTGGATTTTCGCCGATGAAGAGAAAATCTGCGATTGCCTGTGCTGCCATTCACCGGCAAAACGGCTGCCACCAACGCCTGTCACGCTTTCAAAGAGTCCTTCCGACGATTTAAAAAGTGCTTTGTCGAGAATGAAATCAACGAAGAGAAATGATCCGCCGTTATCATAGACCAGCAGTCGACCCTCGGAATTGAATACGACCGTATGCTTTTCGGTAAGCCTTTGACGTTCGGGAAACTGAAAGCGAAACCAGATCCGCTTTTCGATAGCATCCCACAGAATAATTTCACGTTGGTAATTGAGAACCCACATGCTTGTGGGAAGCGTCAGTGTACCCTGTGAATTTTGCATGACTTCGACCGCAGAAGAACGGCATTCTATGCTGCGCGAAGGTAGCGGTTCATTGCCGTGGATGTTGATTTTGTAAGAACCTCCACGGCCGTTGAAGACAAATTCTTTTAGGTTCTGCTTTGCAGAAGTTGCCTTTTCTGCGCTGAGCGCAAAACATGCAGATCCGCGGATGCACTCATCCAGTTCGGCACTTCCCTCTTTAAAACGCACGCGCAATGAACGGCTGACCTTTTCGTCGCCGGCCGAACGCTGGGGAACAATTCCGAAGCCTGTCACAGGGCATAATTCAGTCAGCTCGCTGCCGGTTCTTTTCTCAAGATGAACAACAGACGCTGCACTTGGCAGAGGCAGTCCGCTGCGCAGAAGGTCCTGTGCATCAAGTGTAAGATCAAGTCGCCGCGCAAACGCATTGCTCTCGATGCAGACTCCCATGAGTCCGGTCAGCAGAACAATTTTTATGGCGCGTGCGTTTTTCATGATCTGCCCCTTCAGAGGTCCCTTGTATTCGTTGAGTTTGTGCATCGCGGAGACTCACCGGTGCGGATGTAGTAAATTTTAGGAGTGGCGCTTGTGTCAGTGATCTTTAGCACGGTTTCGTTGTAAGGTCGGGTTATATACAACTTGACGGTGCAGGTTCCATTTAGGGCTAAGTCGACCCCAGAACATGAATCTGTATTGATACTATCGACGAAATCATTGGTTGAGTCGAGCAGGGCCGCAGCGGGGTTTGCGAGTTTTGCAAGATTTGCATTTGCTTGGGTTTGTATTGTTTGCGATCGTATCGGGTAACTTGTGCCACCCGGAACACAAGCTGTGGCGGTTATACCGTCGAACACAAGGGAATTCGAATTTGCAACGATGGTGTCGGCGTGCGTCGACGAACAACCGGCAGCCTGACTTGAATGATAGTTGGTCGAGGCTGCACATGTGCTCGTGGCAGAGGCGAAGGTGGTCGTGAAGTTGTAAGCAATTGGAATGCGGACCTGCGGTGGCGAGTCGAACACGACCTTATTCACATCCGGACTCGCTGCTTCAATCCAAAACGGAGGGGTCGTTTTGGCGTCTACACCTGAGATGACAACCGAACATCGGTGTCCGGCAAAGCGGGTTGCACCGCTTGCCTCTTTGGTTGGGAGGTTGAAACAATGGTTACTGACCGTATAATTTCCAATGGCATCGTTAGTCGAACTGTAGCTTGAACAGCGTGTGGCTCCCGTGGTTGTGCTGGTACATGCAGTCACGCCGACATCTGCAATCGTATAACCCGTTTCGTTGGTCACAACACACAGTGCTTCCGGAGCACCGGTGCTGTCGATGCCCCACGGGTAGCACTTGAATTGCGGAGTCAGTTTTGTTGGTGCTTTGAAAATGAGTCTGTTTCCTTTGTTTATACCGCCGGCCGTGCACTGAATTGTTCCGGCAATATGTTTGCCGGCTGTGCCTGCAGTGACGTTGAAAGTGGTTGTGGTCTTTCCTGTTGCCGAAGCTGTGGCAGCTGTAGCGTCTGTCGCATTGGTGACAGTGATGCCATTCATTGTTGTACCGCAGTCGCCGTAGGTGTTGCCGGTAAAGAGCGGATTGGCGCCCACATCGTATTTCCACACATAAAAGGGTCCGCAGGCTGCGGTATTTGCGGCCGTGCAGGTCGGCAGAGTTTCTTCGCACAGGTCAGAAGTGCAGGTGTAACTTGCCGGAGCGGTTGTGGAGGTGGTGATCAGCGCACGCTCAAATGTTCCGGCGACTGCTTGGACCGTTTCTGTGCGGCTCAAGCCGCAGGCGGAGAGTGTGACGGTATGTGTTGCGGCTTTGTAGATACTGCCGCTGATGGAATAGGATCCGGTGCCCGCGGTTGTCGTTGGTGTTGTCAGTGAGTTTGCATACGTTCCCGAGCTAAAGACTCCTGCCTGAAAACCCGTCAACACGGCAGAACCCGCACAGTTCCCCCCAGACGGGTCGAGTGCCGAGTTGTTGTTGTACATATCTTTGACCTGCATGGTGACGCCGGAAATGTTGCTGGCACCAATCGTGATTGTGTTGTTCCAGCCTGTCAGAGAAAGCGTCGCACCGTTGCCTGCTGTGATGGGTGAAACGCTGATCACCGAAGTCTTGGATTTCAAATCGAGAGTGATTTGCGGGCGAGTGCTCGGGGTGCTTGCGTGCACTTTTTTGAAGGTGAAGCTTAAAGGTGAGCTGCACTGTGAGGTTGTAGTATCGAAAGCACAGGTCAGTTGTGATGAAGCAAGGTTGTAACTTGTGCCGTTGGCTGCAGTGTCTTCAACTCCTGTGACTGTTGCAGCCATCGTCAGGGTGTTGGAGCCGGAGACGAGCGGCACAATAACATCTATGTTTTCGCGTTTAGAGAAAGCATTGATCTGGGTGATGATGACGTTGTCGGGCGCAGCTTTGATGTTGGTTGCCGAGGTTGTGTAGGTGGTTGGGTTGGTTCCGCTTGAAGTCACAGCCTGACCGACAGCAAGCGTGATTTTCGCAACACCGCCGTAAATATTGTTTTGATTGAGCATAGTTTTTCCGGAACAACTCAGGCGGGCGTTCAGTTCGCCTGTGGCATTCAACACTGCCGATGTCAGGCCGGCAGTTGTGGCATTTCCGTCGACATCAACGGCCGTTCCAAATGCAGCGCCAGTGTAGTTTGACCGTTGCCATTGGCAAACATCATTCGCGCTCGCGGTGGAATTGCCGAAGTCGTCATAGCCCCACGCATACAGCGTCGGGCAGGTCAGGCCCGTGTTGCTGTTGGTGCCGGAGC
Organism: Pseudomonadota bacterium; assembly: GCA_009926615.1. Lineage (GTDB taxonomy): Bacteria > Bdellovibrionota_B > Oligoflexia > Silvanigrellales > Silvanigrellaceae > RFOM01. Next base: position 15,103 of record RFOM01000010.1, read on the forward strand.
TGAGCGTGCACTTGACGTCCTGATTGACCAGAGAGTTGGTGTAAGTTGGTTTTGTGCCGTCCGATGTAATCGAAATTTTGTTCGTTGCCGCCGTGTCGACCGTAATGTTCTGCGCCGCCGTTACAGTTGTGCTCGGGTTGCATGAGTAGGTGAGCGTCTGCGAAGTGGCCGAGCGCAAAATGATAGTTGAGATTGGATAACCGTTGTTGGCATCCCAAGCTCCTACCGTGCCGTACGCCGGAGCCACCGACGACGGCGAGGAAATTGCGCCGCTGCCGGTGAGGGTCGTACAGCCCGACTGGGTCGGATTGCCGAAGGCGTCTTTGGGCAGAAAGCTGGCCGTGTACGTTGAACCTGCTGTCCACGGGCTTGCAGTTCCGAGTGTCAGAGTTGCGTTGGTTACAGCACCTGCACTCACGGTAAAGTTCGTGTTTACAAGTTTTCCACGCAAGTTGAGTGTGATTGTCGGAGTTTCTACTTTGGTGAGCGAAATGACCGGAGCCGTGGCCGGCGTGCACACGCCGGTTGTCGCAGCGGAGTCGCACTGGAAGGATTTTTCACTTCCGTCGGTTGTAAAGTTGTTTGTCAGAATCGCATGCGGGCTGCCTGAGCCGGCTTGAGTTGCGTTGTGCGTGACGACAATTTTTTCGTTCGTACGTGCCACCGCTGCCACCACGGTTGAGCCGAGTTTGCGCTGCCGGATGGTGACGTTGTTGAGAGTCACGTTGTCGTTGCCGGCCGTCGGGCTGGTTGCGCTGTATGCGGCTGTAACGCTGTGGGTGCCGCCATAAAGCGTGAGTTGCGGCGCAAGGTCGCTGCCGGCAGCGCCGCCCTTTTCGCAGCGCAGAGTTCCGTCGATCCAATCCGATGCTGTCGGGCTGGTGCTCGCAGTGCTTGCTGTGAGTCCGGCCAGAGTTGCTGAATCGCTCGAGTTGGTATCCTTGACGAAATTCCAGCTGGTGCAATTAGCTGAACTGTCTGTGACACGGTTGCCTCTGACGTCGAAGAAGTACGCATTGATTGTCGGACAACTGACGTTGGCGGAGGTTGAAGTTGCGGTGGTGTGCGGGCAATGGATGGGCCCTGTATCTTCAGCTGCTGTGAATGGATCTGTGGGTGTCGAAGCAAAAAGTTTAACCTTTGTGACAGCGCCTTTGCTAACGACGATGGTTTGAGTTGCAAGGTTTGCGCCGCACACCGTAGGCGTGAGCCGGTATGATCCGTCTTTCACAAATTTCAACGCCGAGGCTGTCGCCGTTGGCAATTCGAAGCGGCCGGTGATGGCGGCACTGGCGGCAAGAGCAGTGCCTGTTCCCACAAAAGTTGGATCGGTACCGTCCGGCGCGCGGGAGTTTCCGGTGGAGCCGATGGTCGCAGTGTTATAAGTTGTTCCGCCGTTGCTGGAATATTCGTATGCAAAAGTCATCGTCGAGCAATTGGTCATGGTCGGATTCAAATATTGGTCACGCAACTCTATCGCACCGGAGGTGACAGGAATGTCGACAGTCGCGGTGGTGGGGAACGTTGTATTTATGCGGTTTGCGGCAACCATTGCACCGGAATTTACGGTCAGGCCGGTAATTGAAGCTGTCACTGCCCGAATCGAGACAGTCACACTGCGGCCGGTTTCATCGGCTTTATTGAGGGTGAGTTTGTGGACGTTGTGGCTGATTTCGCTTGAAGTCGTGCACGTCCCGTCGTTTGACATGTTGCATGTTGCAGCTCCGCGTGTACTTCCGACACCGAGAATCACGGGATTTACACCGGAGGGCCCGTTGGAGGCATTGGTCGTGATCTGCACATCCTCGCTCGCAAGACCCTGTGCCAGATCAACGAGAGTCGGGGTTGTGTTGAAGTCGTAGGTTTTGAATTTAACCGTTTTGATGATCAGGTTCTCGGGCTGAGCGTGAACTGTCGTACCCTTATTCGTTGTCACTGCAGTGTTGGATGCATCAAGTGTTTTGGCGTCCCAGTCGAGTTCAAGCGCAGCAATACCTCCGCGCAATTTCACCGAGTTTGTTGTCGTTGTGAACCCTGCAGTTGTGTTGTTGCAGGTGAGTGTCAGGCTGAACGCACCCGTTGAGGTAAACGTCTGGCTGCTTGACGCTGCGGTGCTGATGTTCGGTGTCGTGAGTCCTGCGGGTGAACCGGTGGGAATGTTTGCTGCGCTCCATGTGGTGCAGGTTCCACCGTTGGCGCTGGTGATGAGGTTTTGCTGCGCATCATAAAAGATCGTATAAATCGTGTCGCAATTTGCACCCGCTCCGGAATTGTTTAAATCACACACTTTGTCGGCCATGGGTGTGCGTGTTGCTCCGATGGTCGCACTCAGGAACACCTCTTTTGGCACCCCCGGATTGACCGTCAGTGTGATCGAATTGCCGGTTGCCGTGTTTGGAATTCCGCACAAATCGAATTTCAGCGTGCTGTTTGCCGAGTTGCCGTTGGCCTGAATATCAACGAGCTTGAACAAATTGTACCTATATTGGCCGGCGGTGGAGGCGATCTTGTCGGGCACACGCGATGTGGCGACCAGAACGGCGTCGCGGTTTGTTGTATTGTCCGTTCTCTTGCTCGTGTTCACACTGATGCCGGTGGTCACCACACTTGCGGCTGTCGGCGCAGCACAGGTGATATAGCTGGTGTCGAGATCCGTGAAGTTTCCATACAGGTCTTTGATGTTCGCATAAATGTCGAACTGTTGATCGGTGGTAACGCTGTTCACAACAGTCTCGGTTCCGCTAATTTTTGCCGTGAGTGTGACGTTATCTGCGTTGGCTGGTTGAACTGTAATTCCCGTCATGGTTGCGGTTTTTCCGCGGACGCTGACGGTCGCCTGATAAGGCGTTCCGCCGACGTTGGAGGTTTTGAAATTGAAGTTGTAACTCTGATTGTTGCAAATTCCTCCGCCGGCAGTGAAATCGCAGTTGGCGGCATTGGTTGGCAGCGGGCTCGATGCGCCGTTGTTGGGAGCAGTGGTTGTGAATGTGACGGGCAGATTTGTGCCTGCATTGGGCACGAGGGTGTCGTTGCCTTTAACCGGACCCATGAGCTTGATGGAAGTTGTCGACGCGAACTGAAGATTGGCGTCACCGGCCGTCACAGTGGTGCCGTTGTTGGTTGAAGTTTCTGTGCCGTTGCTGGTGTTGCGCCCCTTGGCGACCCAAGCGAGGTCGACTTTGGCTATACCGCCGTAAAGCGCAGTTTCATTGAAGATAGATGAGTTGCTGGCTGCGGTGCATCTCAGTTTGCCGTCGAGGAAGTCGGAGTGAGTCACGGTTGAGCTGGTTGTGCCCGATGTGCTGCTCAGTGTTGGAGCCGTGAGCAGAGCGCCATAGTTCGTCGCCGCAGTTGTATTGTTGGTATAGGTCCAGTTGCACGTCTGGCCGGCAACGGTGTTGTTGTCCTGATCAAAGAAGAAAGCAGAGATGGTTGGACAGTTCGCACCGGAGCCGCTGGTCTGCAGCCCGCAGCGATCTTCGGCAAGGTTGAGATCCGTTGTGATTGCAGTCGTTGCGGCGTTGACCGTGGTCGTGATGGCTGCACTGTTCCTCAGTTTTACCTGATTGAGCGCTCCCGGATTGAATGTCAGGGTTGCCGAGTTTGCCGTCGGCGCACCGCAGGCGTCCACACTCACAGTCTTTGTTCCGGCGAGAGTCACTGCCGTGTTCGTAACGTTGAACGTATAAACACCGCCGCCGTTGTACGCAGACGGGGTTATCGACGCTGCGTTGCCCAAGCTTGTTGCCGTTGCGGCAGGCGCTGTGTGGTTCAAACTGGCCGTTGCATTGCCGACCGCGCAAGTAGTTCCATCGGCCTGTTTGAGCGTCGTGCGGTTGCCAAAGGCATCCGAAACTGTCGCTTCGATGTTGAATGCCGTCCGCACCCCAAGAGTTGTTACTGAGGTGGCACTTTGCTTCACATCGACCGCAACGCTTGCGGCATTGGCGGGTGTTACAGCCGTAACTGTTGCCGTGGCGGTTTTGCCGCGCATGTTGAAGGTGACATCGCGGGCTGCGCTTTCAACAATCTTGAAGTTGAGGTTCATGGTTTTGGTTGCGCCGCCTGCAGCAACTTTGCAAATACCGTCGGTGTTGTCGAACTCACACGCCAAAGTTGAACTGGTTGAAATTGGATGCGTACCGCTTGAGAGAGTTCGGTTTTGCTCCGCAGTGACGCCTGCGCTTGTCGTTGAAACGTTGATGGTTTCGCTTTGCCCCGCAACAAAGTCACTCTTGGCAACATCAGCTCCGAATCTGCGGACCATTGCTTTGAGCTGAGTGAGTTGAACGTTGTTGGCCGCAGCTTTGACCGTGGGAATGGTGATGGCTGCTGCGGACGCGTAGTTGGTGCCTTCTTTGGTTGCACTGATTTGAATGCCCTTAAGACCGCCATAGACAACTGTCTGGATGGGGGTTGTGTTGGTTGTGTCCACAGACGTGGTACCGGCGCGCTGGATTGCCGTGTTCGCGCGGTTACAAACAAGTCGGCCATCCATAAAGCCTGACGCTGTTCCGGCGGCCGTGAGAGTTTGACTGCGCGATGCAGTTGCCCATGCAGTCGAGGGGGTGGGTGCTTCAGACACTCCGGTCGCACCCGTAATTCCGTCGTAATGAGCGAATGTCCAACTGCTGCAGGTCGTGTTCGAAATATAATTCCCGTAGGCATCCCATGTATGCAAATAAACTGTGGGACAATTCATCGCCAGACCTGCACCCAACGGACATTTGATTTCTTCTGTGTGAGTTGTCGGTGCCGTGTCTGCATCGGTCGACAACCGCGCAAGCATGCCGGTATCGTCTTTTGGCGAAACCGTGTACGTTTGATCGATGGACCCAGCTCCGCCTGCGCAGTCGGTCGCAGCGCTGTTGACTGCGAATCGCATCGTATGTGTTCCGGCTCTGTAGAAGGTGAGCGGGACTGCAAAGTTCTTATAGACAAGCGATCCGGTGCCTGAATTTGAAACCGTTGCTGTTGGAATTGTAAACGCTGTGCCGGTTCCCGGAATTGTACCGTTGTTGCCTAAACCATCTGCACTACCTGCGCTTTCCTTAGTGGCCGCAAGACCTTGGCAGGTTGATTTGTTGCCGAACGCATCTTTGAGCAAAAGATTTTCACTGACTGCTTGTCCTGCCTTCGGTGTGCTGTTCGCCGATGCGCCAGTCACAAATTCAACACTCGCCGGTGCTGCCGGTGTCACAGGCTGCACTGTAGCTGTTGCCGTTTTGCCGCGCAGGTCAAAGGTCACGACACGCGCAGCGCTTTCAACAATCTTGAAGTTGAGGTCCATTGTTTGGTCAGCAGTATTATTTGTGTTTCTGCAAATACCGGTGGCATTGTCAAATCTGCACGCAAGAGTTGTTGTCGTTGAAATCGGGTGAGTTCCGCCCGTGAGGGTTCTGGCCGCGTCGCCGCCGCCCGACGTTGAAACATTGATTGTTTCATCCTGACCCGCAACAAAATTACTCTTCGCTATTTCGCCGCCGACCTTTCGCATAAAAGTCTGCAGTTGAGTCAGTTGAACATTGTTGGCTGCAGCTTTGACTCCGGTGACCGTAATTGCAGGTCCGAGGGCAACATCGAGTACAGACGGTTCAACTCTCTTTGCAGCCACTTTGATGCGTTTAATTCCGCCATAGACAATTGTATGAATTTTGCTGTTGTTCGCGTTATCAGTATCAAGATTTGCTCCGGTGCGCGCGACTGTTGTATCTGCACGGTTGCAGCTGAGTCGTCCGTCAAGGTAACCCTTGGCTGTCGTCGGTGTCGGGACAGTTAAACTTTGGCTGCGCGACGCGTTGGCAAGAGGAGTAGAGGGTGTCGGATCTTCTGAAACGCCGTTGACATTCAATGCTCCGTCGTAATTATTCCAGCTCCAACTGTCGCAGGTCGTGTTTGCAAGATAATTTCCGTAGGCATCCCATGTATGCAAATAAACCGTCGGACAATTCATTGCCAGACCGGCACCGAGTGAACACATAATTTCTTCGGTGTGGGTTGTCGGCGGTGTGTCGGAAACGGTCGACAGACGCCCGAGCATGCCCGAACCGGTCCCTGTTTTTGCTGCGACTGTATACGTGTGGTCTATCGAGCCTGCGCCTCCCGCACAGTTTGTGCCAGTTGCGTCCACCGCATAGCGCATTGTGATGCTTTCAGCTTTGTAGAATGTAATTGGAACGCTGAAATTACGTGTGAACCCGCTGCCGGAAGAGTTTCGCGACACGGCGTTGTTATAATCGAAAGTATTTGCAGAACCGGGGATGTCATTTCCGGCTGCCGATCCGGGAGAATCGTGATTGCCTGCTGAAGGATGAGCAGAAACTGTCAATTGCTCACAAGCGCTGATGTTTCCGAACTGGTCTCTGACTTGGAGTGGTTCTGATATTGCCGTGCCCGCCATCGGCGTACTGTTGGCTGCTAGGCGTCCGGCTTGGAAATTCACACTTGCCGGCGCTGCGGGTGTGACTGCTGTAACAATAAATTCAGATGTCTTGCCGCGCAGGTTGAGGATGACTTTTCTTTGCACAGACTCAACAATCGCGAACGTCATGTCGACCATGGCTGTGGTGCTTGTGCTTGGGATTTTGCAAATTCCATTGGTATCAAAAGAACAGTCAAGAGTCGCTGAGCTTCTGAGCGGAGTGGTACCACTTGTGAAGGTGCGGTTGTTTTCGGTGGTATCGGATCCCGCTGTCACAGGTGCTGTGGAAAATGCAATGGGTTCCGTGGATGAACTGACAAAGTCGCTCTTGACGACATCGACATTCAACTTGCGCTTCTTTGCTACGATTTGTGTGATTCTGACGTTGTCCGCTGCGGCTTTGACGGTTGCGATTGGAGATGTCGCCGCAATTAAAGAACCGGAGTCATCCTTTTGCTGCAGAGTCATCTCAAGTTTCTTGAGACCGCCGGTCACGACAGTGCGGATGGCTGTACCGCTACTGTCGGAAACTTCAGAACCTGCAGCTAAATTCTTATGAACCTGAGTATTGGCGCGAGCACAAGTCAGTTTTCCATCCAAAAATCCTTTGTTGACGTCGGGAGAGCTAATGGTGATGGTTTGACTCCTTACAGCACCACCGACAGGAGTAAATGATTCCGAAGAACCGTTTGATCCTGCTGTTCCGCCGTTGTTACCATTGTCATAGCTTGCCCAACTCCAGTTACCGGTATCGTTACACGTTTGGTTTGCAACGTAGTTGCCATAAAAGTCCCAGACGTGCAGGTACAGTGTGGGGCAGTTTATGATAAGTCCAGCGCCCATGGCGCAAGAAATTTCTTCCTGATGAGCGGTTGGCGGTGTAGTGCCGTCGGTCGACAGCCGTGCGTACATGTTGCTGATGTTGTTCGGCTGTACCGTGTAAGTTTGGGTCAATGATATGGTTGCACCACAACTGGCTGCTGTGGTGAACTGCATCGTTATGCTTTCAGCTTTGTAGAACGTCAGCGGCACCTGAAACCGGCCGGGAGAGCCGGAAACATTGGTTAAGGTTACCGGCGAATTGTAAGTGAAATCAGTTCCGCTTCCTCCGGGAATGTTTGTGCCCGTTCCTACTGCGTTACGAGGAGTCGAGCCTTGAACACTGACAATTAAGCTTGTGCATTCGGCGAAGTTCGCGGCGGTGTCCCGAACATCAATTGTTTCAGTTATTGCAGTTCCGGCTGTCGGTAAAATGTTCGTCGACGAACCCGACGCAAAGGCAATTGTCGAAGCGGCACCACCCTGAACGGTCATGTTGGTTACGTTTATCGCCCTTCCGCGGAGCGTCAGTCCAAGAGTTCGAGTTGAGTATGGAGCTGTGAAGTTAAAATTAAACGTATCTGCGGTTGCCGTCTGACCAGTGGTGAGAAGATTTGCTGTCACACTCGCCGGAATACTGCTGACACCGCTGGAATTGGCAGCTGTGAAATTTGATTTGTCGATTGTGATTTGATGCGCGGTTGGCGCTGCTGTGTTGTAAGCGAGGCGACTGGTTCCAGTGCCCTTCCACATTTCTGTAACAATATTTTTGAGGACCATCGGGGTCCCCGCAGCAAGACTTCGACCTGTCATATCACCACTTGGAGTTGAATCGATAGTCAGCGGGCTCGGGCTCGTACATGTGGAATTCTGACAAACTGTTGCTCGCCAAAACGAAACACCTCCGTAAAGAAGCAAGTTGGCTGTCGTGGAGTTGGGTCCGTTGCAGGTGAGTGTCGTGTTAATCGGGCCTGTGTTTGTGACTTGAAGATTCACAGAAGAACCGCTGATTGTCGGAAGAGTTGTGGTGTCAGAAGAGTAGGCTCGTGCCCCGCTCCATGTACACTGAGCCGTACCGTCACCAAAAGTATTTCCGTAGGTATCCCAGAAATAGGAATAAATCGTCGGACAAATAACACCGGCACTGGCCAGATCCGCACCGGAATGCAGACACTCGACGTCTGACACTGGCAGATTTGTGGTTGGTCGGGTCGCACTTGTTGTGATGCGGACCAGTTGAGCTGTATTTGTTTCGTTGACGCTCACGTCTCTGGTAATTGGCGTCAGTCCGCAGGCGTTGAGTCGGACCTGATTGTCACCTTTTTTGTAAAGAGTGATTCTCAGTTTCATTTCGTCACCCTGAGCTGGGTTTGGTGTGACTCGGGCACCGGATGTGACGTTGGTTGTTCCATCGGGTGCTTTGATTTCCGGAGCTTTTCCTGTCGTCGTTGTGAATGCGCCACCGGGTGTTGCATCACCCGAAGCATAGCTAAAGCTGCCTCCGGAGGATCGCCAACCGATGTCTGCATAGGTGCCTGCCGTGCCGGATGCGCAATCTGTAACACTCGTGTTGCCATAGGTATCTTTCAAATAGGCCCGCACGTCGAATTGTGTGCCGGCCCGCACTGCCGGAAGTTCATCGGCCACGAGACTTGCCGGTGCAGCTGCGTTGACAGTTATCGCCGCTGTGTTTCTTGCAAAACGCGGTGTGGTGAAATCATCTTCGAGCACAAACGCATTGGCTGGAATTGTCTCTTTCTTTTTGAGAATAATGTTGGACATCGTTCCCAAAAGAGTGCTCGCGTTGAAGCTTGCGGCCAGATTTTTTGTATTTGAAATGGCCGTGTTCGAGGCTGTCGCTGTCGCAGCGGCACCATTGGGTGCGAGATTCGGCCCGCTCAGAATGAAAAGTCTGGCGTTCAAAGCCGTGGCCAGCGCAGTGCGCGTTGCCGCATCCGTAATCTGCGTGCTTCCGTCGATTGTGTTTCCGGCAATGTCTTTGGGGGTCAGTGTCACGTTGAACGCTGTGCCCGCCGTTTGGGTGGCTGCCACGGTCATCGCATAACCGACAATTGATTTTTCCGTGAGGTTAAAGGTCATTGCGCTGGAGGGCACGACGGTCGCAGCGGTGTTGTTGAGACCAAATGTGATGGCCGAGTTGGGCACGGGATAGTACATGCCCGTATACGTTTTTATGCCGGACGAAGCATCGAGGCCCGATGTCAGGTCGAGCGATTGGGTGTTTACGCTGCCTATATTTTTCAAAGTTGTATGAGTCTTTGAACCTGTGCCACCGTTAGTAGTGATCGCAAGTCCGGCCTCACCCACCGTCGGGTTCTGGTACATGTCGGTCGGCTGAATGTAGAGATCGAACAGTCCATTAGTAGCATCGTTGTCTGCATTGCGTGTGGTTTGGTTGGTCGTGACCACATACCGGCTCACGGTTCCCGCTCTGACATTGATGGTGCTGATGAGGTTGCCTGTTTTGTTTGGTGAAGCGTTGTCTGTTATTCGGACTGCTGTACCCGAAATAGTTTCCTTTTTGTAGGGTGTAATGTTGACAAATGCTACGCCGTTGCTGAAGGAAGTAATGCTTGTGTTTGTTTTTGTGGGAGAGCCGTCGAAGAGTGTTTGCGTGCCGATGGGTGCATTGCCTAACCCTGTTCCTGTTCCCGAACTTTGGCCCGCATCCCAAGTATACTGAAAAGCATTGAGTCTGGTATCAAACTGCTGCACCGGCAGGTTGTCGTAGCCGCGGGCTGTGATCTTCAGCTGCGCAGAAGTTCCTACATTCCAGTCAACAGTCGCGCCCAGAGCATCCAGAGTGTAATCTTTGTGTCTTGAATAAACCGTGAAAGGCGCCACGTTGCCGCCAGTGCGAGGATCCGCGCCCGCAGCAACGCTGTAGTTGTCGGTCACCGTGAGTGCATTGGCGAGGAAGGATTGCGTTGTCTTGAAATTGATAAATGTGATCCATTCGCCTGCAGCTGTAAAGGCAGCTGTGTTTGCTGTTAATCCATTATAAACCGGCGCTTCACTTGTGATTGAAAGCGTGTTTGCTCCAGCCCACGTGTACGTTTGTCCATTGAGAGAAGTTCCTATGTTCGGCACAGGATTACCGGCAATGTCGCGTGCGGTGACCCGCACGGCCGTGTTGCCGTGTGTTCGCAATTGGCCGGTGTTGGTCACATCTGCTGTTTCGGTGATTTCCACTTTATAATCACGCACTGAACCGAGCGCGGGATTAAATTGAATGTAGCCGCCGGATGTGCTGTTGTTATTGGTTGAATTGACGGTAACTTGCGCGCCGTTCAAAGTGAATTTGACTGTTTGCGGGACAAGGTAAACGAGACCCGTTTGTGTCCAGTATCCTGTGCTCAAATCGATGTTTTGGTGATTGAAGGTTGCCGGAGGCTCAAATCCGACCGTAAATATGTTGCTGGCCCCGCTAGGCTTGCGCAGAATTGTCGTCGTACTTCCCGAACCCACGAGATTTACGTCAGCGCTCTTTTCAGCCACTAAATCGAGGCCCGTTTCTCCGGCGCGGCGGTTACTGAACTGGTCCAAAGCTTGGACGGTAATCGAAAATCTGCTGTCGAGTGCTGCTTTGATATCGGACAAGGTTGATGAAAGACCGTTTACAGAGACACTGTAGGTATGGAGGGCTGCAGGGGTGAGTGTCACAACAGGCGTCGTCGCCGGCAAACTTGAGAAATGGTGCGTTGTTCCATCGGATCCCCTGATGGCGAGCTTTTTGACGCCCGAACTCAAAAGCGGATTCACAGTTGCCGGTGATGTCGCATCGACCGTATCAAAACGAACAGGAACAAGCGCACTACCGTCGATAAATGTAAATGTTGTCGGTAATGTTGCTCCGGAAGAAGGAATGTTTCCGGTTAAACTTTGACCTGTAAACTGAGTGTTATTGGCCAAGGTACTCCATGTAAACCCATACGGACTTCCGCTCACGTTGTTGCTGAGCAGCGCATCAAGCCCGCGCAGAGCACTGTTGTAAAAGGTGCGTGCGACAACACGAATGGTTGAAGTCTGTCCGGCCACAAGTGTGAGGTTTGCCGGCAGATCCAGATAAAAATCCTTCAGGCTCGCCAGACTCGGTGTGAACGTAATGGTTTCAGACTGCGCCAGCGGTGTGGTTATAACTCCTGCGGTTGCAATAATCTTGTAATCGCCGGGGTCGTCGAAGGCGAGGTTGTTGACATCGGTTTGGTATGACCCTGCTGCAAGCGTGTAGTCTGTGGCTGCGTTGCGGGTAGCACTACCTCCTGTGTCTGCGCCGGAGATTGGGTCGTACGTGTTGCTGACTGCTGATGAAGTTCCGCTGCCCGACCAGCGGATAAGGCCGTTTCCTGCGCGGCTTGCGTCGGCTACGCTGCTGTCGGGAAAGTATGTCTTGCTGCCGTCCGGACGAACGATGTTGAGTCTGAAAGTTTGTGCACTGGACAGTGCTACGTGGTTGCCGATTGCGTCATGCGCGCTGACTTGTACATTGAATTTTGAAGAAGTTTCATCTTTTCGTCCTGCAATCGGGTTGCCTGTGCTTGTTTTTTTAACGCTGAACTTGCTCAGGGCGGTCGGGTTAACCTGAATTCCAAGAGCGCCTGCAAGCGTCAACGCGGGCGATGCTCTGGTCGCAGTCACTCTCAGCTGGCTGTTGTTTCTGTTGGGTGATGCACCTCTGAAAGTCGCCGTATAGGTTCCTGTGCAAACACCCGAGGAGACTGTACATGCGGGGTTGGAGGGTAGAGTAATTTTCTGCCCTCCTAAAGGTATATCCGGATAGGTGTCCCCTACAGACCATGTCAAAGCCCATGTTCCTCCATTCAAGGAGGTGACGATGTTGTTGAAGTTGTCGGTAAATTCGAGACGGAATTCAAAAGTATCACCGGCGGCTATGGATCCGGTATTGAGATTGAATCCGTTATTGGCTCCTGCGGGAACCAAGCGGACTGCGGAAGGTGCACCTGCAGATACAGTGAAAGGATAGAATTCAGCGGTATTACTCGAAGGCGCGCGGACACTGCCGCGTGTTGCCGAAAGATTAAATGTTCCGGTTGCAATCGTTTGAATTTGAATAACACCCGGAATTCCTGCCTGTAAGCAAGTCACGGCTGCCGGATTGCTGCAGGACGGCGTTACAGTGTTTTCCGATGGATTTATTGCAACAAAAGGGTTGAGGTACTGGTCATATGATGCCGTCGAGAACAAATAAGGCAGCGTGATTGATCTGGCTTCAATGTCGTTCGGTGTCGTCTTGCTGATTTCATTATCCGTGTCCAATTGTGAGACGATTGTCTTGGAGACGGCTCCAGTTGCAACGGCGACATCGAAAGTTACGGGAGCAGATACATAATCAGCGACTCCATTCTTTCTGAAAGTCGCTGTCACGCTGACATGCACACTGCCGTTTTTGTTGTTTTTGAAATGAAATAAACCTGATCCTGCTTGAGTCTGAGTTTGCCATTTGCCGCTTCCGGTGAGAGTAAAAATCATCGGCGTCAGTTGAACTGGAGGAGCCTCGCCGGTGCCGCCGCTGATTTCTAACCCAGATGAATCTCTCGCATGTGCAGTGTCTACCCCCGTATAGTTTGTCGAACCTGAGGTTGAAGAGTAAGTCATCGCAAGTATCATCCGGTAGTCATTTCCGAATTCGGGATCGTTGATAAAGTTTCCAAACGCATCTTTTGCCTGAAAGGCAAGGTCAAACTTGTTGTCTGCCGAGACGATTGCACTCGTGGACGAGTCGGCATCGCCGGCGCGAAAAATCTTGATTGTCCGAGGCTCTTTTGAAAGTACCGAGAGGATTCTTGACGTTGAAATTGTGTTTGAACCGTTGTTGGCTGTTAAATCAAGGCCGATCGATCCTGTGGTTTCCAGCGCAGAACGGCCATAGGTCACCACACACCATTGCGAGCCGCTTGGACAACCTGTCGTCTGTACGGAATAACTTCCCGAAGTACTTGCCGGCGCTGGAGGCAAGGTATAGTCGGTTTTTAAATTACCTACGGCATCGGTAAGGATCCATTTGAACCCAACAGGAGTGGTACTGACACCGATGGTTTTGCACTGCGCCGGTGTCCCGTCTGAATCCAGCGAATATATGAAACTTGAACCGGTTTTGATTCTGCGCGGCAAGAGAATTCCAGAGCCTGTGCCGTTCGGCAAAGGACAGAGCCGCTCGCCTGTAACGTTTCTTACACCGATGAGAGATGTCGGCAGAGACACAATATTCATTGCAGGACTTTCGCCTTCAATACTGAACGGTGTTGAGCCTGTATTACCGATCAGTGTCACATGAACACTCGGTGTTGCAGTTTCATCAAAGACGCAAAAATACCTGTTCAGGTTTGCCAGTTTGCCGTCAAGAAAGACCTGTCCTGCAATTGATTCGTGACCGGCATAATTTGAGGATGATGCGGCTTCATAGGAGTCGCTTGCTGCGTAAATTGCAAGCCCGCCCGCGTTTGATCCGGTTCCTGACCCTGTCGTAAAGGATGCCGCAGAGGGGTGCGGGTTCCATCCCAAGGTTGATGATGTTACCGGAGTCAGCTTTAATTCAGAGCCGTTTCTGAAATAGAGGCCCCCCGGTTGGAACAAATGCTTCAGACTTCCCGATGCCGGAGGGGTGTAATAGTTTTTTGCCTTAATATTGACTTGAACTGCTCCGGCGTTGTCATAAATGATGTTTTGGTCCGAGTCTCTTGCCCTGACCACAATGCGTGCACAGTCAGCCGGACTCAGGCTGAATGCGTCATTGTTCGAATGTGTCTGGGTATCAAAGTTGTTGTTGGCAAGATTAACTCTGGGGGTTTCGACGGCCACGCTGGCAGGCCGGCCGGGACGGACAGCAATGGTGACTGCACTGATAGCTGTGACCGGTGACGCAACTGTTCCCACTGTTGCTGTAAATGTCAGGGTGTCGAATTTGTCTTTTGAGCTCGGCGTTCCCAAAAGGTTCAATGCATTTTGGGTTGCGGCTGTCGTGGGTGTCAGTCTGAACCGTGTATGCGCAGCGCAGGAGCCCGATGCAGGTTCGCTGTTCCGGACAATGCTTGGAGGAGTCGCCGACTCCGAGAGGTAGGCCGCGTTGGTTGCCGTGTTGGCTGTGACTGCCAATCCGCCCGATGCGCCAAAATCATGATCACCGACCCAATTTCCGAATGAGTCAGTCTTTGCGACGACTATGTCGACAATATCGTCGGCCGTAACATGATAGTATTTTCCGGGACTGACGTTGCTGTCTGTGTACTCATCAACAATTTTTAAGGTTCGGTTGAGATTCGGCTGATTCAAATTCCAAGTGACTGAGTTCTGCAGGGGCCCGCCGCATCTGTTTGCCAGCACAAGCTGTGTCGGCGGCCCCGGATTGATTGTCAGTTTGGCACTGTTATAGGGATACGTACCGTCATGTTGAACTGTCGTTGACGCTGTTTCGTCTTTGATGAGAATGATTTTATTGTCGCTGCCGGGGGTTTTGCTCACCATTCTGAAGCCGGAAGTTTTTTCGCAGACCCTGTTTCCTCCCAGCAAAAGATCAATGACATTGTTTGAGTTGTCGACTGTTTGGACGGCCTCTTCAGTTCCGTCACACGTCGGAACCAATCTTTGCGGGCCTCGGATGAGGCAGACAGGAATGTCATTTCGTGCAATGGGAGTATTGCTGTAAACAGTCAGCATCGACTCTTTTTTGAAATTGCAGAAGTAAATCTGACCGCCGGCTGCAGTATCCGGCGGCAGAACATTTCCGGTTGTTCCGGCCCACGAAGAGTTGTTCACCCCTGTCAGTCGCAGTTCTTTGATTCCCTCATACGAGTTGACGTGATTTGTGTTGTTTTGCACCATCGGTATAAGTCGCATGTAAAAATACGTTCCCGATTCAACACCTGATACCGAATTGTGAACCGTTGTTCTGGTTCTGTGATCAGTACCGGTGATATCGAGAGTTTGGACAAAGAAGTGGTCTGCCACATCTCCTACAAACTCGACGGGAGGAAGCTTCGATTTTGACCCCGATAAAAATGTACTGAAAGTAGGATCGTATGTTGCACCTGTCGGTATGACCCTGAGCGTACCTTCTCTTGCACACGGAGTGTGAAGATACACTCGATACCCTTCTTCCACCGATGGGGTCACAAGCGTTATTTTTGCTGAAGGTGTTGTGATAACCCCATGTCCGGTACCAGTCAGACTCCGTATTTTTGGAGTTGTCGTTCCTTCGTTAATTCTGAGCAACGGAGCGCGTACGTTGGCTTCTGCCGGAGTATTACCGTCTATACACTCGTCCGGATTTGATGCGTTTTCTGTCCATTCAAAAGTTGCCGGAGCGGCCATTTGTGTCACGTTGCCGTACAAGTCGATAGGCCAAATAACGACTGATTTTGCAAGATGTAGTGAACCTGAAGTTGTAAACGGAAGTTGCTGGATTGCGATCTTGTTACTGACATAGCCGTCCGCGTAGGGCGAATTGCCATTGCTGGGGTCCACGATTTTGAAGGTTTTCGGGTCCCCCGGCTGAACAACAAACACCGGACTGCTGACGGGAATTGTGACGGCAGGGTAACTACCGACGACAAGGTTTGTGATACTTCCTGCGATTTGCTGGTTGTTGATGGCCTTGAACGACTGAAAGAACCGCTCGTTTCCGAGAGCAGTTTCCGGTTTGATTCTGAAAGAACCGTCGTTGTCCGCAGGTGTTGTCGACGACAGCGGCACTTCAAAGTCTACCAAGCTTGGCGTGTAGGTTCCTACACTTGTCAGGCCCTGCCTTGGCGGCCTGTTTGTCAGACACAATGTGTCAGTCACGGGAACCCCGTTGCAATCTTGAGCTGTCGCACCAATTGGTTTTCGCTCCTGTCCTGCATCCGGAATTTGCAGGCGGATGGCAAGTTCACCGACAGGTTTGTCGATATGATAAAGTTTTTTGCGCGGGTATTCGTTCGCAGGGCGGGCTACGAAGGCATAAATAGGATTGTTGCTCGAATCCATGTATCTCAGACGAACGCCAAACCTGTCCGTTGAAAGAACTGACGTTGGTCTCGGGTCGCAGGTTGTTCCCACGCATGGGATAACTTCAGCATGATGCGGAACGCGTGCCGAAATGAAAAACGAATATTCAACAGTTCTCGCTGAGGCCAAAGTAATGGTGGGAAATTGACCCGAGACGAGTGAGCCCTTCAGAGTGTTCAAAACACCGCCGTCAACGATGTTGATAAGGCTCAGTCGAAAGTTACCGTCGGCAGGTACATTCGTGGTTGTTGAAACGGTTGTTCCAAAAGATGAACCGGCTGTTACGGCAAAACTCGGATTGGTTGATCCTTGCGCAACAACACCGGAGTTATGGAATTGTTGCCAGTTTGACTGTGGCGCTCCGACGACGTTACCGGCAGCATCAAAAAGAACCGGTTTAAGTTCCAAATACGAGGGGGAACCTGATTGAAAAAACTCATCCGCAATACACGGATCATCTTTATCCAAATATTTTGTTGAATCATATGTCCAGCACACATGCTTTTCACTGCCGTCGTTGAAAACGAGTCCGAGTCTTTCGGCAATCCCTTTGTTGACCGTAATGCGATCGCTCAATCCGGTAAAACTCAGCAGCGACGGATATTTCGGATCCGGAGTTGCGCCTGTGGCTGTGCTGACTATGACTTTCGGATTGATTGTCGTTTTGGCATCGAAAAGACATACTTTTTCAACACCTGATGCCTCACCGTTGGTAATTTTGACCGGCAGAGTTCTGATATACTGTCCTGCGCCGGCACCTTCAAAATGTGCGCGTTTGGCAACGTAAGGCTGCAAATCACCGTTCTGGATTTCAAGCCGCAGCGGAATGGCATTGAAGTTCACCTCACTGTTCGCATTCATGAGCGCGTCGGCTGCAAACACATCAACAGTCACGCACGACCCCGCCGTCATGGTCGGCGAATTGTCGAGGTTGTTGATACGTACACCCCATTTGATAAACGGTCCTGACGGAATGGTCAGCTTGACCGGATTCAGCGTCTTCTTGCCTTCGGCGCTCAGCTCAAGATAACCGATACCGGTTTTGAGCGGTTTGAAATTCACTGTCGTCGGGTTGCCGCTGAAGTTGGTACCAATCAATAGTTGGGCATTGTCGATCGACCAAACAACATTGCTTGCATCGTCAATATAGTTTCCTGCGGCATCGATCCACGCTGCGGTTAAACTTGTTTCTTCGCCGGCAGGTTTTGAAATGGCCAATATCCGGAGCGAATCGTCGCGCAGCGCGCCGGCGTGGTTCTTGAGCACGAGCGAGTGTTTTTCGCCGTTCGGTGTCACCAGAATTTTTTCGTTTTCCAGAGTCGGAACGACACCTTCCTTGAAGGATACCTTGACGCTCAGTTCTTCAGGTTTGACGAGTGTAAAAGGCGAGCGCGGCAGTATGCACTGGCCGCCCGTAAATTTACAGTTGATTTCACCCTTTGGAAACGAGGGAGCAATGCCCGCCCAAGAACTTGAAGGAGTCGCATCAATGTTTATTGTATGCGTTCCCTCAAAGTTTTTGAGCGCCGCACCGGTTTCGTTATCCAGAATCACAATCGACATTTCAAAAGGCACACCCGCCTTTTCTTTGCGATCGTTGTCAGTTTTGATTGATATCTTCGCACCCGACTTGTAGTCGTTGGTTTTAATCACTGTGGATGCGTACGATGCACCGAACACACCGCTCTGTCCTGCGCGGACAATCAGGCGAACTGTTTTGTTGAACAAGGTGGATGCGCGCAGCCAGATGCGGGCCTTGCCGGCCGAGTCCGTGCGCGCATCGAGTTTTTCAATGCGCCCGAGCTTTTCGTCATCGTCACTGGCTTGCGTTGAATTGGCAGACGCGCCTCCGGAGGCAGCTTTGGCAGCCACCGACTGGGTGAGCTTTAGTTCCCATTTCTTTTGAAGAACATCAGCGGCAAGTGCCTGTTCAATGTTTTCGGTGGGGTCAAGATCCACCAAAACCGCTTCTATTGAAGCATCACGCACGGGTGCTTTGTTGGCATCGAGGATAAGAACTACGACGGGTGCCTCAAGAGTACGTTTGGGCATCGCCGTCGGATTGCCGCCTTCAACCACCGCACTGGTCCAGTTCAGCCCCTGATTTAGCTGGTCCATACTGGTCACTGAGGGCGAACATGCGGACACGATCGTCCAGAACAGCAGGGCAGCCGCGCTTGCGCGGAAGATGCTGAATGATATTAATAAATTCCAAAGATTTTGGGGCTTTTTGCCGAATTTCACCCCTTGACCTCCTTCTCCGGTGGGAAGGATCGACAAAAGGAACATCGGACTTTAGCGGGGGGTCAGAGAGCCATCAGGAAGCCCACTCGGGGGCGAATCATGAGTGCACTGAAGGCGATTGCACTCGTACCCATGGCAAAACCTGCATCGAGTGCCAAATCCATAGAAAAAGACTGGGAAAATTGCAGCGCGCTACCCAAGGCTCCCGAAAAAATAACGTAGTCCGAACTGAGTTCGGCTGCGGCCTTTGAATCCACGGGTTCGACAAAAAATCGGCCCATTCCGAAACTGCCGCCCACATAAGGTTTCATGAAGGCATCATATTTCATGACGAGCGTTTCATAGGTATCTTCAAAGCCGGCTCCAAGCGCAAAAGGGTAGTATTGAACTCCAATTCTGGTCTGTTGGAAGGCCGCGCGATTGTAAGCGGGGCTTTTGGCGTAGTTAAACTCTCCGGTAACGGCCAGAATTCTGTTTCTGAAGGACAGCCAGCGAAGGTCTACGGCCAACGGGTATGACTCTGTGCGGGGTTTGATGCCGCTGACAACAGCAATCGTGAAGCTTGATGCCGCTTCAACTTTGGACACGACCTCTGCACGAGCCGCAGTGTTTGTTGCTCCGGAGATCAGTGCCGGCAAGGCAAATTTTATCAGCCGTTTTTTCATTTAAGCTCTTTCAGAGATTTTGATTGCGGGGAAGTTCACTTTTTACCTTTCTTGGCCGGAGCCGGTGCTGCCCCGTCGCCGCCGATTTCGTTGAGCAGCGAGCGAACTTCCGTGTCCGTCGGGTCAAGTGCCAGTGCCCGAACCAGTGCTTCTTTGGCTTTGCCTTTGTCATTTTGCAGCTGGTAGACAATCCCCTCGAACATGTAAGCCGCGGCAATATTGGGATTTGCTGCTTTTGCTTTGTCCAAAGACTTTAGCGCGTTTTTGAAATTTTTGTCGATAATCTCTTTTTCGGCTTCAAGGATATACCGTATCGCCAGATTCACATCAGCCGAATCGTCCGCCCCGACCGGCTGCAACGATGCGTCTATTTCCAGTTTTCCGCTGCCCAGATTGGGGATTACAACCGAGTACGGACGATATCCGGCCTTGCGTATTGTCACGAGAAGGGTTGAACGGTTTGCGTTTTTGGCAATGTCCGAAACCGGACCGGTGAAGGGCGTTTTACCGATCACTTTTCCGGATTCCTGTCCGGGGACTGCGAGAATAACCTCTGCAGCGGTTGGTCTTGAAGTGATACTGACCGTTGCGCACGATGACAGGCAAAAAATTCCGCATGCCGCGACAGATTTTAAGAGCGTTAATCTCAGTGGCGAAATAAGCATCAGTTTCATCCGAACGAGGTGTTAATCAGGCTGCCGTCAGCTTAATCCCGTTACTTTACGGATGCAACGCCGTCGTACATTTGTGCCAAGCCGAACTTGTTTCCGTCATTTTGGCAGATCGGCTTGGAAATTTTTACCCGCTGTCCGTTGAAGTTTGGCGCAGATGCGCCGATCTGACGGACGGATTGAAGTCCGCAGGAGGCAGCTCTTTCGGAATGATTTGCGGGTGAATGACATGAGATTGCCAAAAAAGCATACAGGCCAAGGATATTCGTCTGTTCGCAGCCGAATCGCTGTCTGTTTATTCTTTGTTTGGTTTGGAATTTTAAACTTTTCGAATTTTTCTTCGGCTTACGCCCAAACAAGCGGCCGCGCGACACTTTCGCAAACCCTTGATGCCAAGGTGGCCGAAGCGGAACAATATCTTGAGCAACGCCTGAACAAACGTCTTGAGGCTGTCACCGAGCCGCCGTTCCTGACCACCGTGCGTGTTGATTTTCCGGTGGCCAAGCTCAACAGCCTGCGGCAGTCAGCGGGAGGCAACGTCTCAAAGCTTTCGCGCGGAGCGATTTCCAAGGGTGTGAGCAACGACGATGCGCTCATCAGTTTGCTCAATGCACTGACGCCCCTTGAAATTCTGGCCAACGCCTCGCGGGTGACTGTGGTTGTGACCCTTGACCAAGGGTATCCGAAAGATGCAATCGGCGACCTGAAAACCACTTTGCAGTCTTACTTGCGCCTGAACACCAAACGCGGTGACAAGCTCGACATCAACCAAAAAGACCTCACTGCCGGCCGCTCGAAAACAATTGTCGAGCGTGCCGAAAAGGAAAACCAGCAATACAAGAACCAGATTGAAAGCCTGCAGCGTGAACTTGAAGCTATCCGCCGGCGCGAAACCGACGCGCAGCGCGAGGTTTCGGAAGCCAAGCGCAAAGAACAGGACGCCCAGTCGCAATTGCGTGAAGCTCAAAGAGCCACCGAGGATGCCAAATCCAAGCAGCGCGAAGAGCAGGACAAAACCGGTAAAGCCGAAGAAGAACGGCGCAAGCTGACAACCGAAATAGAAACTCAGAAAAAGCAGATTGCCGAGCTGCAGGAAAAAATCAAAGACCTGACGGAAGACACAAAATCGCCCGTCGGCAAATTCAAAAAACTCATTGCCGGTCTGGAACTACCGCTCACGGTTGTTCCTGCCGTTTTGCTCGGACTCATCGGCGTTCTCGTTATTGTTCTCATCCAGACATCACGTGTGAAGTCGGCGAGCACCGACATGTCGGCGACCATGATGCAGGTTTCAACTGCAGTGGCCAAAATCGGCGAGTCGATTGTGCAGGCTGCAAAGGTGCAGGGCAAACAGCAGGGTGATGCCATCAATGTTGCTGCGGGTGGCGGGGCGGCCGCACTCGGGCAGGGTATGCAATCTTCAGGTGATTCAACTTCCGAAGAACTGATCGCACTTGAAAAAGAAGCTCAGGGCCTGATTGCGGAAATGAACCAGAGCCGCTACCCGATGCTCAGTGTTTTGAAAGACTGGCTTGCCGACAAGCGCGAGCGCACCAAGTTCGCAGGTTTTGCCGAAGCCCTTGGCCCCAACGCTGCACGTGAAATTTTTAAATCCTTCCCGAAGGAAGACCTCGAAGCTTTGGGCAATGCTCTTTACGAGCCTCTGGCCAAGGCACAGGCGTACAAAGTTGTTCTGCAGCTTTATCGATTGGCAGGTCGCGAAATCAGCCGCAAGCCGGCGTATTTTACCGGTCTCGACATGACCTTTCTCATCAAGGCATCGGACATGGAACTGAGCAATGCTCTCTCTGAAGCGGGCACTCCTGAAGCTGCGCGCCTGATGATTCTGCTCACTCCGGAGCGCTGCGCACGCATTATTCCTGCGGTGCGCAATCACGACAGCATGGAACTCCTTGAAGCCATGCGCGAAGCGACCGGAATGAGCGAAGACGATGCCAAAGCGGCATTGGCCGATGTCAAAGGACGCGTCAAAGACGACCGCGGCGGCGACTCCAAGTTCGACGTTACAAACCACTTGATGCTCATGCTCGATGCCCCGAATCCTGAATTTCGCACGGCGGTCAGCAAGGTTTTGCGCGCCGACAAGCAGCTCTCGCAGCAGGTGGGTTCAAGGGTTGTGACCATTGAAGAAGTTTTGCGGCTTGATGACGAAACGCTCGCCGAACTGCTTGCGGAACTCGAACCGGCGGACGTTGCCACTCTGCTGGTTTCGCTGCCCGAGGAGCTCAACGATCGCGTGAACCAGTTCTTTACATCCAACAAAATTCAGGCCGCCATCCGTCAGGAACTCGAAAAATACGAGCGTTCCAAGATGGCGCGCAAGCGTGCCGAATTTGAAGGTCAAAAGATTCAGGCAACGCTCATCCGGCAGGTCAAGGACATGCGCGAGCAGGGGCTCATTGAGCTTGCGGGTGACGGCGGCGAAGGCGGACAAGAGGCCGGAGACGGCGAGGCGGAGGCATCATAACATGACGTCCTTCCGGACATTCCATAGGGAGAATCACCAATGAGCTCAACGATCATTGGCTTCATCCTTGCATGGGTGTTTACCGGTTATATCATTCAGCACTCCATCAAGGACCTGAAGGTTCTCAATGACGTCCCCGGATTTCTGCTCATCATAGGCTCAACCATTGCGATGGCCTACATGGCCAACACAGCCGATGAGGCCAAGCGCATCTGGAAAGCGATGGCCGAGGGCTTTAAAAAGCGCGTCGACCGCAGGCAGGAGATTGTCACCGAGATCGTCACTGTTGCAAAGGTCACAAACGGCGATCCGCGACTGCTTGAGCAACAGATGAGCACCATTCAGCATCCGTTCTTCAAAGAAGGTGTGGGGTTGATTTTGGACAGGTTCAAACCCGATCAAATTGATTCCATCATGTCCGACCGTATCGACAGTCACAAACAATACTTGGCCAAAAAAACAACCGGACTCAAAGCCTTGGCAAAGTATCCGCCGGCGTTTGGAATCATTGCCTGCGTGGTGTCGCTTATTGCGGTGATGCAGCGCTTGGGCGGTGAGCTTAAAGCCGGCGACCTTGGACCGTCCATGGCCATCGGACTTGTCGGAACACTCATCGGTTTGCTTGCCGCAAACTTTGTGATCATGCCCTTGGGAGAGAACTCTGAAGCTCGCGACAAGGCCGAAATAAAAGAACGCGAAATTGTTCTGCAGGGAGTGATGTTGCTTGCCAACAAGGAAGCTCCGCTGTTCGTGCAGGAAAAACTCAACTCATTCCTGAAGGAAGAGCTTCGTGTAGACGTGCTTGGTGTCGGCGGAGGAGGAAAGGCAGCCTAATTTTTGAGGAGATTAAATTTTGGCTCGCGGTGTTTTTGACAATCACAGAGATTCCATGTCGCCCGCAGACGGCGCGGCAGGGAAGGGTGTTGACAAAAAGAAACCGGTGCATGCCGTTCCGCACAAAAAACACGCCGGCGGCGATGATCACGGCGGCGGGGGCGGCGGCCACGAAAGCGATGACACGCTCTGGCTTTACAGCTTCAATGACATGCTTTTTAACCTGCTGCTGTTCTTTATCGTGATGTATTCCATTTCACAGGTCGACGAAAAGAAATTTGCTGCGGTTCAGCAGGCGTTGCAGGGCGACAAAAAACCGCAACTGCTCAAAGAAGATGAAAATAAAGACGGTGTTGTGGTCGGCCCGCGCAACGGTGCGCTCGACGCCAAGCAGCTGGCTTCATCCGGCGGTGAAGCCGGCGGTGACAAAAGTGCAGAAATTGCTGCCGCCATCCGCTTTATGCTTGATCGTGCCGACAAGGCCAAAGTCAAGCTGAACAAAGGAGCGGGGCAGGAAGAAAAGAAAAAGGAAGAGGCAACCAAAAAGAGCAAATACATTTCCGGCACCAATGTTCCTTTGCCCATGCGGCTCGTTTTTCCGCACACCGAATTCTTTGATGCGGGAACGGCCAATCTCAGTAAAAGGGGCGAAGGAAATCTCAAAAAGCTGGCACAGGAGGTTTTGGCCGTTGAAAATCTCGGTTTTGCGGATGTTGAGGTTCACACCGAATTTTCAAAGGAAAAGATTGCAAGCACAAAAGCAGAGTCCGACTTCGGCGGGCTTAAGGTTGCAACGCTGCGGGCGGGAACCATTTTTGAATATTTCGTCCGCGAAGGTGTGCCTTACAAACGAGTCGGCAGTGCGGGCTATGCCGACGGCAAACCGATTGTCAGAAGCGAAAATTTAACCCCCAAGCAGCGCGAGGAGTTCTCGGCAGACAACGACCGGATCGTTGTGTCCCTGAAAAAGGAGGCTCCGCCGTGAAGCTCTCCGAAATAGAAATCACCAAGTTTCAGAAAATTTTGAGTGCTGCGGTCGTCGCAGTTTTCGTGCTTTATTTCTTTTCGAGCCGCAGGCAGAAGGATAAATGGGATACCCTCAAAAAAGGCCTCGCCGAATCCTACGGCGAATCGTCGACAGCTGCGACCGACAGCCCTGTCTACGCCCTTGATGTCGAGGGTGAAGCGCGTTTCAAAAGGGCATCGTGGCTCAACTGGTGGCCATTGAAAACAGGAGTCGAGCTTCATCCGGGTGACCTTGTTTACGTTGAAGACGAAGCCAAAGTTGTGCTTTTCTTTTTGGGACAGGATTCGATTGTCACCCTGCCGGAAGGCGCTCTTTTTCATGTCGGTCTGACGGTTCCGCAGTCTTCAAAGTTGCGCACGTCCGGCGGTGTTTCATCGGAACTGGGCGATGACCCCGAAAAGAAACAGAAGACCGGAACAAATCAGGCCGCGTTTTCGACCCGTGTGATTCAGAATCCTGCCATCAAAAAGGCCGGCGATGTTGATAAAGAAGAAAAGGCTCAGGCAGCAGCGCCGGTGGTCACCGATGATGACCTTAAAATTGTCCGCAACACGCGCCCGATGGCCGTGCGATATCCGGGGCAGTTTATTGAGCTTTACGTTGAAAAATTTCCGACCTCAATTCCCATTACCTTCGAGCAGCTGCCGAAGTACGGAAAGTTGTGGGGCTACCTGTGGCGCGGCAAGGAACTTGAGCCGCACTGGTCTTCTCTGGGTGCAGCGGGCTTCCCGCGCGTTCCTATCGACAAGCCGGGGACCTTTGTTTTTCAGGCGATGTCCGAAGATGAACTTTACGCATCCGGTCCGGTGATGATCCGCGCCGTCAAACGGGACGATGACGAGGACGACTATCTGCCCGAAGACGAAAACTGGCTTGAAGGCGTGAGGATCTTCCGATGAATCTTCCCGCCGGCGCGAACGCCGAAAAACCTGAAACACCTCAGAAACCGGCAAATGGGGAGAAGCTGACGAACAAAGCGTTGTTCAGGTTCTTTGATTTTCTTTCGCTCTGGGACAGAAGCAGCCTTAAAAGCCGTTTGAGTTTTACTCAGACCTTTATCCTGATCATCAGCATCGTTGCCCTTCTGGTCACTGGTATTTCGCTCTACCGGTCCGACAAATTGTCGTACGTTTATGAAAATCACTATTTGAAAACCAGTGCCGTCGCGACCCGTCTCAAACTTTATTTTGCAAATTTGCCGCATCAGAAGGTGATCAGGGTCAAAGGAACCGAGGAAACAAAACTTGCCGAAGAATTCGGCTTGCCGCAAATGCCTGCCGAAGATCAGGTTTTCGTCGGCCGCAAAAAAGACAAAGTGTATGTCTTTGGCCGCGAAAGCGGAGAAACTGTCTGGCAGACGGAGCTGGACCAAAAAGTGCAGCTCTTTGAGGGTATCGACGGCAAGAGCTATATTGCCAACAGTTTCGGTGCATTTCTGTCGTCCTATGACAACAGCGACGTCAACGCCGAAAACTTTTCGGCACGGCCGGGGACCAAAAAGTTCATCAAAAGCGGTTTGCGCGAAGGTTTCACGCGATACACCGACGGAAAGGTGGAGTGGATTATTTCGTTCCGCGAGATTCCGGGAACGAACGTCATCGTTTTTGTGGAAACATCGCTGGCATCCCTCAATGCTCCGATCCGGAAATTTGCGGGACTGGCGGGTATGCTTGCGCTCGGGCTTGTCGGCATGGTTATTCTTGTGACCGACTTTCTGCTGCTCGGCCTGCTCAAACCGCTGCGCGAAATCGTTAACGCGATGTTTAAAGTTTCCGCAGGTCACTACGACATTACCTTCAACGTGAAATTCGACGAAGAGCTCAACTTTGTGGCCCGCGGACTTCAGCAAATGGCCAAGCGCCTGCAGATTCGCGAGGCCGAGCTCAAGCAAATCAGTGCCAACCTCGAATTTGTGATGAAGGTGACAAAAGACATGTCGCTGGCGGCAAACCGTGACGACTGCATTCAGCTGTTTGTCAACCAGACACGGCAGTTTGTCCGCTTCAAAATGAACATGGATGCCATCGGTGTTCTTTTTGATATTGCGACCGGTGAATGCAAGGGAGCGATCGATTACGTGACCAGCGGCGTGCGGGTTCCCGAACTCAAGACTATTCCCTTGGAAGAGGCGGGTCTTGCTCTTGAGGACATCAGTTCGCCCGAAAATATTTCGATGATTGACCACACCATTGTCATGCGGGTTTTTAACGGTGAAAAGCCGAAACTTTTTCTTTTGCTCGACGGATTTCCGGAAGAAACTTTGACCACCACCGAGCGTCACCTGATGACTTTGCTGTGTGCGTCGCTCGGCCATGCGCTGGTGATGTTCGACTTTCAGGAAGAACGAATGGCAACGGCGCAGTTCGAAAACGAACTGGTCACGGCGCAGGCCGTACAGACCGCGCTTTTGCCTTCTTCCAAGCCGCCCATGAATGCCGAGCTGGACTTTCACTACGAGGCAGCGAGCAAGTGCGGTGGTGACTGGTTGTTCTTTGACAAACGTGAGACCTCGCCTTGGCTGCACGGACTTGTGGGTGACGTTACCGGTCACGGAGTGCCTGCCGCAATCATGACCGGAGTCGCTTACGGCGCCTTCATGGGCGCGCAAAACGTCATGGATATTCTCAGAGCCGGCGAGAAAATGGGTGAAACCGACCGTCTTGAATTCATGGCCCAGATTCTCAACCGCGCTATTTTGAGCGTCGGTAAATCGGCTCGTCTTATGACCATGTGTCTTGTTTCGCTGAACATTGATACAGGAGAACTTTACTACGCCAGCGCGGGACACACTCCGCTTTTGTGGTACAAGAACAAGACCAAGAAAATTTCTCCGCAAACGTCGACCGGAAACCCGCTGGGGGTGACCGCAGAGCGCACGATTACGGTGAAAAAATTGCAGCTCGAAGAAGGTGACCTGTTTGCCATGTACACCGACGGTCTGCTTGAAAACCACGGACCCAAAAATGAAATGCTCAGCAAACGCAGGTTCTACGATATTTTGTCCTCCGGCCGGCCTGTCACCGAAATCCGTGAACAGATCATGAGCGAAGCCAAGGATCTGTGGAAGGACGAAGAGTACGCCGACGACGTCACAATGCTGATTGTCCGCTGGCCGGCCGCACAAATTGTCGATGTCGGCTCAAACAGCACTTCGGACCTCAATTTTGCATCGCTTGCGGGTTGAATTCTGCCCGCGTGAATGAATTTTCTGCAGCGTGAATGCCGGCAAAGTGCCTGCCCGCTGACGACAAAAATATTCCCGTCTTACGCAGCCACTGCCGTGTTAGCTTCGGTACGGGGGAAAACAGCCAATGCGGCCGGCTTTTTCGAAGATAAAAAGCAAAAGCATAAACCTGAACATTTGCACGCTTGCTGCAGTGTTTGCAGGAGGCGTGCTGAGTTCCTGCAAAATGCGGACATTCAACGCGACGGCGCAGTCCGACCTGCAGGATGTCGAAAGAGTCGAATTTGAGCGAAAAACAATTCTTTCGTCGCACAGGTTCGACCTGATTACGGCCTCGGGAGAGCGGATTTTCGCTGCGGCCAAAGAATGGATACCTGATCAGGAAAAGAACGCTGCTCTTTTTGCGACTGCAAATCAGCACGCAAACAACATTTCGCGGGTTCTGGAAATGGCAGGTCTGACGGCCTACAGTTCGCCGACAGGTGCAGACATTCTTAGCGCCGTCCTCAAAAACGGCGGTCTGATTTTTACTCTCCCGCAAAACAAACAGCTTGCTGCAGCTCAAATCGAAAAGGTCTTCGGAGGAAAAATCCCTGCCGGTGTTTTGTTGAGCGCATGCCGCCGCGAGAACTGCGCGACGCGCTCGGGCGAGAATTTTTTCGGCATCACCGGAGATGTTGACAGCAACGACTTTGTTTCGGTTTACCATAACAATTCTTACAGACCCGAAAACCGGCCGTGGCGTCCCTACATGATTCCGCTTGCGTGGTTCAGGCAGGGATTCTCCCACAAATGGATGGCCACACCGTGGGTTGGCAGGCAGCGTGACTCAAGGGGACAGCTGACCGAGATCCATCCCGTTCTGCCTCAAATCGATCAGTTTGATTATTTAAATTCGACTGTCTCGCTTGTTGTTCTTCCCGAAATTGCCGCTGAGTTGAAAAAGGGAACAGCCGTTGTGACCGACGGCGCGGGGTCAATCATGCCGGCAAAATTTGCACTGCAGAATTTTCCGGTGGCCGATTTGCCTGAACAGGGTCTGCCGTCCGACTGCAAAAAACTGAAAACACACTCCGAGATTTCGGCTTTTCTGAGGGACAAACCGCAAGGAAATATTCTTTGTAAATTTACATTTGCGACACCTCTGGAAAAGGTTTCGGTTGCCGGCAGCTGGACGGAAGTCAAAGGAGTTTGTCCCGACGGCCGGTCGGCGGGCGGGTTCGTTTTTTCGGCTCACGTTGTGCCGTCGTGTGAATAATTTTGCAGCGTGTCATGACTGACATTGTGAGGCTTTAGCGCGGCATGTGAAACGCCGAAGGTAAGAGGCAACGGTTTTGTGAAGACTGTCGGATTTTGATTTGAATGCTTAGTTGAATGAGGGGAAATATTATGTTTCAGGGACAAGGTCCAAGATTGGTTCCGCATCTCCGCGTCATGCAGGACACAAAAGAGTTTCCGTTCAAATGCGTTTTGAGCATGGGACCTCTGGTGCGCTACTGGGCAGGTCTTGTTGCGTCTCAGGAACCGACGGTTTCCAAGATCGCTTCCGACGTCATGCGCAGGCTCGAACGCGCGCCTGAACTTGCGCAGCCGATCACCGACTCCAAGGTGATTCAGACTCACGAGTCGCTCATTAAAGTGATGATGAGCATTTTGTGGTCCTCCGGTTTCCGGAATCCCGAGAGCAGCGGTGCCGTGCTTCCCTTCCACGTGCAGCCTGTGATGGTTTCCGATGCATTCTTCGACGCGTTTTTCGACAAAAACGGCCGTTTCGCGGCAACCTGCCAAATCGGCGAAGACGCTTGGCTCAACCAGCGCGTCAAGCTGGCCTACTCGACAATCCTTCGCCGTCTTTACGGCATTGAGCTCGAAATGGGTACACGTCCTGTTGTGTTTTCAACTCAGGACAAAAATACAAATCTGAACCGCTTTCACAGCGTCACCATGGAACCCAGTTTCTGCGACGTGGTGAACGTCGGCGGACCCAAGGTTCTTGACGAAAAAATCAAACGCGACCTGCTTTCCGACCTCAACGATGTTGAAAAGTGGCGTGAACTTCTTCCTGCAAACTGGTTCGAGTTTCACGGTTTCGCGTTCTACCGGACCAACGACATTACAGACCAGAACGCCTTCACCGACATTCAGCGCGCACTCACCGAGCGCGATTCGGTTGAGCCTCCGGTTCTTCTCGGCAAGGTTGAGGCTTCAATCCGCCAGATTCTGCGCCGTCCGCATTTGAGCGTCGGCTTCAGCACCACGGTCGGCGGTTTGCTTTCACGCTCGCGGCTGAACGGCACAGGCGAGCGCAAAGGCAACGAAACAGTTGCTGTCGAACGCTACAACCGCGAAGACATTCAGGGTTCATTGTTCGCAATTCAAAACGACATGCTCGAACGCGTCCGCACCCAGCAGCGCAGTCTTGTGACACTGGATCTCGCCTCAAGTGCCGATCGCTCCAAGATCGAATCTGATCTTCTGAATCAGGGCGTTCGTTCACTTGCCGTCTTTCCGTTGTTCTTTGACGATCAGCACATCGGTTTCTTTGATGTGACGTCTCCGAAAAAAGACGATCTGAATGAAGCTGTTGCCGAAAAACTCCACGACCTTATGCCTCTGCTTTGCCTCGCCGGCAAACGCCGTATCGACGACGTCAAGCAGGCTGTGCAGTCGATCATTTCCGAGCAGTGCACATCCATTCATCCGACCGTTGAATGGCGCTTTCATGAAGAAGCACAGCTGGCGTCCGAACGCGCTGAGGGCTCCAAGTCTCTTGAGATGAAGAATATTTATTTTCAGGACGTTTATCCGCTCTATGCTCTGAGCACAATCCGCAACTCAGCGGCCCTTCGTTCGAAGGCCGTGCAGGACGACCTTCGCACCCAGATTGGTCTTGCGCTTGAAGTTCTGCAGATGGCATACGAAAACCGCCCGATGCCGTTCCTCCGCGAGTTGTGTTTCCGTCTTGAAAAACTCGATGCGCGCATCAGCGAACAGCTCACCGTCGGCGACGAAACCGCGGCAAGCAAGTTTTTGGCAACCGAAGTGGAACCGGTCTTCAACCACGTGCGCGGATGGAATCTGAATCTCATTCAGAAGATCAACGCCTACTGGAAACAGCTCGACGACAAATCGCGCACAGTGTATCTGCGCCGCCGCGAATTCGATGCGAGCGTTACCGAGGTCACTTCGACATTGTCGAACTACCTGAAGAACCAGCAGCTCAACGCCCAGAAAATTTTCCCGCACTATTTTGAGAAACACTGCAATGAATCGGTTGAACACACGATTCTGATCGGCCAGTCGCTGGTCAAGGGCCGCGAGTTCAACGAGATTTACCTCAAGAACCTCAGACTGTGGCAGCTTATGGTGATGTGCGGCTGCGCTGCCGAATCGGCACGCATGAAGCCAAACCTCAAGGTGCCGTTTGACTTGACCCACGTGATTGTCGTTCAGGACACTCCGGTGAATGTGCAGTTTGATTTCGACGACAAGCAGTTCCACGTCGACGGCGGAGCCGACGGCCGCGGTGAAATGCTCAAGCGTCGTGTCGACCGCGCGGTCATCAAGGGTACGCAGGAGCGACTCAGTCAGCCGGGCAAGCTTGCCGTGGTCTTCACGCAGGAGCGTGAGCGGGTCGAGTATATGGAGTACTTCACATTCCTTGCCGCTCAGGAATGCGTCATGGAAGATGTCGAGGAATATCTGATTGATGAGGTGCAGGGTGCACAGGGCCTCCGCGCACTGCGGGTGAGTATCAACTTGAAGGCTCTCCTCGAGCGTGGTACCGACCTGTACGAGATTATTCATCATACGGGTAAATCAACGCTTAGGGCTGCATGAGGCTAAACAGTAAAGCACGGACATTTCTTAGCTTTTTTCTTCTGCTGCTTGCCTTCGGTGCGATGACCACCGGATGCAGGCAGTGGCTGCGTATAGGGTTCAAGGCTTCGGCTCCTGTGGACGACGGTCAGGCCGCCCAGCGCAAGGTCCGCAAACGCAGGGCCACCACGACCACCGAAATGCGCGGAGTCTGGGTCAGCAACGTCGATTCTCAGGTGATGGATTCTTTCGGAAACATGGAATCCCTTGCGGCCCGCATTTCCCAGCTCAACATGAATGCGCTTTATCCGGTGGTCTGGAACAAGGGTGAAACCTTTTATCCCAGCGACGTGATGGTCAAATACGGAGCCCCGAAAATTTCCGGACGTTACGGTCTGGGCAATCTCAAACGCGATCCGATGGCCGACTGGATCGGCCTTGGCAACCAGTACGACCTCGACATTGTTCCTTGGTTTGAATGGGGAGTGAAGGTTCCCGCGGATTCTCCGCTGGCGCGCAAAAATCCGGAGTGGCTCTCGCGCGACAGCTCCGGCAAGGTGTCATTTGATCAGGACGGAACGTCGACCTCTTATTTGAATTTTGCCCATCCCGACGTCCAAAAGTTCTATGAAGAGCTGGTCGTTGAATTTGTGACCAAATACGAAGTGCCCGCGATTCAGTTCGACGACCATTTGTCATTGAAAAATATATTCGGCTACGACGATTTCACGCTGAACCTGTACAAAAAAGAAACCGGCAAAACTGCACGGCCTGCGCCCGATGCACCGGAGTGGCTCGCGTGGCGTGCCGCAAAACTGACTCAGTTTGTTTCGCGCATCTCGCGCGCCGTCAAAGCTGCCAGACCGGGGATCAAGTTCTCGGTTTCGCCCAATCCGTACCCGTGGTCCTATCAAAATTATGTGCAGGACTGGCCGGCGTGGGTTGAGGCCGGTTTGGTCGATGAAGTTGTCGTTCAGGTTTACCGCGACAGCATGGCCCGCTTTCAGGGCGAGCTGAGCAGTCCTGTGCTGGACAAGCTCAAGGGCAAGGCGAGTTTGGTGATAGGCGTACTGTCGGGGCTCAAGCCTGAGCCCATGCCGGCAGACATGGTGCGTGCACAAACCGCCATGGTACGCGACTTCGGCTATGCAGGTGTCGTATACTTCTTTCAGGAATCGCTGCTGCAGTTTACAGCCCCCGGAGAGACCATTGATTCAAGGCTCAACGTCATCAGGCAATTGTTCCCTTCGCCGGCCCGCACGCCGTAATATTTTCAGTTTCCGCAAAATGAATTTGCTGCTGCCTGCATTGTCCTCGTTCCTTTACACAGGCTGTTACACGCTGACTCAGGGGATCGAGCAGGCCCGCCTGATTTCGCGTCGCGTTCCCTTGGACAGCGTTCTCGCCGAAGGACGCGAAAAACCCGAACGGATCGAAAAACTCAAGCTGGTCGGGCCTGTGTTGAAATACGCCGAAGAGCGCGCGGGAATGACCGCCGGTTCCAGTTATAAAACTTATATTTCCCTCGATCGGCCGTCGCTGAGCTATGTTGTTCAGGCTGCGGAAAAAAGAAAACTCAAACTTAAAACTTGGTGGTTTCCGGTTGTCGGTTCCCAGCCGTACCTTGGTTTTTTTGACAAACAAAAGGCGCTCGATTTTCAAAAAGAACTTGTGGCCGAAGACTTTGACACAACCGTCGGGGGTGTGCAGGCGTTCTCGCTGCTCGGATTTTTTCCCGACCCCGTTTATTCAAGCATGGTCGACGGCAACGATGCCGTCAGCTTTGTCGAACTTCTTTTTCATGAAACCGTTCACCGCACGCTTTACGTTCCTGATGCTTACACGTTTAACGAAAACCTTGCCGAGTTTGTCGCGCGGCGCGCAACTCTGATGTTTGTCAAAGACAACCGGCAGCTGTTCGGCAGCGATTTTTCCGCCGAGAACTGGCAGGCCGGTCATGAGCGCATGCAAAAGGCGCGGCAGGCTTTCGGCGAGATGCTCAACATTGCCCGCAAAGAGCTGACTGCGTTTTACGCGCAGCCTGAGATCGAGGCCTTGGCAGCCGAGGCTTTTCTCAAAGCACGCAAGGAAAAATTTGCAGCGCTCGATGCGCGTTTTCAGTCCGAATTCGGCAATCGCCTTGGGGAAACTTACTATGCGCGATTTTTTAAGTCCGAAAAATTCAATAACGCAACATTGTTAAGCGCATCGGTTTATCAATCCCGCCAAGAACCCTTTCAGCTTCTGCTTGATAAAACCGGAGGAGATTTGGCAAAATTTTTGCAAGCAGTTAAAAAATGCGTTTCCGGCGTAAAGGGCTCCGAAAGCGGAATCTGGACAGCGGTTGAAACTTGCGGAGGTTGAACAGAAATGAGCAAAGACGAGCATAATTCTACGGCCGAAGAAGGTCAGGGCGGACAAGAGCAGACACCAAGGCGGCGCTCGCATCTTCAGTGGTGGAACCGAACCTACATCGTTAACCGCGACCTGCAGTTCAAGTTTGCCGGCAGTGCGCTCGTCATGGGACTCGCCTGTGCGGTGTCCTCGCTCGCTATTCTGCTGATCTCCTTTTATAGCTTCGGCATCTGGCAGGGCCAGCGGCTGCCGTGGCCTGTGATGCTCGCAATCGGCTTTGCGCTTGTGGTTAATCTGGTCGGAATCATGTTTGTCAGCATTATCTCGACACAGAGAATTGTCGGTCCGCTTTTCAATCTGCTCAAACAATTCCAGCGCGTTTCCCGCGGCGATTTTAAAGCGCAGGCAAAATTCCGGACGTCCGACGAAATTCATTACGTCGCGCGCCGCTTCAATGAAATGCTTCAACGTCTTGACGAACGCGAAACCGAAATTTTTACTCACATCGAGCAGGCTGAAGAGGCTCTTGAGAGCAGTGATTTAAGCAAAGCCAAGGAAGCACTGCGGCACGTGCGGCACCTTCGCAGCCGCGGTTTGGCTTCCGCGGAATGAGCCGCCTTGGGCTTTTCGGAAATCTTCCGCCTGAAATCCGCGACATTGTCTTTCGCCGCGCCGGCAACGGCCGTGTGATTTTTCCCGAACATGCCGACCCGCGGATTATTGAAGCCAAGCACCTGCTGGAAACTCAGACAGGGGTGACGTGTCTTCTCGCGGATCAGGCTTTGGTCGCCGCTCAAAAGCAAAACACGATGCAACTGATTGAAGAACACCTCATGGCGCGCGGAAAGCCCCTTCCTCCGGACCTTCCTGCGTTGGCCGAAGATCCCTTTTTCACGGCGGGTGCCATGGTCCGGCTTGGCCTTGCCGACGCTGCCGTGGGCGGTGCGGTGGCAACCACGGCACATGTGATTCGTGCGGCTTTGTCGACAGTCGGGGTTGATTCGCGGTCGCCGCTGATTACGTCGTGTTTTCTTTTCAGGTTGCGCGAACCCACTGCCGGCGGAGAAGATGTCGTGCTGTATGCCGATGCCGGAGTCATTCCGCAGCCAACCGAAGAACAGCTCCCTAAAATTGCCGCGCTGGCCGCAAAGGCTTTTTCATTGTGGACAGGGCGCGAGCCTCGGGTGGCTTTTTTGAGTTTTTCCACGGGCGGCAGTGCCCAGCATCCGGATGTCAGCAAAGTCCGCAGCGCCGCCGCGGAGTTCGCTTTGAGCAGACCCGAAATTGTCAGCGAAGGTGAAGTGCAGTTCGATGCCGCCGCCGATCCTCAGGTCGCGCTGCGCAAAAATCCTTCCTCGCGGCTTGCGGGGCGCGCGAACGTTTTTGTTTTTCCCGACCTCGATGCGGGAAATATCGCCTACAAAATTACCCAAAGACTGGCCGGAGCCGAGGCTTGGGGACCGCTGCTGCTCGGAACCGGAAAGCCCTATTCAGACCTCTCGCGCGGGGCTTCGGCGTTCGATATCGCCCACGCAGCCCTGCTTACCCTTGCACTCCGTGATCAGCCCTGATCAGCTCGGAACAGCGGTGAGTGACTTCTTTTTGAAGGCTTATCCCTGACTCACAAAACTGGTCGCTCAGCCATAATGTCCAGTCCTTGCGGGATTTTTTTAATCGTGTAGTTTGGCGAAGCGTTTAAAGAACACTTATCCGTCGGGGAGAGGC
Organism: Pseudomonadota bacterium; assembly: GCA_009926615.1. Classification (GTDB taxonomy): domain Bacteria; phylum Bdellovibrionota_B; class Oligoflexia; order Silvanigrellales; family Silvanigrellaceae; genus RFOM01. The sequence continues at coordinate 50,379 of RFOM01000010.1, forward strand.
TTTATTATGAGCAACGTCTTCACACATGTGGAAACATTGGGTCACGAACAAATCGTTTATTGCAATGACCCTCAGTCCGGACTGCGTGCCATCATCGGCATTCACGACACCAACCTCGGACCGGCTCTCGGCGGAACCCGCCTCTGGCACTACACATCTGAAGATGACGCGCTGCGTGACGTTCTTCGTCTGAGCCGCGGCATGACCTACAAAGCGGCCTGTGCAGGCTTGGCACTGGGCGGCGGCAAGGCTGTCATCATCGCCCGTCCCGAACAAAAAAATGAAGCTATGTTCCGCGCCTTCGGACGTTTTGTGAACTCCCTTCAGGGCCGCTACATCACGGCTGAAGATGTGAACACCAACGTCACCGACATGAACTTTGTGCGTCTTGAAACCAAATTCGTGACCGGTGTTGCTCCGGCTCTCGGAGGTTCGGGAGATCCGAGTCCCGTGACGGCTTTGGGTGTATTCTCCGGACTCAAGGCTGCTGTTGAAGTTCGTATGGGCCGCAAAGATCTCAAGGGTCTGCGGGTTGCGGTGCAGGGTGTCGGCAACGTGGGCAAGTACCTGTGCCAGTACCTTCATGAAGAGGGTGCCAAACTGTTCGTCAACGACATCAATGCCGAACGCGTGCAGGAAATGGTCCACAAATATCAGGCGACCGCTGTAACGGACAATGAACTGTATTCACTGGACATGGACGTTTTCGCTCCGTGCGCTCTGGGTGCGATTCTCAATTCAAAAACCATTCCGATGCTCAAGGCTCAAATTATTGCCGGCGGCGCGAACAACCAGCTCGAAGACGAAAAAGTTCACGGCAAAATGCTGCAGGACAAAAAGATTGTTTATTGCCCTGACTATGTCATCAACGCCGGCGGACTCATCAACGTTTACAACGAACTGATCGGCTACAACCGCGACAAGGCACTCAGCGAAGCACGCAACATCGGTGCGACGGTTCTGCAGATTCTCAAAATCGCGGAGCGCGACGGCCTGACGACCCACGAAGCGTCGCAACGCTACGCCGAAAACCGCATTCAGTCGGTCCGCAATCTTAAGGCCATGCACAATGTTGCAAGCTCTGCCGTGGGCCGTATGATGCACCCCTGATTCACTTGGGGGTATTCGCTGTGGCTGGCACACAACGCAGATACTGGTTGATGAAAACCGAGCCGGACGTTTTCAGTATCGAAGATCTTGTCCGCCGTCCGGACCAGTCCGAAATGTGGGACGGTGTCCGAAACTATCAGGCACGCAATTTCATGCTGAATGACATGAAGGCGGGTGACCTGATTCTTTTTTATCACTCGAATGCGGAGCCCTCCGGCGTTGCGGGTGTGGCTGAAATTGTCGCCCCCGCGCAGCCCGACCCTTCGGCATGGGACAAAAAGTCCGAATATTTTGATCCCAAGTCGACCCCGCAGAATCCGCGCTGGTTCTGCGTCACGGTCGGCCGGCCCAAGCCGTTCAGCCGGTTCGTTGCATTGGATGAACTCCGGCAGCACTCGGCGCTCAAAGACATGCTCCTTCTGCGCAAGGGGCAGCGCCTTTCCATTCAGCCGGTGCAGCCCGAAGAATTTAATTTTATCGTCGAACTGGGAAGCAAATCCTGAATCTGTTTTTGAAGGAGTTTATTATGACCAACGTGTATATCGTCGCTGCAAAACGTACTCCTGTAGGGCGCTTTCAGGGAGCCCTCAAGGCGCTCGGCGCTTCGCGGTTGGGAGCAGCTGCCGTCAAGGCCGCGGTGGCCGAATCAAAGGTGCCGGTCGAGGCCATCAACGAAATTCTCATGGGTGAAGTGCTGACCGCCGGAGTCGGGCAGGCGCCCGCGCGTCAGGCTGCGATTTACGCAGGACTGCCGCAGCATGTGCAGGCACTGACTGTCGGCAAAGTGTGCGGCAGCGGCCTGAAAAGCGTCATGCTTGCCACTCAGGCTTTGCGCCTGAACGACATTGAAATTGCCATTGCCGGCGGTCAGGAAAGCATGAGCAATGCGCCTTATCTGCTTCCGGCGGCACGCGACGGCTACCGCATGGGACACAAAGAAGTTGTCGATTCGATGGTCTTCGACGGCCTGTGGGACCCCTACAACAACATGCACATGGGTTTGTGTGCCGAAACCTGCGCCCGTGAGTTTTCCATCTCGCGTGCCGAGCAGGATGCATTTGCAGCCGAAAGTTATGCGCGCGCCCGCAAGGCCATGGAGTCGGGTGCGTTCAAAAATGAAATTACGGCCGTTGAGGTTCCTGCCGGCAAAGGAACTCAGCTGGTTGATACAGACGAAGAGCCCAATGCGTCCGACCTGAGCAAGATGCCCACGCTGCGCGCTGCGTTCGACAAAGAAGGAACCATTACTGCCGCAAATGCATCGAAGCTCAACGACGGTGCCGCTGCTCTCGTGCTGGCTTCGGAAGCGGCTGTAAAAAAATACAATCTCAAGCCTCTTGCCCGCATCGCCGGTTATGCCACTCACGCTCAGGACCCCAAGTGGTTCACCACCGCTCCCGTGAATGCAATCGAAAAAGCGGCTGCGGCAGCTCAGGTAAGCCTCACCGATATTGATCTTTTCGAAATCAACGAAGCGTTCGCACTTGTAACGATGGCAGCAATGAAGAAGCTCAATATTCCTCATGCGAAGGTCAACGTGAACGGCGGCGCCGTTGCTCTCGGACATCCGATCGGAGCCAGCGGCGCCCGTATTCTTACGACGCTTGTGCATGCTTTGCAGGCACGTAATCTGCAGCGCGGTCTTGCAACCCTGTGTATCGGGGGCGGAGAAGCGGTTGCTCTTGTTATTGATCGGCAAGGATGCTGATATACTCCCCTGAATGAAATTCATCGGGGGATAAAAACAGTGGCCCGCAGACATCCAAAAAATCGTCGTCATCCCTCGCGTTCCAAAAACAAAAGCAAAAGCCTGCGCTCCGATGAGGTTTTCGCAGATGCCGGCAAAGGGCGTGACGCCCGTTCGGCCCGCGACGGCAAGTCGGGCGCTCCTGCCGGAGGCGACGGAAAAAGTGCCGGTCATGGCCGCCGTGACGACAAAAGCGGAGCCCGCACAGGCCGGCGGGACGGCCGGAGGGACGGCCGGCGCGAGGGCGGACGCGACGGCGGTGATCGCCGTCCGCAAGGTCGGGGCAGAGGCTCATGGGGGAACAACGGCTTTCAAACTCCCAGCCCCGAAGCCATTCGTGATTCACTCGAAAAACTTCTTGCAGGCCGGCTGGATTCCAAAGGCTGGATTGCTCTTGCGGAGCGTTTTCGCGAGCGCCTGAAAAATTCTGACTGGGAGAGCACCGTCAGTCCGGCGGCTCATTCGCCGCAAAGACCTGTTGCTGCATCGGTCGGCGCTTTTACAAAAATGCAGGGAGCGACCCCGACAAAAAATTCGGTGCCGGTGGCAAAGCCTCAGGCTCCTGTCGGGCGTCCGGCAACTCAATCCTTTGGTACGCCGCACAGCGCACAGCTTGCCCCCAGCCGTTCATACAAATCAGATAAAAAGCCCTTGTCACCTGCACCGTCTGCGGTTCAGTCTGCCGCTCAGTCTGTGGTTCAGCCTGCTGTACCGGCTGCGCCAGCTTCGTCTGCATCGTCTGCTTCGGTTCAGTCTGCTGCACCCTCTGCTGCACCGTCTGCGCCTCTTCCCGACCGCGGATTTGCTCTTGCGCGGACCAAGCTGGCCTCATCGCGGCCGGAGTCCGACAAATCGCACGAGCGCTTTCCTGTGCGCTCCGAGCCTGAACGTCCGGCGGCAAAACCTGTGACCGAACTGGCCGCCGGACAGCGCATCACCGAAAACGGCATGGTGCTTGACGAATGGCAGGCCGACGCACTGGATGCACTTCTCAACGGTCAGAATGTTGTGGTGGACGCTCCGACTTCGGCGGGTAAAACGCGTGTCATTGAGGCGCTGCTCGATGCGCGTCTGAGTGAGGGGCTCAGGCTCATTTATACAAGTCCGGTAAAAAGTTTGAGCAACGACAAATACCGCGAGTTCTGCGAAAAGTACGGCAAAGATCGGGTCGGGATCAACACCGGCGACTTCAAGGAAAATCTTCGCGCACCGATTATTCTTGCGACCCTCGAAACCTACCGCAACAGTCTTTTGGGTGTTGAACCCGACATGCGCAGACGGGTTGTTGTTTACGATGAATATCATTATCTGCAGGACGAAAGCCGCGGGAGCGCGTGGGAAGAATCGCTGATCCTTACACCCAAAGAAAGTCAGCTTATTCTTTTGTCGGCTTCGGTTCCCAATGCCGACGAATTTGCGCAGTGGCTCGAAAAATTATTTGCGCGTCCGTCCAAACTCATCCGTGTCACCAAGCGTCCGGTTCCGCTCGCCGATATTATTTATACAAGCTACGGCTGGATTTATGCACCCGATCTCGCGCTCAATCAGGAAGAAATTGCAATCATCCGCCGCAGCCTGCGTGCCGACAGGGCCGGACAGCGCCGGCGCGACAAAGGGCGGTTTGAAGAGTTGGTTGATCCGGCAAGAGTTGCTTTGGAAATGAACTTGGGGCCAGTGGTTGTATACGCCGGCCGGCGAGCCGACGTTGAAGCCATTGCACATATCCTTGCCCGCGGCCTTCAGAACACCATAACCGAAGAGTCGCTTAAACCGCTGCACGAGCGTATTTCAACACTCAGCGGATGGGACTACGTGCCGCACGACCTGCAGCGGATGATTCGCCGGCATGGCATTGCATTTCATCACAGCGGACTGATTCCCCCCGGACGGGTGGCCATCGAAACACTTCTCAAAGAAGGTTTTCTCAAAGTTTGTTCCGGTACAATGGGGATTTCGCTGGGTGTGAACTTTGCCGTGCGCGGAGCGCTTATTTCTGATTTGTCACGGCCCAGCGAAGGCGGCGAGACGCGCTACAGCGCAAGTGAAGTCATGCAAATGCTCGGCCGCGCAGGACGGCGCGGAAAAGACACTCACGGATTTTCCATGTGGATGAACCTTGGCCGGTATGCTGAGCAAAAGCCGACCGGTCGCGAACCCTGCCGCTCTTCACTCAAGTTCGACCCGACGACAGTTTTGGGGATCCTCGGCCAAAAAGAAAGTTTCGCGTATCTGTCGGAGTTTTACCGCAAGTCGTTTTTTATGCGCGGCCGCGATCCGCAGCAGGTGATTGTTGCAGATCACGAACTTCTTTCGGCAGTTCTTTACAAAGATTACAAACTCGAAATTCTTGCCTGCGACGACATTCCGTCAACCTACGAGAAATTTCACAAGGGCCGGCAGCGCAGCCAAATCCCGTGCACCCGCTGTCCGGCAAAGATCACATGTCACACGCTGATGAATCAGTCATCCAAGAGCACGCTTCAAAAAATTATTACGCATCTTGTCACAATCGGTGCTCTCGACGGTCAGGTGCCCACTTTGATGGGACAACTCGCGCGTCACTTTCCGCAGGCCGGCGGCATGATTATTGCCCGCAAGCTTGCGCAGGGCGAGATCAACGCGGCGAATCTGAGGCAGTATCTGCAAATGATGGCCAGCTTTTGCTCGGCGCATTTCAAGGAAATTCCCGACACGTTTGCCGATCTTGGTTTTCTGTCGAATCTTGAAATACCAAAGCAAATCGAAATTCATTATCCTGAAGAACTTTTTCCGGAGCTCTACGACGAAGTCGGATTCCGCAGGGAAGAATCGGGTCAAAAGGTGTTTCGGGAATTCAATCCGGCTGCGGCATCGATTGTCTCGGCATGGATCGACGATCAGGTTTCTTGGGAACGGCTTGTCGAAGAGCATTCAACCAAGCATTTTTCGGCCGGCGACTGCATGATGGTCCTCTTCCGCTTTGCGACCTTTTTGCAGAGCCTTGCGCGGCTTGAAGATTACGAACCCGAACTTGCAGCTCAGGCGCGCGCGCTGATCCCCGTTGTGCTGCGCGAGCCTCTGGATGCCCGCAACCGGATGCTCACCGAGGAAACCGCAGAATTTGAAAGCGAAGACAACCTTCCGCCGGCTGCTGCTGCCGACGGTGAGGACGCATCTGAAAGCGATGAAATCAGCGAAGAGTAGGGGTGCTGCTGAGGTCCGGCGGGGGCAATGATTTGGACAGCATGGATGCAGCCCGTCCTTCGCCGACCCTCAACAGTGAATCGATGGCAACGACACGCGCAGTCTGGCGCATCGCTTCGTTGCAGCTTTCGCAGTTGTTTTTGAATTCGTTCGCATACAGCCAGCCCATTGCGTAGGAACCCCATTCGCGCCCGTCACAGGCTGCAAGCCCTTCGTAATCGCCGCTTTCGCAAATGGTATGAAGATGACCGCACGATCTGTTCTCGGGCAGCTGGCCGGCGGCAAGATTGATGGCATCTCTTTCCGACAGGCCTCCGGTGCAGTCGCTGTGCCGCGCTTCGTGAATCAAAACGGTTGTGCGGGCAACGGTGTTCATCGGCCGGCCTTCGCCGTCGTAGTTTGTGTAACCTTCTGCCAGACGGATAATTCCGACGCGCGGGTCATTTACGGGGACGGATGTGTTGTTGACGAAAAACTGGATCGGCCGTTTTTGTGCGATGGTTTCGAGCCAAACAGCCATGCCGATGTTGGTTGCGATGGTGACGGCCTTGCCGCTGTGGTTGCCGGTATTGGATGTGTAGCTGAAACGCGAATCGACGGAGGTGTCCCTGCCGATGATGAAGCCGACGCGGTCGTCAATGAATTTGAGAATGTTCAGTGCGCCGTTGAAAGAAAATGCTTTGAAAAAATAGCCTTCGGGCTCAGGCTTGAAGTTGATGTTCTGCAAAAAACGAATGTCTTCCTTGAAGAGCGTCCGCTCTTTTTCCGAAACCGCCGCATCAAGAGAAATACCGAGGGCCGGTGCGACCTGTTCGGCTGAGCCCGTTTGGGGCGGAGGAAGTTTGGGTTGTTCCAGCTGATCCTTTATTTTCTTGCAGCCGGTTGCCGCCGGCAGGACAAAGACGGTTGTCATCAGCAGTGTGCGGAGAAATGATGTTTTGAAGTTGGATTTCATATTATTTCTCCCTGACCGGTCCGTTGATGCCCGAAACAAAAATGAGATCTTCAGGCAGCTCTGCCAGCAGTGACTGATAGGACGCGGTCAGCTCATCGGGAAAACGTTCTTTGAGTCGCTCAAGGTTTGAAAGACACAGTGCGCGTGCGGCGCGGGCCGAGCCTTTGGACTGACCGTCGCGCGCGCAGGCAATCAGTTGCCGCGAAACTTCAAAACGGGTTTCTTTGCTGGCAAACGCTCCTTCCATGCTTGAAGCAACCTGTTCAGCAAAAGCCAGCAATGTTTGCGGCGTGACATGCGGATTCTGTGTCACTTCGTCGCGAATTTGCGCGACCTGCGGCGGATTTTCCAACGTCGGCTTGGGCAGTGCAGCCCTGCGGACAGGCGAACCGGAATCTGCTCTTCCGTTCATTGCTGCTCCGCCCTTCGCCGACGGACTGGATGCCCAGTTCGGTTTGGGCGGCTGCAAGCCGTCGGTTTTACGGCTGAACGACGTCGCGTTGGGGCGATCGTCGTCGGCGTCTCTGGCGATAATGGTGACGACGGCACCCAAAATGGCTGAACTGACTGCCACTGCCGCGATAATTCGCCAATTACCACTCATTCCGGATTCCTCCGCTCGAATTGAGGAAATGTAAGACTATGAACGATCGATCATCGGCAGCCGTTCGGGTAAATTGAGGTGCGCTTGGGCAGGGTGTCAGACAGTCCGGCAGTCTAGTCGGCGGAGGGGGCGGGAGAGTCCGAACGCCCGACGGGGGTCCATTGAACAACCGTGAATCGGCCTTCACCCAAAATTTTTGAAAATGTCCTTAAATTCTTGCTTGTCGGGTTAACCACAGTTCTGTTCCTGCTCGCCAGAAGCAGCGGCAAATCGGCTCGGTGATCCGAGTAGGCGGCATGCCAGACGGCGTTTCTCGGGATAATTCTGCTCAGGCGTCTGATTTTCTCTTCGCCCAGACAATTTTTACCTCTTAAGGTAATTCCTCCGCAAAAACGCATTAATTTAGAGCCGATAATCAGTTTGGGTCCGGAATCCTGTGCATGCAGCAGCGTGCGCAGCCAAAATTCTCCCGAGGCACTGACATAACAGATTTTCAAGCCCTGCCCGCGCAGGCTTGAGAGTTCTGCATCGACTTCACGGAACCAGAGCGGGGCAATGTGTTCTCGGACAACCCCTCGGATGCGGGTCAATGCTTCACGGGCAGAGAGTCCGAATGTCGCACTCCAAAGAAGCGCACTTTTGAACTGGGTTTTTGAGGCCAGCCGCAAAACAAATGCCGGAATCAGAAAGGCAAAGAGCAGAACTGCCGTTGATGCGCGCAGAAAAGAGCGTTTGAAGACAAGCTCACGCATCAGAATCCGGAAGGAATCTTCGGCAATCACCGTGCCGTCGACGTCAAAGAAAGCAAACTGCTGAATTTCCGGTGTTCCGCTCAAGATGTTCACCTTTGTACGTCCGCGACTTGTCCCGTTCCGAGAAGCTTTGTTAGCGTAGTTCGCAGGAGAAATCGAGAACCCGCGGGCTGAAGCAGGACAGGGATGACCTTGGAGAACGAAAAATATGGTTTGTTTGCGGTTGCGAATGCAACGGCTCACGAACTCACCTACCGGATTCCGGCCGGTCTGCAGCAGCAGATGCAGCGCGGCGTGTTGTGCGCATTGCCTGTTCAGGGCCGCAAGCTCGTGGGTGCTTTTCTGGGCTGGTGCGACAAGCCGTCGTTCGAATGCAGGCCGGTTGAGGGAGTTATTGAGAATTGTCCGCCGCTGAAAAGCAAACTTGTCGATTTGCTTTACTGGGTCGCGGGATACTATTGCGCCCCGCTGGGAAGAACGATTCATCTGGCCGGTCCGGGTTTTTTGTGGAGCCCCGAAGCTCATCTCAAAAGACACAAAAGAACCGAAAAACGCGCGCGCAAAATTCGCAACGAGACCGAAAATGAAGCACTGCCGCTTAAACAACTGACCGAAGAGCAACAGGCTGCTGTCAGGGCGGTTGCGTCATCCGAGGACGGCCGCACAACCCTTTTGCAGGGGGTCACCGGAAGCGGAAAAACGGAAGTTTACCTGCATCTGGTGGCGCAAACTTTGGAATCCGGAAAAACGGCGTTGGTTCTGGTTCCGGAAATAGCGCTGACACCCCAGATGTGCGAACGCTTCAGAGTTCATTTTCCCCGACAGCTGGCGGTGCTTCATTCCGGACTGACGGCCGTCGAATATGAACGCGAATGGTTTCGCGCAGCAGGAGGCGAGGCCGGAGTTGTTTTGGGGGTGCGTTCCGCCGTTTTTGCGCCGCTCGAAAACATCGGGCTGATAATCGTCGACGAAGAACACGAGCAAAGTTACAAGTGTGACGAATTCCCCTGCTATCAGGCCCGCGACGTTGCGGTTAAACGCTCACAACTTGAAAATGCGCGCTGTCTGCTCGGGTCTGCAACTCCGTCTCTGGAATCATTCCTGAATGCCGAACGCGGACGTTATTCAAAGGTGCAATTGCAGACGCGGCATTCACGGTTGAGCAACCGGACCGAGTTGTTTCAGTATCGCCCGAAGCTTCATTCGACCGGCGGAATCGGCCGCGGAGTTGTAAAGTCTTCGCAATTTTCATTTACCGGACCGGTCGTGGCTCAGGGTGTGGTAGATCTGATTGCCGATGCACACGCGCGCGGCGAGCAGAGCATGGTCATTCTCAACCGCCGCGGGTTTGCCCAGTTTGTTTTGTGCGGTGACTGCGGCGAGGCTCTGAAATGTCCGAATTGTTCCGTGAGCACGACGCTGCACTCTCGCGGGACTCGGGAGCTTTGTCATTATTGCGGATTTTCGCGCCCGACGCTGTCGGAATGCACGTCGTGCAAAAGTTCAAAGCTTGTTCACATGGGCATCGGGACGCAAAATCTGGAACAGGAATTGTCCGAGCGGATACACGGGCTGGTTGTCGATCGTCTCGACCGCGATGTTCTGACAAGCCATTCGCGGCTCTCGGAAATTATCTCCAAATTCAGATCGGGAGAAACTCACTGTCTGGTTGGAACTCAAATGCTTTCCAAAGGACACGATTTTCCCAAAGTGACGCTGGTTGCCGTGCTGAATGTTGAGGATGGTCTTTTTGTGCCGGATTATCGTTCGGCCGAAAGAACATTTCAGTTGTTATGTCAGGCCGCAGGGCGTTCGGGCCGCGGTCGCATCGCAGGTGTCGTTGCGGTTCAGTCGCTGGGGGCCAATCATCCGGTGATTCATCTTGCCCTTGAAGGTGCAGTCGATCGTTTTCTTGCCGACGAACTGCAAATGCGACAGCTGGGATGGCATCCGCCCGTCTGCCGGCAGATTTTGGTTGAGATGCAGCACTCCAATGAAAACTATCTTTTGCAGCAAGCCGCGCAGTTGCAAAAAGACCTTGCCGAAATCTGGCAGGCGCAAAAATTGACTCCGGCCGATGTGCGGCTGACCGGTCCAATGCCCGCCGTGCTCTCAAAGCTCAGGGGAGTGCATCGGGTTCACCTCGTTATTTCGGCCCGCAAAGAAATTCATCCGGCCCGTCTGGTGCCGCCTGAACTGTCTGTGCGTAAGGAACTTCAACATATCATGAGGGTTGACGTAGACCCTTTCTCGTTTCTGTAAACTCCCTGCCGGAATCGACCGAAATCCCCTGTAGCGGGCAAGGAGGGCAGCGGGTGCGGCTGCTTCGGGGGAAACATGGGTTTGTCGCAATCAGACAAGGCAGCGGTCGTACTGAGTCTGTTGGGTCAGGAATTGGCGGCAGACATTTTTGCGCGTCTGTCCAAGGCGGAGCAGGTCAAAATCATTCGTGCCCTTGTCGACGGCCGTCAGGTTACGGATCAGGATATTCAAGAGATTTGTTCAGAATTCCTGAGCAAAGTCACTCATAAAAACTCCGGCTTGGATGTGCGGAGTCTGTTGCAGAAATCAACCTTTGCCGGAGTCGAACTTCCCCGTACATCGCGGGTGAATGAAATTTGTGAAGATATTCCTGATTGGATTCTTGCCGACCATCTTTCCCGTCAGCTGGATTCTGTTGTCTGTTCGGTACTGGGCTTTATTGAGCCTGCTCGGGCAGCCAAACTCCTCAAAGACTTTCCGGCGCAAAGGCAGGCGCAGTTGTTGGTTGTTCTTGCCAAAGAGAAAGTCCTCGATTCACTGGTGCTTGACGAACTGGAGTCGGATTTGGAAGCCCTGCGGACACGGGTTTCGAGCGGCCGGCATGGCAGCAGAGTCGGGGGACCTGCCCATGTTCTTGCCCTTGTGCAGTCGCTCGACAACGAACTTCGCGGCGAAATTCTGAACGCTGTCGGTGCCAAAGACCCCAATCTTGCCGGTTACCTTGAAAACGGACTGGTTTCCGTCGAGCGTCTCGCGCAGTTGTTGCCGAACCATCTCGCGCTGCTGCTTTCGCAATTAAAAGATCAGGACATTGGCTGGTTTCTCAGAGGAGAAAAGAAGAACATCTGCGACGCTTATCTTGGGTGTTTGTCGTCACGCCGCCGGCAGGACGTCGAATGTCTGCTGGAGCCTGCCAAGAAAATAACCCAGAAGCAAAAAACGGAGGCGTGTGAGCGCCTCCGTAAAAAAGCAATGGAGATGAAAGACGAGGGAAAACTGATTTTCCCTTGGGAAGAAAGTCTGGTCGGCTGACCCTTACAATCAGTCAGTTGTTCGGATTGCGCTCTACCTTACGCATTTCGGCGCGGCTCTCTTCAGCCGAGCGAACCTCGGGTGCGCTCTGGCATGCTTGGGCAACAGCTTCGTCGCCCGAGCTTTCCTTTTTGCGGCCGGCCTTCGCCTTGACCCCGACCTCTGTACAATACTGTTTAGTTTCAGCGGCTTGCGGATGCTGATCTTCACCCTTGCGCGACCCGAGGCCGACGCGGTCTTTGTTGCTTGCGGCAAAGCTTTCGCCTGCCTGAATCACTGATACAGCGCTGAAAACAAGGATTATCAGACTCTTTTTCATTAGACCCTCCATGTCTAGGTCACGTCTCTTCCCTTCTTTCACTTCGGCTGTCCCTGATTAGACTTTAGCTGAATGCGGTTGTTCTTGGCTAAACACTCGGCTATTGGAAACCGTCACTGGTCGGAGGCTTCAATGTTTGGACGTGTTAAAGTGCTGGAATCTAAAGATGTTGCTCAGGGCGGGAAAGAAATTCCCGTCACAATCGTGACGGGTTTTTTGGGGTCGGGAAAGACGACGCTGCTTAATCGCATGCTGACCGAGTCGCACGGCAAAAAAATTGCCGTTGTGCTGAACGAAATCGGTGAAGTGAACTTGGATTCGGAGCTGGTTGTCCAGACGCTCGGCGAAGAACTGAAAGTTATGAACAATGGCTGCCTTTGCTGCACCGTTCGCGGTGACCTGACCAAAGTTGCCAAAGATCTGCTGAAGAAAAATCTGGATTTCGATCACCTTGTAATTGAAACAACCGGCATGGCCGACCCGAGTCCCGTCGCTCAGACGTTTTTCATGGACGAGGAACTGCAGCGTCATTACTTTCTGGACGCCATTCTGACGGTTGTCGACGGATTTCACATTGAGAAAAACCTCAAAACCGTGCGCGAGACACAGGACCAAATCGGCTTTGCCGACATCATTATTCTCAACAAAACCGACCTTATTGAAGAAGCAAAAATCGGCGAAGTCGAAAAGATTATTCGCGGGATCAACGGCGTGGCAAAACTTGTAAAAACCCAAAAATGCGCTGTGCCCGTCAGTGAAGTTCTTGGAATAGCGGCTTTCGACCTGCAGGACAGGGTGAAGATCGATCCTTCGATTATGGCCGAGTACCACGATCATACTCATGACGATGAGATTCAAAGTATCTACATTGAAGAAAAACGTCCGCTCGATTTGGAAAAACTCAACAAGTTTATGGCACTGATCGTCAACGAACTCGGCGAGCAGGTTTTGCGCAGCAAAGGCGTTCTCAACATTCAGGACAACCCTTTGCGCGTTGTGTTTCAGGGTGTCCATATGACCGTCGGAAGTTCGCCTGACCGCGAATGGGCTGCGGGTGAAGAACGCAAAACCCAAATGGTTTTCATCGGCCGTCATTTGCCGCGGGACGTTCTTGCCGAGGGGCTCTCCATGTGTGTGGCACAGGGCTGAGCCGCCAACGTCATTCTATTGGACTGGAACGTAAATTCCGCCTTCCAAACTCCGCTTTGAATTTTCTAGACTGGGTACACTCGGTCAACAGAAGTTTGGGTGTGAGGGTCAGGCAGTGGCGATCAGGCGGCGTGCTGTAATTGTAACGGACGAAAAAACACAGCAGCAAACCGTCAACTCACTCCGCGATATTCTTGCGAAATCAGGGTTGACCCAGACAGTTTGTACAACCAGTCTGGTCGATATTTCGAATGTTGTATTTGCCAGCCAGTGGCCGGTTATATTCATTGACCACATTCCGGGACAAATTGACGGTTTGCGCGAGTTTGAAAGAATATTTCGTTCCGCGGGCAATCAGTTGTTCCATTATTACATTCTTGTGCCGAGCGATGAAAAAGCGCTGACACGATCGTTCAAGTCTCTCGGTTTTGCGGGTGCGATCCGCAAACCGTTTCAGGTTGCCGAGGTGAACACGGCAGTCGGATTGGCTTTGGACAACAACTTGGATTCGGCCATCAAAACCGCGCATGATTTTTCGAACGCGATGCTGAAGAAGGATTATACCTTCACCGAAAATCAGCTGAAATTACTCAAACAGAATGCAAAATACAAAATCAAAGCCGAGCTTGCCCGTGCGTTTCTCTACGACACGCACAACGAGAGTTCAAAAATCATGAGTCTGTTCGGCAGACTCGTAAAAGATGAATTTGTGGAGCTCCGGACACTCTCGGAATACGCTTATTTTCTCAAAAAGTTTTCCATCTACGATGAATGCACATCCACATTCGCAAAGATGCGCGAAAAGCAGCCGAACCTTGTATCCAAAATGTGGGAAGAAATTTCATTCCTCAGCGAAATCGAGAAATATGATGAAGTCGCAAAGGTCTTGGAGCAGCTTCATGCAGGTGAACCAAACCGTTCCGACGTTGATTCAACCATCGCGCGCTTGCTTTACTGTTTCTGTCTTGAAGGGAAGGTGAAACAGTTCCTCGATCCCAAACACTCCGAGCTGGCCGGTTTCGAACTACTGGTTCAGCGCGAGCAGCAAAAGGAACGTGAGCGGCAGGAGCGCGCAGCTGCCGCGGCTGCACAGGCTCTTAAATCGGCCTGAATAAATCTTCAGTAAAAAATTGAGTTGATGCGGGATTTTAAAATCTCATCCCCAAAGTTCGCGCGGGTGAGCCGTAATGGCCTGCACGATTTGCACAATGTCGCCGCCCTGCGGTTCAACCGGTTTTCCGTCAGCGTTTCTTTTCGGATATTTCGGAAACATCAGATGACCGGAAACGGGGGCGGTCAACTTTACGTCCTTGCTCATCTGCCCCAGTTCATCGCCGGCGTTCACAAATTGAAAATTTTCAAAACCCTCAATCAAAGCCGCTTCGTCTCCGGTCCACGGCAGCTTGGCTGCGACCTGAAAGAATTTCAGATCTTCGCCGGACGCGGGCTTGGCCGGTGCAGGAAGACGGCCGTGGCTCAGCTCCGTTTCAATAAATCCTACAATTCTGCGCAGGCTGTTCAAGGTTGTCTGAAAGGCGGAATGGGACAGTCCGGCGCGGCCGAGTTCAAGTGTGACTGCCGATTTGCCGCGTGCGCGAACCCATTCGTCTCCGCAAAGTCCTTCGCTTGAAAACGCGACTTTCATGTCCCTTGTTACAAAGTGATCTGCAGCCTGCATATGCGCCGCCCAGCGATACGACTCTTCGTGATAGGCGAATGTGAAGAACGGAAAAACTGCGGGCTGATTGGTTTGGTGATAATCAATGAACAAGTCGGCTTCGGCGAGAATTTTTGAAAGCTCAATTGAACGTTTGCCTTCAAGGGTCGCCGAGTCCGTCAGGTTAAAACACCGGTTCAAGTCGCGTTCAATAAAACGCGTGCCGGCGCGCACGGCATCGGGGTTGCCGACAAAAAAAATGTAGCGTCCGTGAAGACTCTGAAACTCTTCTGCCATCTCGGAAAGTATGCTGAGTACTGCAGGCAGGCTTCCTGTTTCGTTGCCGTGGATTGCCGCTCCGAAAACCGTGGTGAATTTGGACTGCTTTGGTCCAAGGTCGACACACCACGGAATTTCTGCGGGAAACTCTCTTGCCGTCTCCTCAAAAGCATTGAGGAGGTCAGGAATGGCCGAACTGTCGGTGAACATAATTTATCTCTTTTCGAATAACATTACGGAACGCGGACGCCGCTGCATTTCACGCAGGGGCTGGTCGCCGCGCAAGATTGCCACGGAGCGAGTCACCTGACCAGCTTCGACCTCAATCGAAAGTGCGGCAACCTTCTGGAGGGTCATGAGAAGACCCAAACCGGCTCCGCCGGGGCCTTCGTTCAGTTGAGGCTCGTCCTTGAACCCAAGAACATATCTGATGGGTTTTGAAAAAGCCGAGGCAGGAAAGCTTCCGTGAAAGTCGGTGACCGACAGAGTCAGATTGTAACCGTCGCAAAGACATTCAACATCAATGTGTTCGCCTTCATCGAGGCTGGGCTGCACCGAACGGTCAATTGTTTTGCGCACGGGGTGCGCGTCCCAAATGGCGTTCATCAGAAACTCGTCGACGATATCTCCCATGTACTTTGGATAACTCGAAATCCCGTTGACCAGAGTGGCCTTGTGGATTTGCAGCTGCTCGCTGAAAAAGTCCATGACTGTTTCCTGAACCGAGGAACGCACCGCGACATCCTTGAGGCTCAGAGATTTGCTGTGAAGACCTTGGGGATTCAAAAGGCGCGGCACAACTCCGCGAATTTGTCCGCTCAAGTCAAATTCAAGGGCCGATGCAACGAATCCGCGAAGCATTGTCGGATTGGGTGCGCCCAGAACGTACCGCAGTCTGCCCAGTTCCGATGCAATGGGGGTCAAAACTGAATTGTCTTTTTCCGAGAGAAGAAGAATTGTTCGATGGTCGACTTTCAGACCGTGTTTCGTTACCGCGTTCAGCAGCCCGTTCGGGTCGGTCACATAAAAACACTCGTTGTCATCTTCAAGTTCGGCACTGATGGCTGCCGGCGGTTGATCTTCGACGAATTCGTAACTGCAATCCGTAGTGCCCAGCTCTATCGCATCAATATGCGCATAGTGCAGTTTTGCACGAAGTTCACCGTCACAAAAAACAATTCTGCTCAAGCCTCTGCCCCTGAAAAATCAATAATACCAGTTATCTTCCGTTGATTTGCCTGCAAGGTCAAAAGGTTCCGTCCACATTTTGGCACTCACCCTCATTTCCCGATGATTTTCTGCCGATCTGAAGATTTAGGGAGGGTCAGAAAATATGATTTTCATGAACCTGAGATATGGAATCAATGCGCTGGCTGTGATTGCAATTTTTTGTGCCGGCTCTGAGGCTTTTGCAAGCGGCGCACTGCAAATAGTTCCCTATGCCTCGGTCAGTTCAACCAAGGCCATCAAGCCGACGCAGATCGGAAAAAAAACATCGACCACTGAAGCAACCGAAGAGAGTGTTGCACAGCGCACGACTTACGGCCTTCGTGCGAGTCTCAAACTTTCAAGGTTGTTTCATCTGCAGATTCAGGGTGGCACCAACAAGCTGGACCAAACCCGAAAGGCCGTTGCCATGCGCGACGAATACGGTGACATCGATTTCAGCAAAGACGCAAACGTCGACCCGACTGCGCAGGACGCGACTTATAAATACACGGAAGAGCAACGGGTGGCTCAGGCTAAGCTCAGCATTCAGCCAAGGCTTGGTAATATTCTGAAATTGAATATCGGTGCAGGAGTCCGCGCGCGTGAGCGCTTCGTGAACGTAACCGACAATGCTGCGGGCACTAAAAAGTCGATTCATGATCCGATTCGATACAACGCAACCGCGACTGCCGGATTCAATGCCCGTCTGTTGAACGCTTTTACTGCGACGGTCGAGTACAATTTCTATTTCCTGAAATTTCCGAAGACCGAACCGCACGAACAGGAAGCGCTTATCGGTTTCGGCTTCCAGCTTTAGTTGAGCCCGATTCGTCTTGGTATTTTAGGGACAGCAATAAACTCAAGCCCGTGGAATCCGCAGTCGCGGTGCGGGCGACTCCGATCTCCGAAATGAAAGTTTCAGTCCATTGATGAGGGACAGACAGAGTCAGCGTATTTGAGTTGGAGGAAGACCTTACCAAGTCCGCCTGAAGGGAGACATCCGTTTCTTCAGTCAGCGCATACGTCAGATCAAGTGTCAGCAGATTCGACTGCGACTGGTCTTTTTTCAGTATCGTTCGGTAAAATTCTCCTTCAATTTCAAAATCAGAAACGGGCGAGTAGTTGATTGCGATTCCGGCGAGTGATTGTGCGTAAATACTGATCTTTTCGGCAATCGTCGCAGCGTTTGCTTTTTGCTTGGAAAATTTGGACGGCGTTACAGTCAGGTTGTTCAGCGCTTCCAGATCGCGGTTATAGCCATAGTAATTGTAATACAGCGTTAAGAAGTCATCTTGGCTGCGGGCGATTTTCAGCGACTGGCTCAGTCCGTACTGGATAAGAAACGGGTTGGGTCTCTTGGGGATTTTTCCGGCCTGCGTGTTGAGCTTAAAGGTTGTCCGGTTGAGCGAAAGCGACGGAGACCACGAAACGGTGTGGCCAAGGAGTTTGTTTTGCAGCGAGACTCCTCCAAAGCTGCCGAGGGTGGTGGTCTTATCGCTGTTCGACGTGGTGGCGAGCAGACCAAGCGAGGGGCTGATTCCTTTAAGGAGGGTCAACGACAATTTCGCTGTGGTGCTGTCGGCGTATTTCAGCAGGTTTTTGTAAGGGGCCGAAATTTCGCCTGACAAATCTGCATCAAGTTGGACGGTTTCCAGCTTTCGGTCTGCATCGAGCGATAAAAGTGAGGAGTGGTTTTCCGAGTCCAGACTGGTGCTGACGGTCGATTCGAGGTCTGCGCGGGCGGGATACGGTTTCAACAGAATGAAAACAGAAAAGAGTGGGGTCAAACGGAAAAGTGGTTTCAATCTCATCGCAGTGTCCGCTCTTCAAATTCAGGTTTACATTTTAGTCCCCTTGCCCAGCCGGTGCAGGTCTTCAGGAACGCATTCAGAGATTCTTTTTCAAGAGTCTACATCACGGAAATTACATTAAAAAAATAATACTACGGGTACCCGCGAATCAGGCTGCGGAGATTTTATCAATACCCCATTGACGATCCTCATCCGCGGTGGTACCACCCCGAGCGCTCCGGCAACGGAGCCGCGTTCTTTGAAAAGTTCATAGGTGAGAAAGTTCTTACTGATTAAAAGACTTCTCGGTTACTGACCGTCATCCCGACTGGAGAACAGAAGGGCTCTGATGTGAACCCCGTGCTTGTGGGTTCAACCGAAAAGTGCCGGCTTAAGATGAAGCGCATTCAACTCAACGCTGAATGCTGCGGGTGTTTAAATCAACATCCTTTCTTCATCGCTCATCGCTGAGTGGGCCGGAAAAAACGCAAGGGTGTTTCCCAGTGGGAATCATCAAGCGCAGTAAGGGCATGCGAAGGATGCCTAGGTATCGAGAAGCGACGAAAGACGCGTTAGGCT
>RFOM01000091.1 GCA_009926615.1 Pseudomonadota bacterium
GTGATCGTCGGAGGGGCGACGAATGTGTTCTTCGTCCAGTTGAGCGTTGTATTTGAGGACGTCCCCTGCCGCACGTTGATTGCATAAGTCCCGTCAACTGTTTTGGCGATCGTAAAACTGAACTGAGAAGATGCACATGTTTGGGTCAGACTCGCTGAAGGAGAAGTGACATCCGCGGCAACGACATCACCGCTCAGGGTGACGGTCAATCCGGTTTGACAGCCACCTTGCAGAACCAAGTTCGCAGAATTGGAGGTGTATGAACCTCCGGATGAATACCCTGCAGGCAACGTAATTGAAGGAGCCGGATCCGACGGCGTTGTACGAATCCATTGAAGAGAAGCAGCCGACGACGCATTTCCGACTTCGTCAGTTTGTGAAATCAGGAAATTATAAGTCGCATCCACCGAGGCTGAAAAGGAAAAACTGTAGACAGAGGCTGTGCAGGTTGTCGACTGGCTCGCGGAACCGGAAAGATTTACTGTCGCGTTTGTTTCGCAGCCTCCGGAAATTGTCAGATTTCCTGACGACGTGTGTGGGCTTGTCGAAGGTGAAGTGATGGTCGGCACAGCAGGTGCCAGAGTGTCCCGAAGCCATGTGCGTTGAACCGCACCTGATTGATTTCCGGCAGAGTCAATTTGAACAACCGAATACGTATAGCTGCCGTCGGACGATTCGGACACCACAGCAAAATTAAAAGCCGATGTGCTGCAGGAGGTCACCTGAGGCGCAGAGCCGGATGAGCTTGAAATACGCACAGTGTGGCCATTTATGCAGGTTCCGCTCAATGAAAAAAACGTTGTGTTGCCGGAAAAAGGATCGGTTGCAGGAACGGTTATCGCGGGCGGAGCAACAAAAGTATTTCTTATCCAGTTGAGGGTTGTGTCAGCGGAAGACCCTTGCCTGACATTTATTGCATATGTGGCATCAACGGACTTTGAAATGGTGAAACTGAAGTTTGAACTGCTGCACGTTTGAGTCAAACTGCCCTCAGGAACAGTAACGTCGGATGCCGCAACAGCACCGCTCAGAGTTACGGTCAAACCGGACTCACAACTTCCGGCAAGAACCAAACTGGGCGTATTCGACGAGTAAGTCCCGCCCGATGCAAAACCTGCGGGTGAAGAGAGCGTCGGTGCCGAAGGTGATCTCGTCCATTGCAAGGCTGCGGCTGATGACGAATTACCGGCAGCGTCGGTTTGAGTGATCGAAAAATTATGGGTTGCGTATGGCTGACTGCTCACACCAAAACTATAAATTGAAGACGAACATAAAGCAGATTGAGATGAAGCACCTGCCAAAGAAACAGTCGCACCTGTTTCGCATCCTCCGGAAATAGTCAGGTTTCCCGAAGATGCATAAGGATTGGACGACGGAGAAATAATCGTCGGTGTCGCAGGCTGAGTTGTATCAAGCGTCCACTGCAGAAGTGCGGGAGATGCTGAGGAGATTCCGGCCGAACTGGTCTGTGACAGAGAAAAATTGTGCGTACCTTCGGACAGCCCGCTCACCGTAAAACTATATGATAAACTTGAGCAGGGGGTTGATTGCACAGAAGCACCGGAAAGAAATACGTTTGCACCGGCTTCACACACTCCGGAAATAATCAGGAAACCGGAAGAAAAATAAGGGCTGGACGCCGGAGTCGATATGGTCGGCGTTGGAGGAACTGTTGAATTTCGAGTCCATTGCAAAACCGGATTTGACGCTGCAGGCGACGTATTTCCTGTTGAATCCGTCTGCGACACCGTGAAATTATGAGTCCCGTTCGCCAAGCTGTTGATGTTGAATGTATAGGCTGAAGACAAACACATGGCTGATTGGGTTGCCGAACCCGCTAAATAAACGGTCGCACCTGTTTCGCACCCTCCGGAAATGGTCAGGTTGCCCCCTGACGTATAGGGATTCGACGACGGAGAAATGATCGTCGGTGCCGCGGGAGATGTTGCGTCACGAATCCAGACAAGAGGAGCTGAAGGCATTGACGAATTCCCTGCAGCATCTGTCTGAGACAATGTAAAATTGTAACTGCCGTCGGATAAACCGCTCACTGAAAAACTGAATGCACCTGAGGAACAAGAAGCAGATTGCGCAGAGGAACCAGCCAAGTTGACTGTCGCACCTGATTCGCAAGAGCCTGAGATAACCAGATTGCCACCGGACGAGTGCGGGTTGGCCGAAGGGGAAATAATCGTCGGTGTAACCGGTGCAGCCGTGTCACGAACCCATTGAAACACCGACGATGACGCAGACACATTTCCCGCCGTGTCGGTCTGAGACACACTGAAATTGTGATGACCGTCCGATAATGAGCTTACTGTAAAATTATATCCACCTGCGAGACACATCACCGATTGGGACGCGGAACCCGCCAAATGAACTGAAGCACCTGTTTCACATGCCCCCGAAATTATCAGGACTCCGCCCGACTCATACGGGTTTGAGGAGGGGGAGGTGATCGTCGGCACCGAAGGAGCTGTCACATCCCGATTCCATTGCAAGGGCAGCGACGGCGTTGACAAATTGCCCGCCACGTCGGTTTGGGACACTGTGAAACTATGGTTGCCCGCGGGCAAACTGTTCACGGTGAAGCTGAAAGAACCTCCGGAACAGGGCGTGGACTGAGAAGAAGAACCTGCCAAGTTGACTGTTGCATTCAACTCACAAAAACCGGAAATGGTCAGGTTGCCTGATGACGTATACGGACTGGACGACGGAGAAATAATCGTCGGTGTCGCGGGAGATGTCGTATCACGGACCCACTGAAATGGAGCCGAAGGCATTGACGAATTGCCTGCAGCGTCGGTTTGCGACAAAGTGAAAAGATAAAATCCGGCAGGCAATGAACTTACCGAAAAAGCAAAAGCCGAACTCACACACGCGATCGATTGCGTTGAAGCGCCCGCCAAATGAACAGTCGCACCTGATTCGCAGGCTCCGGAGATACCGAGACTACCGCTCGATGTGAACGGGCTGGTGGCCGGCAAAGTTCTTACGGGAACCGAGGGTGCAGTGAGATCCCGAATCCATGTGCGTTGAACAGCTGCAGACTGCTGGCCTGAGGAATCCACTTGAACAAGGGAATAAGTGTAACTTCCGGCAAGGGACTCAGACACTGCCGGAAAAATAAAAGCAGATCCGACGCAAGTACTGTCAAGGTTTCCTCCTCCGGAAGGCCTCGTCAGTCGCACCGTCAGACCGGTTGTACACGTTCCGCTCAAACTGAATGCAGGAAGGTTACTCGAAAAGCTGTTCGACGCAGGAACGGCAACGACAGGCGGATCAATCACAGCAGGAGGAACAGATGCCGTGTTTGAACCCGAACCCGTACCCGATGATTGGGATGTCTGTCTTGTCCAGACAAAAGTCACAGGCTCAGAGAGATTACCCGCGGCATCTTTTTGTCGAAAAGAATATGTGTAAGTGCCGTCGTTATTTTGCGACACTGGGAGTGCAAACGTCGAGTAGTCGGTGCAGCGGGTCTCTTCAATTGCCAAAGGTGTATCTGCCGATACCATCACGAGCGCGGCCGGCTCACACGTTCCGGAAACTTCAAACAAACTTTCGGAAGATGCATACGGCTGCGGCTGAGGAAGAAGGATCACCACAGGCGCGGGAGCAATCGTATCAACAGTTTCACGCACAACGACAGCCGCAGGAGCCTGTCCCGCTGCGGGTGCAGGAGAATTTTTCGACTTGGAACAAGCAACGATGCTGCCGGCGAGAAGCAGTTCGGAAATAAATGTCCAGTATGCAATGGCACTCGTCTTCAGCATCTACCGACATCCAAAAAAGGAACCTATTATTAATGTCGGGAAATTTCCTGAGAATATGAGGCATATTATTCGATTTTAAATCTAATGATTACGGCTGACTACCAAATCGGGCAGCCGGAATCGGGGAGGGCGGCAATGTTCGCAACTGAACTGCGCAACATCGGAACAGGGAATCACTGATGACGAACTTTCGTTCTGCATCCACCGTTGTCAGGTGACTAAAAAATATACAGTTGCCGCAGGCCACCGGAGTCGCGCACACAACCGAAACC
The DNA here is from genome assembly GCA_009926615.1 of Pseudomonadota bacterium. Taxonomy (GTDB): domain Bacteria; phylum Bdellovibrionota_B; class Oligoflexia; order Silvanigrellales; family Silvanigrellaceae; genus RFOM01. The sequence goes on from RFOM01000091.1 coordinate 4,049, forward strand.
GCAAGCGCCCATTATCAATCAAATATATCTCTAAATACTATCAGATCTTCTTCATCTTTATCTCATAGACCGCACCGGCTGCACCACTAATCCTGCAATTTTCAAAAGAGGGTGCCCCTCTCATGATTGAGGGATTATTTGTAAAGCCAAACGACTCGGCCGGAACGGTAAATCCGAAGAATTTTTTGGTCTCCATCTTTCCGCTCATGTTCAAGTCCTGAAAAACGGAGACGACAAAGCCTTTTTTCAGTGAAGGAATCTCATCGATTTCAAACTCAAGAGACTCAGAATCTGCGCCCAAACAACCCTCTTTAACAACCTTCCCAGAATCGTTCGGAAAGCCATCCGGTGAATTGAAAACCGCGTAACAAATTTGCGTTGGCTGATCCGATTTCTGCAGACCCGTAACCTTTAATTTCAGAGTCACAAGAGACTCAATTGTCTGAAGACCGGAAAATGTCTGGACACCGCATGAGGCGAAAACCAACCCAGCCAAAATCATGAGCGAATTTGTCTTAATCATCATAGTTGCCTCGGAATTTTTGAGTCAAATCTGCCCTCAGATTTGCTGCCACTTCCCGACTCAGCAAATGCAGGGCCAAACTTTTCTGCATGGCCTCATTTTTGGTCTTGCGATGCCCAAGATTAGCAGATAGAGCGGTCCGCAAGTTCAATAAAAAGTAATCATGCTCGTCGCGGTTTTTCCGGCGGAGGAATTATGTTGTTTCATCATCGCAGTGCGATTGCATTCACTTTTTCATTTCTTGCAATTTCCGCCGCGTCCTGCGGACCGGCAGCCAAAACCGAAGATTCAAAAACACAAACAGTCGTTGGACGCGGAGGCGTGTTATTCGACAGCCGTATTCAAATTGTTAATGCGCTGACGGACGCAATCGAAGGATCGGCGTGCATCTATTTGGCAGAATACGAGTCCAGCTTTGTCCCGAAATTGGATTATTCCCAGCCACTGACACAGGAACAGACGGAGTTCTTGCAAAGAGTTGAGTTGGACTCCCAGCCGGTCAACAAGCACCCTGTGTCTATTCTTGCATTGGATGAGAGCCTCAGCCAAAAGGACGCCGAGAGAAAACTGCGGGGAATAATTTCAGTGCCGGTAGGTCTGTCGATCACCTATTTTGGATTGCTTCCTCTCTTCATCGCAGTCGCGTGGACAGGATCAGCCGCAGCGCTTCTGCATCCGGTGATGCTGCCTTACTTTGCAGGGACGTTTGGAGGACTCGGGATTTTAAACCAAGCATCCCGCGACCTGAGCAACCGCAACCAAGGCATTCGTGTTGACAATGCAGCGTTCACGAACGCGAGTCCGGCAAGAATCGCGAATCTTGGTGTGACGATGGCTTTTGTAAACTCTGCACGAAATCTGACTCCTTCATCGGGCCGCTTGTGTCCCCGAAATCTGACCGCCGAGTCCGTGCAGCCTTTTGCGAACGACATTCAGCAAAAATTTTCGGCCATATCTGACGGTGATCGGGCCGAGTTGTCCGCGAATGCCCTGAAAGCCTTGCGAAACTCCGGCGGCTGTCATTTTTCTGCAAAATCCGGAAACGAGACGATAGTCTATCATGCCGTCCGGAAGGGGGCGGAAGACAAGATCTTAAATTTGACCGTTTACAAAATTGAACACAACAAAACACTGTCGAAGGTTGCTCAGAGCGATATGAATCTTCAATTGGGGTCGGACGGAGAAAGCGGAATGAAGTTCATTTCCGAATCCCATCTCGGATCAATGGCCGTCTGGGTCTCTCCCCAATCAGACGGAACTCCTGCCCATGCGAAGATATCGCATAAATTGCCTTCAGGCGAATACGCGGACAACCGGCCTTTTATCGAAGGCACATGCAAACTGTAACTTCATTCTCACTCACTGACGGTCGACATCTGTCGACCGTCCCTCGGACATCCGCAGTTTTTGAACAACGCGTCGCATCCGGCTGCGACCACAACGCATGGTACTATTCAATTTGTCCGAGGGCAGGACAGAGAAGATACCGAGTCCTGAAAATAAACCATTTTCTTACGATATATTGAACAAATTCATTGAAAAATGTTTCTGCACATCTTTAAAGAATGAAAACGTTTTCATCTGCAAAAAACGACGAGTGATAGTTTCAGCAAGGACACTCTGCTAGGCTGGGAACAACCCTACGAGAGGAGCCTCTGCGTTATGAAATTGTCCCGACTGTGTTCAGCTTTTTATATATTCCGTGTTTTGGTGTCGAGCGCAGGTCTTTTTGTTTTTCCCCTTGAAGGATTTGCAAAGCAGGCCTCTTCACAGGCGGGCAAGCAAAGTCGCCCTGCAAACTTCCATTCACTTTATGCCGACGACATATCAGGCAAGCCGGTGCTTTTCAGCCAATACAAAAACAAAGTCCTGCTGGTGGTGAACACGGCTTCGCAATGCGGGTACACACCCCAATACCGAGGACTCGAAGAAACTTATCGCAAGTACAGGGACAAAGGCTTTCTGGTTCTTGGTTTTCCATCCAACGACTTTGGAGGGCAGGAGCCGGGAAGCAACGCCGAGGTCAAAAAATTCTGCGAATTTAAATTCAAGGTCTCGTTCCCCATGTTTTCAAAGGTCAACGTCACCTCGCTCCCGCGCTCACCTGTGTATGAATTTCTGACCGCACAGAACCCAAGCAGTGCAACCCGAAAAGTCCCTGAATGGAATTTCTGGAAGTATCTGATCGACAGGCGGGGCAATGTGGCCAACGTATATTCAAGCTCAACCGAGCCTGATTCCAAGGAACTGACAACAGCAATCGAAAAACTGTTGAACACAAAGTAATGAGTTCAACATCCGGACCGCTTCGTTTTGCCTCGGCCTAAACCGCAGGGGGCATTTTGTGGAGGTGCCGGGAATGGCCCCTGAGCCTCTTAACAAATCGATATCTTCAGATTTTTAATTATATCGACAGGAAGACGCCCAAGAGTTCCCACACCAAACCCCACAGAAACCCACTGAACCCGACTCTCCTTTGTCGCAACTTGTCGCAGCGATACTCTATCTCAGCACCATCTAAAAGACTGATAATACTTTATAAAGCAAATAATTCATCGCTAATGCAGAATTTGCCTCAAATGCTACATTAGAAATGTAGAAACCTCTATTCGAAGACTGGGAGCTAATATGTCGAGTTTTTATGAGCGGAAACTCGCCCCCCAGCAAAAACGTTTCTTCTTTTGGGGCCACGCGGAACCGGTAAAACAACGTGGCTGAAAAAATGCTGACCCCCAAAGTCTTCATCAATCTTCTGCATTCCGATCAATTTTTTTCGTTATCAGGCAACCCCCGCCCTTCTGCGCGAGGACCTTAAAAACGTAGGTGGCGGCGAGTGGGTGGTTGTCGATGAGGCACAACGTGTTCCGGAACTCCTCAACGAGATCCACTCACTCTAAGAAAGCCAAGGCATCCAGTTTGCAATCACGGGTGCAAGCGCCCGCAAATTGAAACGAGCACAGGCCAATCTTCTTGCTGGACGCGCAGTGAGATGTGACTTTTTTCCTTTTGTATTTGCCGAAATCAAGGATCGAAATCAGGTTGAATTCTGTGTCGAATTCGGGAGCCTTCCGCCCGTCATTTCAGATCGTGACATGGCTGCCGACATTCTGTCTGCTTATGTTGAAACATACCTCAAGGAGGAAATCGCAGCTGAAGCAGTGACCCGCCAGCTTGAACCTTTTGCAAGATTTCTTCGGGTTGCGGCTCAATATCATGGCCAACATCTGAACGTCGAATAGGTGGCTCGAGAATCATCAGTCAAACGACGCACGGTCGATAATTATTTCGGAATTCTCGAAGACACACTGCTTGGCTTTCGCTTGCCTGCGCTGCAGTTGAATTGGCGAGTTAAGGAAACAGCCACCCCAAGTTTTATTTTTTTGATGATGGTGTGGCGCGAGCGGCCTCTGGATGGATTCGAGAAACGATGCCCGACAGCTGGAGAGGATATTCTTTTGAATCGCTGGTCCTGAATGAAGTGCGCGCCTATAACTCCTATCAACGAAAAGATCGTTCGCTTTTCCATTACGATGTTGCTGGAAGCCTCGATATCGACATCATTGTCGAAACACAAAGGAAAATACTCCAACGGCCGTCTGCTTACGTCGCAATTGAGGTGAAGTATTCAAAACGCTGGAGCAAGGACTGGTGTCAACCACTCATTGCGATTGCATCTGACCCAAGATCTCGCGTGACCACAGCCTACGGCGTTTATCTTGGGAACGAAGTCATCGTTGACGGACCACTGACAATCTTACCATTCGCTCAATTCAGTGAAGCTCTCTGGGAAGGGAAAATTTTCTAGCTAGAGCCGTTGCTCGTGGCGACCTGATTTGAAATTGATCCGTCAAGCAGGGCACTCTTAAATGTATGACTCGAACAACCTTGTATAAATGACAGGTTGTTCCAGTAATTTTTTATTATCGATATAATCGTTGTTCTGAATGAGAAAGTTGACGATTAAATCTAGTGAAAAAGTATTTATTTTCTGGAGGGATATATTCCCTCTGAACAAATAAAATGAACCAGCTTTTCGTTCGGGCTGTTCAGATTGGGTACAGCAAAAGTTGTTCGCAAATCGCCACCGTACCTCCCGCCAAGAAGTGAAAAGAGTGCCTCGTTCCCACGAATTTGCAGCAATTGACCGTCTGCTCTGACGAACCCTTCAAGCTCAAAGTTCGAAGCATGGAATGCAAACGAACGAACCTCTCCCAGATAGCATTCAGACGCGAAAGCACTGGCCGACAGTAGAGTGCTCAAAAGTACAGTGGTGACCTTCATAATCTGAGTCCCTTAACGAAGTGATGATAATTTTGTTCGCTTCTGTGAGTGAAATAGTGCATGAAATTCAAATTGCAAAGCGAAAGGCTTAAATAAAAGTTTCAGAGGGATTTCGCGATTTGGATGCACTCCTCACTCGAGTGGGGATTAAATAATGTAGGTTTTTATAGTCTTTTATCTTCTTTCAGGCAGAACGCCCGAAAAATGGTGGAGGTGCCGGGAATGGTTCCTGAGCCTCTTAACAAACTGATATCTTGAGATTTTATAATTATATCGACAGGAAGACACTCAAGAGTTTCCCTACCGAGCCCCACAGAAACCCACTGATCCAGACTCTCCTTTGTCGCAACTTGTCGCAGCGAGAACTCACTTAAGACCAAACGCCGAAATTTGGTCGGGTAAGCGCAACGCGGCCCGTGAATTAAAATCAGCCTACCGCTCATTTACCCTTGAATGAAACAATAGGACAATCTAGTATAAAAGATAGGTCTTTCTAGTATTTTAGTATTTACAATATAATCGGTAGCATGCATGAGAACTTTTGAATCCCTGCTTCACGAGCGGCTGACAGAACCCACCCCTCTGATTCAGGTTCTTCTCGGCCCTCGTCAGGTTGGCAAAACAACCGGTATCTTGAGAATCTTCGACTCATGGACCGGAAAAAAGCACTTTGTCAGCGCAGCAGGCCTCACAGATATGGCTCACTGAGCAATGGCAAATGGCAAGCAGTTTGGGTGAAGGCTCACTGCTTGTGATCGATGAAGTTCAACGCGTGCCCGATTGGTCCAAGGTCATCAAGGGGCTCTGGGATCGCTCACTGCGCAACAAGAAGCATCTGAAAGTTGTGCTTCTGGGCTCAAGTTCACTATCCATTCAACGTGGTCTGAGTGAAAGTCTTGCCGGACGATTTGAACTGACGATCGTACCTCATTGGGGTTTTCATGAATGCCAGCGAGAGTTCAATTTTACGCTCGACGAATGGCTCATCTGGGGCGGCTACCCTGGAGCTGAAGCCTACCGAGGACAGGACGCACGATGGCGCTCGTATTTAACCAATTCAATTGTAGACGCTGTTATAGGACGTGACATTCTCACACAAAAAGTCGTTCGCAATCCGGCACTCTTTCGTCAGGCCTTCGCAATCGCTTGCGCTTATCCCGCGCAGGACATCAGCTACTCCAAACTTCTCGGCCAACTCCAGGACGCGGGAAACACCGATCTTGTCAAAAGCTATCTCGAACTCTACGAAGGCGCCTTTTTGCTCTTCAGTATCCAAAAGTACGCAAGAAAACTGCGCATCTCAAAGTCGTCCACACCGAAGCTCATTCTCGGATGCCCGGCCCTCGCAAACCTCGCACTTGGAATCGATTATGTCTCTTCGTCTGAAGGAAGAGGCCGTGTCTTTGAATCTGCTGTCGGATTGGACCTGCTGCGTATTTCCGGTGGAGAAGTTTTCTGGTGGCGTGACGGAGATGACGAGGTTGACTTCGTTTTCAAAATGCAGAGGAAATTGTTTGCAGTGGAAGTGAAGAGTGGAAGACGCAAGCGGACCGGCGGAATTGAGGCATTTCTTAAGATTGAGAAATCTGCTGTGCCTTGCTTCATCACGCTCGAAAATTACTCCGATTTCTCATCGGACCCGGTCAAATTTCTTTTGGAGCGGTGTTGAGTCCCGATTCTCTGGTTCGCAACAATGGATACGGGAAGGCGAGAAAGAAGTCGTAACGACTCCTCAATTTACAAAGACCGAATCTGAACTTGTTATTGAAGTCGAAAACCTGAAAAGAGAATTGGCTCAAGCGAGAACCAAGTTGGCTCTCTTGAGCGTTGCATTGATGGTCAGTGGATTCCGATTGCAATACATTCGTGTTGCGAGTGGGGAGTTGAAAGAGAAATTGCTGGATGCGATTGCCAAATCAATCGCCGTGGTGTCATTGAAAGAGGCTCTTGAAACAATCGGGCTTTCCATGGCTCGTTATCTTTCATGGTCAAAGAGAAAGATTCAGTGCAGACTGAGCGACGAAGTCTCTTGTCCAAAGCTCACACCAACAAAAATAACTACAAAAGAGCGAACAGCTATATGCGATCTCGTGACCTCTAAAAAATATCTTTACTTCAGCATCACTTCGCTCGCCCTATTCGCAAAACGCAGAGGACTTGTCTTCGCTTCGCTAACGGTCTGGTATCGCACTGTTCGAGAGTTCTCACTTCGGCGGCCGGGAATCAGAATCCATCCAGCAAAACCGAAAGTCGGAATTAGAGCTTCCGCAGCAAACCAGATTTGACATTTGGATCAATCACTCCTTCGCTTAAGAAATGGAACGAAAGTCTTCATTCGGGCGATTGTTGATAATTTCTCAAGATGTGTTTTGGCCTGGCAAGTCTCCGATGGCTACGGAGGCAAGCTGACAAAGGCGTTAATCGAAGATGCCTGTCGGCTTGCAGGCGCGTCAAAATGTCATTCCGTGCCAAACGTTCTTGTCGACAGTGGAACCGAGAATTTGAATCGGCACGTCGATCATCTCGTTCAGACAGGAATCATCAAAAGAACAATCGCACAAATTGATATCAGCTTTTCAAATTCAATGATCGAATCTTTTTTCCGAACGATCAAACACCGCTGGCTCTTCATGCTCTCACTCGACAACATAGATTGTGTCAGAAAACATGTTGGCGCATTCATTGAGGACTACAACACTCTCATTCCTCACTCTGCGCTTCATGGTGCCACTCCGATGGAAATGTACCTTGGCCGATGGCTGCCTGCTCAAGTGGACGAACTCAAACACAATGAAGATCGGGCTAAAGAAAGGAGACAGATTGCGAATCTGAGTTCTGCATGTGGAGCCTTTCCTGCGTGGAACCGGGATCCGAAGTCTGCATTTCGTGCGAGATCCAGTTCTGAATTTTCAGGCTACCTCGAATGTCCAGACAAACCTTGGAAATAATTGGCGAGGTGCAGATTCGCCGAACGAATATTCGGCAGCAATAAATGAAAATGCTCGTGCGAGAAGCAGTGTAGTTTCTCAAACGATGGAGTTGTCTTTTAAAGACGCGGAGATTGGCGTGGCGCTGTAGTTGATTTCCCCCTTGGAGAGCCGTCAACT
>RFOM01000092.1 GCA_009926615.1 Pseudomonadota bacterium
GGCGGAATTACGATTGTAGCCTGTGGACCAACTTCAAACAACAATCAGACAGCGTCAGCCGAATCTGCAAAAATGCAAATTCAGGAGGATGACGACTCAGTTGAAGAATCAGCAAGTTTGGGTCTTGCCGGAACCGGTGACCGGATTTGTAAGCTGAGTTACCAGTTAGTCAAAAAAGATGCGGCAGGAAACTACTCCGTTTCGGCCTCCGGAGTGCATACCGACAATTTGAACCGCACCGGTTTCGGGCGCGGCTGTCTGAACTTTTGCGTTGCAGCATTTGACGAACTCATGAAAGTGAACAAGCCGAACGGCTTGGAGATTCTTGTCAAGGCATGTTCGTTTGCGGAAACTGCGAATCCGGCTGTTTCGGCATTCCAGTCAACTTTGAACTCCTGCAAAGTGATTCAGGCTGATCAAAAAGTCATTCTGGCCGTGCCGAAAAATCGTCAGGATTGTGTGACCGAATGCAACAACCGTGAAACGACCAATCCGGGCCGGCGTTGTGAATGGGGCAACGAGATCCTCAGAGCACATCCGGTAAATCAATGCGTGATTCGCGGCGGCGCCGGAAAGATGTTGTTTCAGGGATCTGTAACGCGCTTCAACTGCAGCACCGAATGCAAAGCGCGCGCAACGAGCAATCCTCTGAGAACGTGTCTCTGGGGCGCCGAAAACGTCAAGCAGTAAAAACTGCCTGAACGCTTTTATCAGTAAGGCCACCTGCTGTTTTCCGGCAGGTGGTCTTTTTTTTGTATCAGAGTCCTGCGATGCCTCGCGCCCTTTGTTTGACTTCCGGAACCTCTCGGAGTAGTTCTCCCGCAAAATTGTACTTGTTCACTGATGCTCCAAGGAGGCTTCATGCGCGCCCTGAGAACTGTCCTCGGTTTTTCCGGATTGATTGCGTTGTCGTTGTCTGCTGTGACGACTGCAAACCCGAATGAAGATAAAATTGCCCGCCAGCTGATCAAGCAGGGCTACGTCTTTAAACAGCCCGCAAAATTCAGTCAGCGGGACAGCATCGGTGAGCCGACACGGCTGAATCCCGTCAAGCCGCGGGATGAAAAGGAATTCGTGGAAATGAACCAGCTCGTTGCAGTCACTGCTTCGGGTTATGAACTCAGCAAAGTTATCAGTGCCGAAGAACTGCGCGTGATTGGCAAAATCGCGCTCGGATTTGAGGATGCTCTCGATCCTAAAGTCGGACGCATCCCCGGCAAAGAACCTGCAGGTACGCCTTCGCAGGACGGCATTCGCATCAACCCGATTCCGGTTCCCCCCGGCGGACGGATTCCAAGTCCGGCACCGGTTCCGAATTTTGATGAGACTGATGCAGAATCGGCGCAGGAAAGTGTCCTTGGTGCCGACGGCCGTATTCAGGTCACTGCAACGACAGGTTATCCGTATTCGACAATCGGCCGCATTGAGCTTGGCTGCTCTGGAACACTGATTGGTCCACGCCACGTTCTGACTGCGGCGCACTGTATTTACGATACGGACACTGATTCATGGATGAGCAATCTCGACTTTTCTCCCGCTCAAAACGGTTCAACGCGCCCGTTTGGACGCATTCCGTGGGCTATTGCTCTGACCAAAACCGGCTGGACCACATTCCACAGCACCGATTATGACTGGGCAATGATCATCTTGGCTGAACCGGTCGGAAACACGACGGGCTGGATGGGTTACGGTTACAATTATGCAGACACTTCGATGAACCTGAACTTGTCCGGTTATCCGGCAGACAAGTCATACGGCACCGAATGGCGTTCTTACTGCACAGGCGTTCCGTTCAATTACCTTTTCGACAAAATCAACCACACCTGCGATACGTATCCCGGTCACAGCGGTTCGATGATGTGGAAATTTATTGCCCCGAGCTATCGCAGCATCCGTGCTGTCCACACCAACGGCTCTCCGGCCGGCTACTACACGACCGATTCCGAGCGCAATCGTGCGACGTTGATTGATTCTTACGTCTTCAACACGCTCAAACGCTGGAAAACTGAGAATCCTTAATCTGCCGCGGCGAAAGTCGGTGAATGTCTAATCATTTGCTTTCCGAACTGGCGTACACACAACTCACCGAGGACTGGAAAAAGGTCCTCGGTGAGATTTTTTTGCGGCCGGAGTTTGCCGAACTCAGCTCTTTTCTGGAGGCCGAGTACTCTGCCGGAAAAATGGTTTTTCCTGACAGAAAGAATCTGTTCAGGGCCTTTTCTCTGGTCCGTTTCGAGGATGTTAAAGTTGTCCTTTTAGGGCAGGATCCTTATCACGGTGAGGGGCAGGCCAACGGATTGGCCTTCGCGGTGAATGACGGCTTGAAAACGCCGCCTTCTCTCAAAAATATTTTTAAAGAATTGAATGCCGATTTAAATGCGTACCTCGGCTCAAAAACCTCATTGGAAGGCTGGGCTCAGCAAGGTGTGCTTCTTCTCAACACCGTCCTCACCGTGCGGGCGCATGAGGCTTTTTCCCACCGCGGGCAGGGTTGGGAAAAATTCACTGAAGCTGTTATAAAAGCCATGAACAATCATCCCAATCCCCTTGTGTTCATTCTTTGGGGAGGACCGGCGCAGCAAAAGGAATCGCTTGTGACCGACAAGCGGCATTTGATTCTGAAAGCTGCTCATCCGTCTCCATTGTCTGCTCACCGTGGTTTTTTGGGATGCCGGCATTTCTCAACTGCAAATTCCTTTTTGGCCCGAACCGGAAGGGAAATCTGCTGGCAGAAGATCGATCGGTCATCGGAGTAGGTTAAGGCGCAGCGGCGCTCAGGAGGAGAAGTGGAAGCGTTTCCTTTTTTGGGCGACCTTGTCATCGTCGTTACGGTTTCGGCAGGAATCGCGCTTTTTCTGAACCGCATCAAAATTCCCATCATTGCAGGTTTTCTTGTTGCCGGAGCACTGCTCGGCCCTCACGGTCTGGCACTCGTCCGATCGCAGTCGTTTATTGAAAAACTCTCTGAGGTCGGGGTTGTTCTGCTGCTCTTTACAATCGGTCTGGAATTTTCGCTTCAACGCATAAAAGATATTTTCCGACAGGCTGCGCTGGGCGGGCTGGCACAAATCGTTCTGACAGTTTTTGTGACTTACGCCATTGCCCGCAGCATCGGAGTTTCAGCGTCCCAGAGCCTTTTTTACGGATTTTTATTCGCACTTTCGAGCACGGCGGTGGTTCTGCGCGCACTTGCCGAGCGCGGCGAAAGTGATGCGCCACACGGCAGGTTTATTATCGGAACACTTATCTTTCAGGATCTCTGCGTTGTTCCCATGGTGCTTGTCATTCCGCTGCTTGCCGGCGGCCAGTCGATCACCGAGGGAACAATTCAAATCACCTATGCGATGCTCAAAGCGGCAGGAATGATCACAGGAACATTTGTTCTTGCCCGTTTTATTGTCCCGCGTGTTTTTGCAGCCGTGGATGCCAGCCAGAGCAGAGAAATATTTCTGCTGACCGTTATTTGTCTGTGTCTGGGCACTGCGTGGCTGACCTCAATGGTCGGTCTTTCATTGGCGTTGGGCGCATTTTTGTCGGGGATGATTGTCGCCGACACAGAATACGGTCACCGTGCCATGGGTGACGTGCTGCCGCTGCGCGATGCGTTCCTGAGTTTGTTCTTCGTTTCGCTTGGAATGCTTTTTGACGGACGACTTTTAGTCGAAAAACCTCTGACGGTGGCTCTTCTTTTGGCCGGATTTCTTTTACTGAAAGGATTGCTGGCCACGTTGTCGGCAATGATTATGCGCTTTCCGGCACGTGTCGCGTGGCTTGCCGGCGTCGGTCTTGCGCAATTCAGTGAATTTGGTTTTGTGCTCACGGGCGTTGCTGTTGAGAGCGGTCTTGCAGGACAATCCGATGTTCAGCCGGTTCTGACGGCGGGTGTCATCAGCATATGCGTTACACCGATGCTGCTGAAACTCGCGCCGCATTTTTCTGCGGGCGAGCGTATTTTGGCTCCGCTTGAACGTCTTTTGGGGGTTAAAGGCATCGACACACTCGACAAAGCCGGCCCGCATCATTCGATCAAAGATCATGTGGTTCTTGTCGGATACGGTGTGGCCGGACAACGCAGCGCCGAAGAACTCAAGGCCCGCAATGTTCCCTTTGTGGCGGTGGAATTGAATTCAAAAAATGTGCGTTCGGGCAGAGGAAAAGATTTTCCGGTTTTTTACGGCGATGCTTCAAGCCCCGAAGCTTTGCGTCACGCGCATCTTCACAAAGCAAGGCTGATGCTCGTGATGATCAATGATCCTCAGGCGGTCTACCGGATACTTGATTCTGCGCGTTTGGTTGCAAAAGACGTGCCCATCCTTGTCAGGACACACTATGCGTTGGATCGGGACAGGCTGATGAAAGCAGGTGCGACAGATGTGATTGTCGAGGAAATCGAAGCCGCGCACGCGATTGTCCGAAAAATGCTGGCCTACATGGATTGATGCCGCGCTGAGCGGCTTTGCCTGATCAGGCAAAAAAAAGCGCGGGCGAACCCGCGCTTTGTCAACGGCATTCACAAACCGTTTGCGGATAGCAGTACGTTCCGTTGGGGCCCGAGCTGCAGCGGTTTTCGACACGGCAAACGGGCCAGCGTCCTTCGTAGCGGGTCAGGACCGTAACAGGAAACTGAAACGATTTGGTCGAAACAACGCGTCCGCCGTCGGAATACGTGACTTCGAAATCATTCATGCCTTCGGTGACTGAAAAGTATCTTTGGCCATGGTATGAACGCGGAAGAAAGTCGATCTTTTCCGAACGTCCGCCGGATTGGTACTGGCGGTCAGTGTAAGGATAAGGATCTGCCGACATGCCTGCCGTGACGTTGACGATGCGGATTCTGCGTCCTTCTGCGGTGGGCATTTCGGGATCGAAATAGTAGCCTCTGACCGGATCGAGTGAGGACCCCGGACATGCGCCGGTGTAGATCACGTGTTCCATAACAATCGCGTCAGTGCGCGGGCCGGTGCTTGAATCGATGACGAAGCCGGGAGCCGCAAATGCCATTGACGAGAGACAAGTTCCAGCGAGAGCAACGATGTGTTTCACGAACACCTCCGGAATATTGGTGATTAGAGACCAAACCCAACTAACATCCGTCAGGAAAGCTTTCAACAGAAATAAGCCGCAGAAGTGAATTAATTTATCGATAAAAAATTCAATAATTCAGGTATTTTGAGTTTGTAAAGCGAGGTTTTGCGGGTTAACGGCAAAGCAGCAGGCTGCTTTCGCAGTTGAAGCATTTTGACGGAGAACCGTCCTCCGAACTCGTACAGTGGGGCGTGCCTCTGTTTGCTTCCGTGCATGCCGGTTTGTTCATGCTGCCTAATTTCAAAGGGTCGATATTTCCGCCGGCTGTAAGAAGACTCGGGCCATAGTATTTCGGCCAGCAGCTTTCGATTTCGGTATGATAAACGTACCACGCCGGTGCGATGTATTTTTGTGTCTCGACGGCCGAGATGTAGTGATTGTTGCCGTCTTTGATGATCATTCTGAAAAAATACTGATTCGTCTGGTCGAGCGTTGCAGTACCGCCTGTTTCAAATTTTATGCCGCATAGTCCGGTCGCCGCCAAAGGTCCGCTGCTTGCGCTTGAATAGCCGGAATCGTTGCATGCCTCGAATGCCAAGACAGGCAGGCTCTGCGACGGATAGTTTCCTGCCAAGTCTTTTTGCACCGATTCAATCACACTTTTGACCGTGCCCAAAAGAATGGTGACGTTCGCACCCGCAGGGGCACTCCACTTCAAACGCACGGCCCCTCCGTGACTTTCATTCATGAAGCCCAAGGACACGCCGGTCAGGTCACTTCTCTTTTGAAGAACGCCGACGCTGACTCCCGAGTCCGCCTTGGGAAGAGAAACTGCCGAAAGGATATATTTTTGTCTGACTGAAGAATCTTCTGCGGTGAATGGCACCGTGTTTCTTGGCAAAGTCAAGCCGATTTTTTGCGCAAGATCTCTTGTCTCCGTCGTGTTTGTTTTTTCTGTCTGAACCAGAGACGAAATGTCGGACGGGAGCGTGGTTTCGACAGTGTATTCCGATGAATCGCTGTCAGGCCCGTTGCTGACATTTGTAACCCGCAGCTCGAATGTGTCTGCAGGAATTTTTGAAACCGGAAGTTTGAACTGGCCGTTCTGACTTGTTGTTGTCTGATAAGAATTGGCAACAATTTTGAGTCCGGCATTGGCCAGCGGTTCACCGCTTTCGTTCTGCATAAAACCGGTCAGGAATGAGCCGGTCACCTCGACGGGCGGTAAAACAGGGCTGCTCTCGGCAGGCGGCTGGCTGCCTGCAGGCGATTTTCCTGCTGCGGGCTGCTGCACGGTTGTTTTGCTGCCTGCCGGCGAGAGTTTCGCCGAGCTCGTAAAGCTCGAACTGCTGCAGGCGATGAACAGAATCAGTCCGCCGCAGACCGCAGTCTGAGCGAATAAACCCTGAAACAAGTGTGTCGAAACCCTTCTCATACATTTGAGTTCGGAATATTTTTGATCACCTTGAGTCATATTTTCGCTGTGTTGACTGAATTTACAGGGGATTTTGGAGTCAGATTCAGCGTGCGTTGATGCACTGGCCTCCTGACACCGCAGTCACTTTAACCCAGCGCGCTCCGTGCAGGTTTTTGATGGACAACAGCTTGTAGCCGGAATTTAAAAGTCTTTGCATCCACAGCGGCAACGAGGCTTTCCGCTGCAGCAGTTTTTGCAGATATTTGCCGGTCCATTCGGGATTTTCGGCATAGTGGGACGATTCGCCGATCAGCGGACCTTCGCCCGTAAAAAGCACCGTACCCTTTTCATCGCGGATTTCCGCCTGCATTCCGGGACCGGCCAAAATAGAATCGAATGTCCACTTGACGGCATCGTCGAGTTCTTTTTCCCCTTCACCGTGAACGTACGGAGCTTCGCGCGCAGCGAGATAAATTCCCCCGACAGTATCAAACCGACCGCCGTGGGCCACGGGTTTTCCTGCTTCCATCAGATTCGGGAATGTGTCTTTGTAATCTCCATATCCAATCCACGTTCCGCTGACTGCAAAAAGACACTCCTGCTTCAATTGAGTCACGGATATATTTTCGGCAGGCATTTGGGTTGCACTTTGGCTTGTTTGACCGGAACTTTGTTTTTGATTTGAAACTGTCTCTACGGAACCCGTCCGTTCTGCGGACGCATTTTGCGGAGTTGAGCCTGCATTCGCAGTTGAGCCTGACACAGGAGCTGCCGGCCGGCCGGCGGTAAAGGTCGATCCGGAACAACCGGTCGTCACAATCAAAGCCGATACTGCGAATAATTTGCGGAGCATTAATTCATCTCCTGAATTATCCCCGCAGTATCGGCAAAGCGGGCTAAAAATTAACACACATTTGATATAAAGAACGGATATTGAGGATTTACAGAAAGATGTCGGAGGCTGTTTCGGCGATTTGATAAAAGGCGGCCGTCCAACAATTTGGGCGATTCACGAAAGGGTGGTAGAACGACCACGAGCCGTTTTGGGAACCTTCACGCGGCGAGTCTGTTCAATTTCGGCGGAGCAAATGAGCAAGTCACCAGACCTCAAAGACTTATTTTTGAACGATGAGATGCTTATTGAGCTTGCGATGCGGGAGCTACAAGGCAAGCGTCCGCCTGCACCCAAACGGCAGGCGAATTTGCCGCTGTCTTCCCACAGGGGCAAAACCAAACTTCAGCGGGAGCTCGATGGACGGGGCTGGACCTACAGGGACATGGCGATGAGCATTGGTGTCACAGCAACCGAGGCGCAGGCTCTTGCCCGCGGCGGACAGCGGATGACTCCCGAGATTGCAACCAAACTCGCCCGAGTGTTCGCAACCTCTGCCGACTATTGGCTGCGTGAGGAAGATTAGGAGCCTTTTTTCTGCTGAACTCTAAGACTCCAGCCGATGATACTTGCAAAAACTTCTTCGATACATTCGGCCGGAACGTCTTTTTGAAGCTGATTGTTTAACTCTGACAGCCTGCTGAAGATTTGCTTTTCACGCACAGGATCCCTCAACGGTTTGCCTATTGCTGTTTTAATTTGGCCCATCTGTTTGGCCCGCTGAAGTCTCAAGGCCAGCAGCACGAGTATTTGAGCATCATACTCGTCAATCGCTGCGCGGTGTTCGTTCAATTCTCCGGCAAGTTCTTTCACAGCAGCGTCCTGTTGAAGTTCGCAGTATGCGCATTTTCGATGACTTCGTCGTTGAGTATTTTGCGGACAACGGCGCAAAGTCCGTCCCGATTATACTCGCGTGTCAGAAAATCCGCGCGGAATTTGCGCACACCGAGGTTCTCCAAAAACGAGCGTTTGTGTGACAGCGCAAAAGGTTGTTTGGAGTACACAACAGATTTGCAGGATTCATGCGCGACGTAAAAAATCTCGCCCTCATCATTCTGAATTTCCAAAGTTCTGTATCCGCAGACTTTGCTTGTCGGGCAGCCATTGTGCAGAGCCGTAAGACTGCAGCTTTCAGCAATGAACAGAGGGGTGTCCTTGTACAAAATAGCCTGAGCTGCCGCACTGTCCGGATAGCCTGCAAGCAGAGATTTGATGTTGGCCGAATCGTCTTCAACCGAAAGAGTGATCGTGCTGATTCCGTTTTCATGCCATTGCAGAGCGGCCTGCTGATTCAGGGTATAGAGGGTAAAGTCTGAACTCATGGAAGTTACCCTTGCTGCAAGTCCCCAGCGTTTCAGCATGTCAAAGTGACCGACGTTGCCGATTTCAACTTCCGTTATTCCGGCATCGAAAAACTCCTGAGCCCATCTCTTCATCAGCGGTTCGTCCCACGCGCGAAGAACTGTCGGCAATGCAAGGCGGAGAGCCACGCCGTGACGCGCGGCGAAGTCGGTCAGCACTTTGGTGACTTCGGCGAATGAAAGCTCCGGCAAAAAGGCTCTCTTCGGTTCAAAGATGATTTCCGTCAGCGACAGGTGGCGGCAGATATTACTCTCTGACGCAAAGATTTCGGCGATCCACGCGAGATATTCGAGCCGGTCGATTTTAAGACCGAGTTCGGAATTCAGGGGCTGCAAAGTGCTTGGCGGAGCAGATTTTCGCGGGGGATTTGCTGTGACTCCCTCAATTGCAGCGCGCATGCGTTCGTCGAGAAATTTTTTGAAGGCATCCGGAAGAACAGCCTCAAGGTTTCTTTTGAGCTCTTTAAGCAGACTGCGCGGAAAAAACCATTCGGTATCACCCGAAATGTTGATCCCTGACGCCTGAAAGCCGATGTTTCCGAGTGTCGAAAAGGTTTGTTTGACGTCCTCGGCAAGGCGGGAAACACCGTTCTGAGGACGAAGAGCCGGAGCTGAGACTTCTTTGCTGACAAGCTTTTTGCCAAATTTTTCTGCTGTCACACGCAGTGTTGTGCCGTTGCCGTCGGCATGAACGTCAAAGGCCAGATGAACATCCGACAGCGGACGCAGACGCGAGTCAACCGGAGGTTTGATCAGTTTATCGACCCGTCTGCGCAAAGCGTCCGATCGGGTTCTGAATATTTGGTCTCCGGCCGACGGCACAGGAACATCGTCCGGCAGTTCAATTTTAATTCTTTCACCTTCCCGTGCCTCGGCAGTCAGATTCCCGTTGACGTACATCGAGCGCAGCGAGAAATGGCAAACTTTGTTATTGTATTTTGCCCTGACGCCTTCAATTTCAGTCTTTGATTCAACTCCGTGCTGCGGTGCCGAATGATAGACGGTCGAACTTGGGTCAATACGCAGACCGTCGAAACGCTCAAGCGCGCATGCAGCAACCATCACGACAAAACGGCCGGAAACACTTTCAACCGTTCCTGCGAATTGTCCCTTGTGGGTCGGGTTGTCGAGGTCGATGACGTTTTCGTGATACCGCCCCTTCAAAAAGAAAGACGTTCCTGCGCGCTGAAAACCAAGCGCAAGTTCGTCGTTAATCTGTGCTGCGTCCGACTTTTGGCCTTGCGCATTTTCGGGGGCTTCCGGCCGGAGAGTTTTGACGCCGAAAATTTGGTCCAGACGATTTCTGTACGCTTGAACAACTCCGGAAACGTATTGCGCGTCCTTTTTGCGACCCTCAATTTTCAATGTATCGACACCTGCATCGACGAGCAGTTCGAGTGATTGAACGGTATTGAGATCTTTCATACTGAAGAGAAAACCGTGACCGGCCTCGTTCAGAATCTTGTAGGGTTTCCGGCAAGTGTACGCACACTCGCCGCGATTTCCGCTGCGGGCATCTTCCGCACCGCTGAAAAAACACAAGCCGCTATATGAATAGCAAAGACTTCCGTGACAGAAGGCTTCCAGTTCAACTTCCTCGCGCGGAATAGCCGCACGAATCTTCTTGATTTCAATCGCAGTCAGTTCACGCGCAAGAACAACCCGACGGAATCCGAGTTGCATGGCGGCCCTGACTCCGTCGAGGTTGTGAACCGCAAGTTGGGTAGAGGCGTGCATTCTCAGATTCGGGAAATAAGTTTTGCAGATGCGCGCAAGACCCGTGTCCTGAACAATGATGGCATGAACGCCAACGTCTTCAAGCGTGGCAAGGGTTTCAACAAGAGCAGGAAGCTCGGCGTTTTTAATGAGAATGTTGAGGGTGACGAGTACCTTCATCCCGTGCCGGTTCGCAATCGGCATCAGTTCTCGAAGGTCTTCGGCCGTGAAATTCTCTGCGCGGGCGCGGGCATTGAAGGTTTTGAGTCCCAGAAAAACCGCATCCGCGCCGGAGTTGAGAGCCGCAAAAAACTGTTCGCGGCCGCCTGCGGGTGCAAGGATCTCAGGAACGATTGCAGAGGAGGAGTTGGTGTTCAAAGTGCCGGACATAATTTTTCCTCCGAGGAGACCGCGCAAAATATGCGGGCCGCGAAATGACTGAATTATTTTGCGGAAAGGGGCAAGAACAAAGTGGCTTGTGTTGTCAGCATCCGGACGATGTAGCTTGGGCGCTGTTCTTAAAAAAGCGAAATTATTGCTTAATATCTGATCTAATTGCCTCCTGCTCAAGAAACCTGCCGGAGTTCCGACCTTAAGTCTTGGCGAGACAACGGTTCGTATTATCCGGAGGAGACACTCAATGAAAAAGTCAAACAATTCTCTCACTATGGCGCTGCTCTCATTTTCCTCTATGACACTTCTGGCCACCGTCGGCGGTTGCGGCCGGACGTCCGGAGGCAGCACACAGGGACTGCTTGATTTGGCTGCAAAGTCTTCGACCCGCCT
>RFOM01000093.1 GCA_009926615.1 Pseudomonadota bacterium
GTCTGGAGACCTTCAAGGAGCTGAGAATTCCGGCAAGCTGGCTGTATTCAGGCCTGAACGAATGCCCCCAGCTGACAACACAATGAACCTCGTCAACTACAATCATCCCGATATTGAGCCGCCGGATGAATTTCCGGAAACCGCTCAAACAGAACCTTTCGGGACTGATAAACAGAAGTCGCGCACGTCCTTGAAGTATCTGCCTGTATGCATCACGTCGCTCTTCCGCATCCTGTTCGGAACAAATAACAACAGAGTCGATGCCGGCATCCTTCATCCGCTGGTGCTGGTCGCGCATGAGCGCGATCAGGGGACAAATGACGATCGTGACGCCATCCGGAAAGAGTTGGCTTCCAAGCGCATAGAGCAACGTCTTGCCCGCACCGGTAGGCAGCATTGCGAGCACTTGTTTGTGATTTTGAAGTGCCGCAAAAACGTTTTTTTGTTGAGGACGAAGTGCCTGTACGCCAAAATGTTTTGAAGCCAAATGCTCCAAATGGCTCAACAGGGCATCGGAATCCATCGCGTTTGCCTCATTTTTATTCAACTAAAGTCTTCGGCATAACCTTAGCAGTACAGGCGGCAAGAGCAAGACATGAACTGAAACTGGTCTGATTTTTCAGGCCGTGTATATTCGTGACGTCATGTATAAGGAGGCAGTATGCCGCTATGGCTCAGAATTTGCCTATTGAGTGTAGCCGGATTCACACTGGGGTTCGGCGGCATCTATATCTCATTGAACCGCGGGAAAAGTGAGCTTGCCGCTGCCGCGGACAGTTCCAAACCCATCAGTCTGGACTGGGCTGCCCTGCGCGAGCTCGATATCAAAACAGGAAAAATGAGCAGCACGCTCAAAGATGCTGACGGAAGAAAGGTCAAAATTCCCGGATTCATGATTCCGCTGGAAGACAACTCGAGCAACGTCACCGAATTTTTACTGGTTCCGAGCCCGCAGGCATGCATCCATGTGCCTCCGCCGCCGGCAAATCAGATGGTCACCGTGAGAATGGCCGGAGGCAGAAAGGCCACAATGACTTACGGTCCCGTTTGGGCTAACGGAAAACTCAGAGTGCAGGACGTGCAGGGTATGTACGGCAAATCGTCCTTTGAGCTTTTGGGCGAATTTATCGAGCCCTATCAGTGAATTTTTAATCAACTATCAAACTTCCGGAGTGGATTTTTTATGTTTCTTTCAAAGCTGGTCGGCCGAACTGTAAAGGAGACTCCCCGCGACGCTGAATTAATCAGCCACAAATACCTGCTCCGCGGGGGATTTATCCGGCAGTATGCTGCGGGCATTTACGGTCTTCTGCCGCTGGCACAGCGGTCCATCGCAAAAATTGAAAAAATCTGCCGCGAAGAGATGAATCTTGTCGACGGACAGGAAGTCAAAATGCCGTGTCTGAGCACCAAAGAACTTTGGGACGAAAGCGGCAGATACAGCGCCATCGGAAAAGATATGTTCAGGCTTCCCGACCGGAATGACAAACCCATGGTGCTCTGCATGACTCACGAAGAGCCGGTGGTTTTTTTCGCACGCTCGGAATTGACAAGTTACCGGCAGCTGCCCGCGATGATGTACCAAATCCAGACCAAATTCAGAGACGAACCCAGACCCCGCGGCGGCCTTGTGCGACTGCGAGAATTCACAATGAAAGACGCATACAGTTTCCACGCCGGCGAAGACGATTTGCAGAAATACTATTGGCGTGTTCATGAAGCGTACATGCGGTTCTTCAAGCGGACCGGCTGCAAAAACTTTGTAAGCGTGTTGTCCGACAACGGTATGTTCGGCGGGAAATTTTCCCACGAGTTCATGGCACTCGTTCCGTCGGGTGAGGATACTCTGATTACCTGTTCCCGCTGTGACTATAAGGCCAATCAGGAGATTGCCGCGAGTCCCTTTAAAACTTCACAGGAGGCACTGAAGTCTCTTGAAACAGTCTCAACGCCCAACATTAAAACCATCTCTGAACTCTCAAAGTTTTTGAACATCGAAGATCAGCAGACCTGCAAAGCCGTAATGTACCAAACCAAGGAACAGGAGCTCGTGGTTGCACTCATCCGCGGCGACCTTGATGTCGTGGAACAAAAGCTGAAAGGCCTGCTGCAGAAGGATATTCTTCCCGCGAAAGACGCGGTCATCGAGGCGGCCGGTGGTGTAGCCGGTTCAACGGGGCCCGTGGGTCTCAATCTTTCCAAATGCTGGATTATCATCGACAAGACTGTCCTCAAGTCGACCAATCTGGCAACCGGTGCCAACAAAGCCGACCACCACATGATCAATTTCAATGTCGAGCGCGACTTTTTGGCCAATCTTAATGACTGGCAAAAACAACGCGTGAAAACAGGAGATATTGCGGCTGCCCGTGCCGGTGATCCATGCCCGCAATGCAGCAGCGAGCTGCAGGAAACCCGCGGAATCGAAATCGGAAACATTTTCCATTTGGGTACCCGCTACTCCCAGTCGATGAACTGTACGTACCTTGACCAAAGCGGAATCGCCCAAAATCACGTGATGGGCTGTTACGGCATCGGAATCACAAGGCTTCTGCCCGCACTCATCGAAGAACATCACGACGACAGAGGACCAATTCTTCCGATTACGGTTGCGCCGTTCGACGTCCACATCTGCATTCTCAACAAAAAAGAAGGTGATACCGAACAAAAAGCATTGGAGACGTACGAGGCTCTGAAGAAGGCAGGAATCGAAGTCTTGCTCGACGACCGCGACGAAAAGCCCGGCTCTCAGTTTGCGGATGCCGACTTGGCCGGAATTCCGCTGAGAGTTATTTTTTCACCGCGTAATTTGAAAGAAGGAAAAGTTGAGTTCAAATACAGAGACAACCGTTCTCCTGCGCAACTAATTCCTTCTGCCGAAATTATTTCGTTCGTAAAAAATGCGGTTGCGCAGGAATATGCAAAGTACGCCGTTGATTAAAGCGCCACACCTAAAGTAATCCCGATATCGTAGCGGACCGATCTGTTTATCTGATTGAGCTGATCAATTGCGCCGCTCACGCCGGGCTTACCTTTTGCATCGGCTTTAAGATATTTCTCTTCAAATTTAGGCTGAGGAAAGTTCACTCCGGCCCCGCCGAATACCGACCATGTAAAGCCGAACGTGGAAAGGAAACGATAGCCGACGTGAACGGCAGGAGCGAAGATCGTAAACGTATTTTCCGATTCCACGCCACCGGCACTGACCGATGCTTTGATTTGACCGAGAAACAGTTTTCCGCCCAAAAATACGCCCTGCAACGCTTGCATAGGGTAAAGTCTTATTTTCGGTGCGATCAGCATGCTTTGAGTGTTGCCGCTCACATTGGGATCTTCTTTCACAGATTTTTCAGAAAAAATCAGATCAGCACCAAAATTCATGCTTTCCGAGCCGCGGGTTTCAAACCCCAGTTCAAAGCCCTTGTTTGCAAGCTGGGCGGCATTAATTTCAAGAACGTGCTGAGCTTCGCTTGAACCGGGGGTGTAACGTTTGCCGTACGCGGGTTGCTCTCCTGCGGGGGGAGTATACTCTCCCGACGAACCCTGTTGGGCAAAGGCTGTGCCGGCAATTGAAGTTATGCAGATAATCCCCGCTGAAAGCGTACGACCCGAAAAAAGAACCACAAATCCTCCGAGAACTTAAGTGTGTTTCAAGTTGGCACATGCTTCTATAAATTTTGCGGCATAGGTTGGGGCTTCAGATGAGAACATAATACGCGTATGTCCTCTGTTTTCATCGACGTGCGTGAACAGGGCCGATGGAATTTCAGTCATCAAAGTCAGAGCCCGTTCGAAAGGCACCCGCTTGTCGCGTGCCCCGTGAAGCCACAACACCGGTGTCCTGACGTTGCGAAGAACTCTTCTGGCGGCAAAAGTTTCGTTCACAAAATTTGCCAGCTGAACTTCCCTGTCGATCCCGATTCTGAGTCTGAGCGGAAAATTTTTAACCTGTCTTTTGAGGGACGGAGGCACAACTCCCGAAAGACCGTAAAAAGGCAATAGACCGAGAAAATCTTTGATCCATGCTGCAGGATTCAAAACGGTCCATCTCTCGCGCTTGAAGGTGCCGTCCTGACTCGTGTTCACTGCCGGACTCACTGCGATGACTCCGGAAATAATCTTCGCACAATCAGATCGGGACGCTGCAAGCAGGCCATACGAAGCACCGGCAGCATGTCCCATCAAAAAACAGGCGGGACCATGGCGGTTTGGAGACAATTGCGCGGCTCCGCCCTCCCCGTAAAGCTTCTGAAGAAGCAACGGCAAAGATCTGGAAGCCGTCTGCATATCAAGCGAAGATCCGCCGTTTACACCGTGGCCGTCCCAGTCGATCGACAGCACATGCAGCCCTTTGGCATTCAGTGCTTCAATCCAGTGCCAGTAAGGGTAGGTCGAGTCGTAACCAAGCGAATGGCAGAGAATAACCAAAACCTGCCCGCCGGCGCGCGGTTCTTTGGGTGAAGCCAGAACACCGGAGCCTACACCGTTCGCAAGCGGAATAAAAAAGTACTTGAAATCTGCTATCTTGCAGCAAATATCCGGAACCTTGCGGTGTGATGACCTTACAAAACCGGCTTCCGGCATACTCATCAAGCGCTCGCCGAGCCAAGCAGCAACGTCCTGCATAAATGAGTTCCCTCTCCCGGAAAAAAGATTTGAGTTCTTTGACTACAGATTATAGCCTCCGCCCACCGTTGGACAAGGACGCGGCTCAAGCCATGTCATTTTACATGAGGAGTTACATTTCATGAGCGAGTTCAATCATCAGTCGACCATGGCACAGGTTGAATCGACCTACCCTTATGCAAGGGCTCTGCTGCACTCAAAGTTCCACGTGGGAGGATGTGCATCCTGCGGTTTTGAACCTCAGGAAACAATTTCTCAAGTCGCACAAAAACACGGCAAAGACGCAGATGCAATGATTGAAATACTGAACAACGGCTTCAGAGACATGCAGGAATCCGAAATCGACGCACTGTCATTGTCGCAAATACTTGCAACATTCAAAGACGAAGTTCTTCTTGTCGACGTCCGTGAATCTTGGGAATTCGATCTCTGCAAAATCAGCGGAAACGCAATTTTGCTTAATGAGAAGTCAATGCCTGTGATCTTTGAAAAGGGTGTTCAGGCAAAAGAAGTTGTCGTCTATTGCCATCACGGTGTCAGAAGTCTCAACGCAGCACTTTATCTGCGTCAAAATGGGCTCCCTCATGCCCGCTCGCTCAAAGGCGGCATAGATAACTACTCAAAGACGGTCGATCCTTCGATCCCGCGGTACTAGACCTCAGCACTGGAACATTTGCTCCTTTCGGGCCATCATAGTGGGATTCCCGCCATGTTGAGATGCAAGGAGGCAGATTCATGGGCAACTACACATTGACCGGAGCGCTGGTTCATCCCGCAGGCCGGACAAAAATCTCTGATGAAGACAAAAAAAGGCGTCTGGAATCTCTCAAAGGTTTGGGAATTGAGCTGACCGAACTTATGCCGGAGGTTGCCGAGTTCAGTTCTCTGACAGCCGGCAAACCGCTCGAAAGAGCACTCCTTCTCTCGCAGGCGCTGACGCAAAGAAAGTTTTCGCTGGTTTGGGCTTCGAGGGGCGGCTACGGAACGACCGAACTGATTCGATTTTTAGAGTCTGCTCTGCCGCCAATCCTGCCGGCCAAAACTTTTGTCGGATTTTCGGATAACTCGTTCATCGGCAACTACCTTGCTCTGCGTCATCCGAATTTCACCTACGTCCATGCCAATCACGCTTTGGATCCGTCATTGCTCGACGGTGACAACAATGACTCCAAAATCCTGCTCGACATCATCAAAAACCGCACTCCCGCTCCGATGACCTTCTCAGTAAAACCTGCCGGCAAAAAGACATTCGGACAGAGCAAGCTTTCCGGTCCTTGCATCCCGTTCAATTTGAGCCTTGCAGAAAGTTTTTCTGCATTGAAACACGTTCAGTTGCCTGCAGACTGTGTTCTTTTTCTGGAAGACATCAATGAGGAGCTCTTCAGAATAAGCAGAAAATTTGATTCACTTCTGAATTCCGGTTTCCTTGAACGTTGCTCGGCAATTGTCATCGGCAACTTCACGGACTGTCCTAAAAATGATTCAGAAAATGCGACAGAAGAAGAAATCGCAGAGCTTTTCGCAAGAAAAGTCAGTGTACCGGTCGTGGTCGCGCCGGTTTTCGGACACGCAAAGTCACGTCTGCCGCTTGTTGCGCACAGCACCGCCGAAATTTTGCTGAACAACGGTGAAGCTCAGCTGACTGTTCAATTTTCAGCTAAGAACCGTGAAGGACTGGCAACTAAATTTCCCGCCGACCTTTTCATGCCGAAATCCGGTTCTGCTGAATTCAGCAAGCCGAATATTCATTTCACCGGAGTGGGCGGAACCGGAATGGCAGCAGTTGCGGGCCTTTTCGCATCGGCACAATTTAATATCAGCGGCAGCGACAATCCAATTTATCCTCCGATGGACGAAGTCATTCGTCACATCGGACTTAAGCAAATCGTCGGCTACAATGCCGACACAATTACGCAGACGAATCCGGATGCGGTCATTTTGGCCAACGTTATCACGCGACGAAACGCCGAACTTAAACCCAATCTCGAAATGGAATCGCTGCTTCAATCCGATATTCCGGTGATGAGTTTCCCGTCCGCCCTGAGAAAATACTTTCTTCACGGCGCTGCCAATATCATTGTCAGCGGCACTCACGGAAAAACCTCAACAACAAGCCTGATCGCGCAAATGCTGGAACATCTGGGACTGGATCCTTCACTCTTTGTAGGAGGAGCTCCCGCCAATTTTCAGCACGGCTATAAACTGGGCTCCAAACGAATCTTTGTCCTCGAAGGAGACGAGTACGATTCCGCTCTTTTCGACAAAGGGCCAAAGTTTCTTCATTATGAACCCAAAATCGCGCTCATCAACAATATCGAATTCGATCATGCGGACATCTATCCCGACATCGGAGCTATTGAGGAAGAGTTCTACCGGTTGGCTTGCCTGACACGCGACAGGGGCGGGATAGTTGTTGCAAACGCGGACGACGAACGAGTCGTAAAGGTTGTAGAGCGGGCAAAAGCTCCTGTTCTCTGGTTCGGACAAAAATCCCCTCACTGGATGTACAAAAGCTCAAAAACGCTGATTGACGGCACAGTTGTCACGGTCAGAACACCGTCAGGAACGGAAATCGACCTGCGGCTTAAAATGTTCGGACATCACAATGCGATGAATGCGACTGCTGCAATGGCGGTGATTCAGGCTCTGCATATTACGGCCAAACTCCCGCGTTCAGACCAGTCCGCAATTAACTCGGATTCACCCGCGAAAGAAGAAATTCAAAAATGGGCTGAGGCATCCTCATCCTTTTTGGGCGTAAAGAGACGATTCGAATTAATCGGGCAGATCAGAGATATCGCCATATTTGATGATTTTGCCCACCACCCGACGGCAATTGCCACAACCCTTGATGCTTTCAAAAGTTACACGCGATCAAGCGGCCGTAAAGGCCGCCTCATCGCCTGCTTTGACCCCAGAAATGCAACAATGAGAAGAAGCGTCCTTCAAAAGCAGCTCGCCGGATGCTTCGAAGCTGCCGACGTTGTTTTTCTCGGAAAAGTGCCGGTTGATTTACGGTTGAAAGAAAACGAAGCACTCAACGGACCGCAGGTCGTCAATTTAATCGGAAACAAGGCTAAATATTTCAGCGACAACGATGTTCTGTTGAGCGAACTGATTGCCTCGGCAAAATCGGGCGATACGGTTGTGTTCATGTCCAGCGGTTCATTTGACGGACTTCCCCGAAAACTATTTGCGGCTCTGGAGCGTGCATAATGATGCAACCCCTTCAAAACAATTCTTTGAATGTTTTGGGCAGAATTTTATGTGTCTTGTTGCTCATGACAAGCGGTACCGGCTGCAAAACCACCGATAAAAATCTCACCGCTCCTTTAAGTCCCAAACAGCCCGACAGGCTTCCAAGGGAATTTTCCAACGCCAGAGGCGGCGACGAATGGGATAGAATAATCGAACAACTCGGCAAAAATTCGCTTACGACTGCGGAAGCTGACTTTGCATTTCTTGTGGCGGAAAATTACATCAACCAGAAACAACTCGAACCTGCATTAAAACTGATGAGAGCCGTTTTTGCGGCGCAGCCAAGCCTTGTTTCGGGCCTTGAACTTGTCAGATTATCAACACTCAGCGGAGATATTACTGAAGCCGAACAGATTGCCAGACGACTGCAGCTTTTTTACGGAAAAAGTCCCGAACCTTCGCTTGCAAGAGCCTATTTGGCACAGCTTAGGGGCAATCGTCCGGAAGCTACCGAAATTCTCGAATCCACTTATCGCAAACATAAGGGAAACGAAGAGGTTTCTGCACGCTACATAAACCTGCTTCTTGAAACAGGAAACAAAACCAAAGCAAAAGATGTGCTCATGCAATCCATCAGCTCGATGCCGCGTTCGCCTTATTTTTTGCTGAAACTTGCCAGACTCAAAACCGAAGAAAAAAACTACAAAGAAGCAAAGAACCTTTTGGACAAACTTTTAAAATCGTCGCCTGACAATATCGAAGGCTGGACTTTGGCCGGTTTTATAGCCATTCAGGAAAAAAACGGACCTGAAGCTGAACGATACTTTCGGGAGGCTTACGAGAAACAACCCGAGAACGATACACTTGCCCGTTACTACGTTACGCAACTGCTGAAGGGAAATAAATATCAGGAAGCCAGAAGACTCCTGCTCAGACTGGAGGCATCTTCAGATTCACAGGACCAGTTTGATCCTGATCTTATGTTTCAATTGGGATTTGTCCTCTTTCAGCTCGAGGATTTCGAAGAAGCCAAAAAGAAGTTCCTTTCGCTTGCAGAAAAAACAAACGAAAAAGACCGCCTCTATTTCTATGCTGCGCAATGTTTTGAAAGGTTGAATCATCCGCAGCAGGCCTTTGAACTCTATTCAAAAGTGCAGGCGGACGATGAAATTGCGAGACTTTCAAAGCAGCGGATTGTTTTCATTAAAATCGATACCGGAGAATATTCAACAGCAGAAGCACTTTTGAATGCGTATGATGATTCTCTCAAACAAAAAGCCAGCGAGGATGATTTCAAGTTTCTTGCAGGTGCCTTGTCAAAAATGAAACAATTCAAAAAGGCTCAGCAGTTCGCTGAAGACGGCTTAAAGAAATTTCCGGAATCGGTCGATCTTTCTTATCTAAGAGCTGCCTATCTGGAACATACGTTGTCAAGGGCAAGTTCCATTCAAAATCTGGAAAAACTGTTAGGCAGACATCCGAATCATGTTCAGACGCTCAATCACCTTGCCTACACACTCGCTGATTCCAACTCGCGCCTTGAATATGCCTTGAATCTCATTTCCGCAGCCCTGAAAAAAGAACCTAAAAACGGCTTTTATCTGGATACCCTCGGATGGATTCAATTTAAGCTGAAACAAACAAAAGATGCTGAAAAAACCTTCAGTGCTGCTCTGGCAAACGAGCCTGACGAACCCGTCATTCATGAACATGTCGGCGAATTAAAATTCTCAGTCGGAGATTATCCTGCTGCCCTGAAACACTTTCAGACTGCCGAAGCCATCTTCAAAAAGCATCCGGCATGGAAAATTGATTCCGACGTTGAATGGTCATCTTCAAGAGAGCGGGTCAAAAAAAGAATTGAGGAAATTCAACGCAGAGCGCTGCCTGAAGGATCTTCATAAATCATGATCAGCCCGCAAATCCTCTTACCCGAATTTTTTCAGGCTCTCCGGACAATGTCCGACATCGACGATGTCGACTGGATCATTGCATCGCGACTGGCTGAACAATGGAAAATGTCTATTGCAGATGTTTTGATTGAAATACATGCTGTCGAAGAGTCAGTCATCGCCAAATCTCTGGCCCGTGCCCACGGCCTTCAGTATGTATCGGGTCAAGCTATCACATGTGACTTTTCAGATATTGATACCGAGTTGTTCAGCGATCTTCTGAACGTCGGGGCCGCACCGCTTGAGAATAACAGGCTGGCAGTTTGCAACCCGTATGATGATCACCGCGGTCATTTGGGCAGTAAAATGTGTGAACGCGAAATGGTTGTCACCGAAAGATCACTCCTTTATGAGGCCTTGCGCAAACAAAGTTTGACCAATTGGCTCTGAGCTCAGACCGTCTGAAGGTTCCGGAAACCGCTGCGGGGAATTTAAAATGCAGGTTTCAGCGTTTCTTGCGACATCGCTCGACGGTTTTATAGCCCGTCCGAATGGGGACCTCGATTGGCTTGAGCGTGCAAATGGCCTCCTGCCTGAAGGCGAGGACTGCGGGTACGCTCGTTTTTTCGCGAGTGTTGACTGTTTGGTGATGGGGCGAAAGACTTTTGAAAAAGTACTCAGCTTTGCTCAGTGGCCCTATGCTCAGAAGCCCGTTGTCGTGTTGAGTCGTGCAGGAATCGAAATCCCTCAACACCTGAGAGATACTGTCTCATGCAGCTCTGATTCTCCCAAGCAGCTCTGCGCAGGCTTTGCGGCTTCAGGTATGAAAAGAATCTATTTGGACGGCGGTCAGACTATCCGTACGTTTCTGGCAGCAGGTCTGCTGAATGATATCACCATCACCCGCATTCCGGTCTTGATTCACCGCGGCATTCCGCTTTTCGACACTACTCTCGAAGCTTCCGGTAGTACGGCCTCAGATGTCTGGTTTGAAATGGTAGAAAGTCGTTTCTGGCCGTTCGGTTTTACACAGGAAGTCTGGAAGACAAAGCAACGGTGAGTTTGATGATTTGGAAGAATACAAAAGACAAATACTTATCTTTTTAAACTCAAAAAAAAATAATAAAAAAAATCCCCGAGGACTTTCATCCTCGGGGATTCGAAATAAAAAGGCTGCACCGAGCTACTCTCCCACAGTTAAAACTGCAGTACCATTGCCG
>RFOM01000094.1 GCA_009926615.1 Pseudomonadota bacterium
TGGGCAACAATGCGAATCGGTGCGCTTCGCGCCGGGCCGGGCTTTGCGTCGCGAACTGTGGGCAACAATGCGAATCGGTGCGCTTCGCGCCGGGCCGGGCTTTGCGTCGCGAACTGTGGGCAACAATGCGAATCGGTGCGTTTCGCGCCATCGCGCCCGGACCCTCCATGCCGGCGCGCGCTGCGGCCTCCGAGCGGCCGCAGGCCGAATACGGCCGCGGCTGGTTCATGGGCGAGTTGAGGCCGAGTTGGAGACCACGGAGCCCCATAAAAGCACTCGGCTTCTTGCCGATCATAAACCTCGCGACCTCAGCGGCACGCGTCTGCAGACCTCGTCCCCGCAGCCTCCACGCACATGACCTCGATCTTTGAGCACAGGGACGTCATCAGAACCGTGCTTGCCAACTTCACGAGGCGCGACGCCGGCGCCTTCCTCTCGACCAGCAAGCTCGTCAGCCGGTGCGGTCGCGACCCCGACTGCACGTGGAGACTGCACACGGACATCGAAGAGGCGCTCGCGCGCGTGCGCAAGGTCTGCGACTTCGGCCCGGACGACTTCGAGCGCAACGAGGGCTCGGGCTGGCGCTTGTGTCTCCAGCTCCTGACGCGCGCCATGTACGAGGCCGTCGCCGACGGCGTGCTCCGCTACTCGGCAGCCGAGGCCGGAGCACGGTGGAACCTCTTCGGCTGGAGCGAGTTTCACGTCAACCCCAAGCGCGAGCGTCAATGGCGCCAGCGCATGCTCGACCTCGTGGTCGGGAACCCCATCTTCCACGAGCCGAGACTGACGCGGTACCGCTACGACAGCAAGAACCCGACGTGGTGTGTGTACCTGATGCTGGAGGATCTCGGCTTTTCGCAGACCATACCCAGGCGCATGCCGTTCGACGCCGCGCTGAAATACGACGCGATCTGGAGCCGGCACTGGGTGTTTTGCCACACCCGCCTCCACATGACGTTCTTCAGGGACGTGCGCAGAATTCAGAAGCACGTTCGGCGCGCCGCACGCGTCGAGAGGGCTGGTTCGCGATAAACGTATTCTTTGAACGTTCATTTCGCGTGCGGGCAAAAGTGTCGCAGAACCGCGAGTTCGCGATGGAATGGTCTCCAACTCGCCCACCATGCGCTATTAAAGTGAGTGTCGGAGACCAACGCAAACAGAAGCTGCCATGGCGTACGTGTTTGAGAACCCCGAGTCCCAGAGCGCCAAGCGCAAGCGGTCCCTGGTTCCCAAGGAGGACAAGCCGGCGCCCCCCGAGTCCACCAACGCCGTCGCACCGGAGCTCGCAGGGCGCTTTTCGGCACGCCTGGTCTCGATGTTCGAGAAGAGGGTCACTGGGTTTGATGCCTTCTCTGCGGTCTTGGACGAGCTCGACGCGATGCCAGGCGTTGCGATCCCCGTCCCGGCCACCGAGCGCGATGAGTTCATCCAGAACATGCTCATGATGGACAGTCTGCTGGAGGCCGTCGAGAATGCGCGCAACAAGCTCAAGCGAGAGTGGAGTGACACGGCGTTTTTTCACATGGGGCAGCGTAACTTTGTCGTTGTCGATCGCCAGTACGACGACGGCGACGACATCGAGGACGGCTGCGCCATCTGTGGCGTGCCCAAGAGGCAGTGCATGAAGCAGGACGAGCACTTCGGCGCGCGCGGCGAGTCGCCCCCGGACGCCGTGTGTCCCCACTGTAAGTTCAACTTTCACAACAAATGGTCCTCGCCAAACAGCCTCGGGCTGCACATCAGGAAGCATCACAGCGCTCTTCCTGAGGTGGAGTAGGGAAGATATCGTGGCGTCGATAAGTGTGTGCCGAAGTGGTGATGATGTTGCCTTTATTTCTTGCAGTCAATAAACGCTCTTTACTCTGAGAGGCCAGTGGACTTCACGCTCCAGCGGTTTGCACGGGTGCACACGTGAGCAGCGAGCGTCAAACTGCCGGAAGGGTGTACTCGGCGCGCGCGCGCTTGGCCGGGGGCTCCTCGGCGCGCGCGCGCTTGGCCGGGGGCTCCTCGGCGCGCGCGCGCTTGGCCGGGGGCTCCTCGGCGCGCGCGCGCCTCGCCACGCCGAGCTCGAGCTCGACGGCGTGCTCGATCGCGCGCCGGAGGCTGTTGTTGGACACGAGCGCGTCCGAGGCGAGCGGCGCGCGGAGCGGCGACGTGACCGGCTCCCCCGCGTCGGTGCACTCCCTGAACCAGCGCTCTATCTCTGTGCGCTCGTACGACTGCCCGTCCTGCGCGACGACCGGGTCGCGCATGAGCGAGAGCGAAATCGAGCACCGGTAGTGCGGAAACTTCTCGCACACGCGGGCCTCGGCCGCGCGGCGCTCGAGCATGCTGGCGACGCGGTCCTGCGCCGTCGCCAACTGCGCGCGGAGCGCGAGCAGGTCGGACTCGCTGTGTGCGTCGAGGTCCTCGCCGCACAGGCGGCGACTCATCGCCTGCTCGCAAACGAGCTGCTCCTGCACGAGCTGCAGGCGGGCGGCCTCGGCACGCAACTTGCTGAGCACGCTTTGGTTGGCCTTGCTCCACAGGGCTATCTGCTTCTCGGCGTGGGTGAGCTCCCACCGGGCGCGGCTGCTCATGCGCGCTATGCGTGCCGTGGAGGGCTTGTTCTCGGAAACTCTGTGCAGGGATTTATATAGGCGTTACATTTTTTTGTTTTTCTGTTTGAGGTGTGAGTCGCGGAACTGAATAAAATGGGTGTTACGGTGAGAGCGTTACACTTCTGGAAAACGTCGGTGGGCCCAGGCCACTTTTCGTTCGGACGGGTTGGGGCGCGCGGGCGCACGCGTTGACGGGCGCTGAGCTCGCGGACGTCGCTCTCGGACTGTGACCGAGCTAGGTGGCGAGCCGGACAAGACAGAGGCGTCTGGGCAAATCTGTAGTTTAATGTGTTCCGCGCTGCGAGCTGTTGCAGAGGGTGCGCGCGGGGCGCGCGGCGCTCGACGCGCTCGCGCGCGCGAAACAAAAAAATATAAACGCTTGGCGTGCTGACAGACAGATTGCTCGCAGCATGAGTGCGCCGGTTCTTGATCGCAAGATCGCCGGCGAGCGGCGTGTGTCGGTTGCTGATGGCACGAGCGAGCAGGCGGGGGCGTGTGCCGCGGAGTGTGCGCCGCTGCCGCGCATTCGGCGGCCGCAAGACGACGGGCGGCACATGATCGCCCGCCTGGCCGCGGCGTGGGGCCTGGACAAGACTGGCACGAGCAGCGTGCGTGCGATGTTTTCGTCGAAAACAAGCTTGCGGCCAGCGCGCGACGCCCAGTTCCACGTGCACCACGAGGTGTGCTTCAGCTTCTGGGGGTTCGCGCCGAGCGACGCGGCCCGGTGGACTCTGCTCGAATTTTTTTCGTGGAGCATGCGGCCGAGGATGTACATGAGTGGGCAAACGCGCGCGGGGAGCATGGAGACGCTGGTGGTGGTACGCGCTGACCTGCTCCACGTAGGGCGCGACGAGCTGGAAAGCTGGCTGGAGAGCTTCCTGTCGACGCTGCGGATGTCCGCGGGCGTGCACGTGTTCTCGGGATACCTCGACGAGCCGATGCTTGCCTGCATGGAGCGCATCCGAGGCTGTAACAAGTTCCGCAGCAACCTCCACGCTGACTGGAACTCGGACTTGCGGATTCTGTCCGAAAAGCTTCAGCGCGAGCGCTCCGTGCGAGCGTCGATCATGGCGGTCACGGGCGTGGAGTTTACGAGCGAGAACTTTTTGCGCCTCTGGGAACACTCTCTGCCACGGCCGGAGCGCACGGCGCGGATGTTGCGACGCAGCGTCGGCCTGCCCGCGGAGACCACGGCCGCCGACGCCGGGACGTCCGGGAGCGCAGAAGCGGCGCATGCACCATAAGTGTAATACTACAAAGTGTAACGAATGTAACGAATGTAACGAATGTAACGAGTGTAACGAATGCAACGAGTGTAACGAATGCAACGAGTGTAACGAATGCAACGAGTGTAACGAATGCAACGAGTGTAACGAATGCAACGAGTGTGTGTAACGAATGCAACGAGTGTAACGAATGCAACGAGTGTAACGAATGCAACGAGTGTAACGAATGTAACATTGAGACTTGAGCAACAACGGCTTTTCTTTATTGTCCCGTGGTATACTAGACCGAAAATGCATGCGCGGAGACGATCCTGTCACGCGGGCGGACTTCCGGGCGGTGTGCGCTCAGATGAGGGCCCGCTGCGGGGGGAACGTCTTCGCCGGCACGCGGAGGAGGACGGCGGTTCCGCACGCGAAGCACGGCCCGTACACGTCCCCGCGCGCTGCATGCGCGCATTCGGGGCACGCGCAGTGGCCGCACGGGACCAGGGCAACGGGCGCGCGCATGGGTTTTTGGCACCATCGGCAGAGGCCTTTGCACGCCGCGGCGTTGGCAGCGGCGTGCTCCGGCGGCTCGTCGTGCAGCTCCGCGAGCCACGCGAGCAGGGCGGCTCCGTCCCGATTCCCGGTGCGGGTGGCGATGGCGTGCGCGGTCTCCGGCATGGTCCAGGGCAGCAAGATTTTTCGCAGAATGTCGTCGGGCAGGCCCCTGTTGTCGGACAGGCGCAACATTGCAAACGCAAGCCCGTTCTGCTGCGCGCGCGCAAACGCCCGCTGCCCGCGGCCCCGGGGGTCGGCGCCATACTCGCGCGCGAGCGTCCATAAAAGGCGTATCTTGTACGGATCGGACGCGGCGGCGGCGATGGGCATGCGGCCGCACGAGAAGAACGCCTCCGGGTCCGCGCCGGCCTCGAGCAGCGCGCGCGCGGTCTCTGTTTTTGTACCCATCGACGTGTATAATGTGGCTTGAAGGGGCGTCCACCATTTCATGTCTACGGCGTTGAGGTCGGCGCCGAGGTCCGCGAGCACGCGGACCATGTCTGTGCGGCAGTCGCGCGCCGCGATCCAGACGGGCGTCTGCCCCTCTTCGTTTTTGGTGTCGATGTCGGCCCCGGCCGCCGCGAGCGCGCGCACTACGGCCACATTTCCTTTTCCGGCGGCGCTCGCGAGGGGCGTCTCGCCGTTGCGCTTGATGTGGACATCCGCGCCGGCCTTCAGCAGCTCGCGCACGGCCTCGGCGTGGCCGCCGAGTGCAGCGCCGTGCAAGGGGGTTCCGTAATATGGATGGAACTCGTCGACCCTGGCGCCGGCGCCCAGCAGCGCGAGCGCGGTTGCGATCTGGCCTGCTTCGGCCGCTTCGTAGAGCGGCGAGCGGAAAGACCCCTGCGCTGTGATGGGAGCGCCACACCGGAGCAGGTGACACATCGTCTCTGTGTCGCCTCTGCTGGCCAGGCGCGCCACGGCGTTGCACGGCGTGAGCCCGTGGACGGTGGTGTGGCGTGCGCCGGCGCGGACCAGCGTGCGCATAATCCCGAGAGTGGAGATTGTCGGTCTGTTGTTATCGAGGATCGCCGCCCAGGACAACGGCGTTTGATTGTCGTGGTCTGCGATGCTGGGGTCGGCGCCGGCGTCCAGCAGCGCGCGTATGATGCGCTGGTTCTTGTATATCACCGCGATGAGCAGGGCAGTCTGGCCGTCCTTATCGGTGAGGTTGGGGTTGGCCTTGAATTCGAGCAGCGCTTCCACGCAGTGTATGTTGTCTTCTGTAGCCGCGATGTGTAGGGGCGTGGCGCCCCGGGCGTCAAGGGCATTAGGGTCCGCGCCGCCCTGCAGCAGCTTGCGCACGGTCTCTGCGTCGCCCTGGTAGGCTGGGCCTGCGAGGTCTTCTGGGACGGCGGCCGTGCAGTCGGCAGACGGGTGCGTGTGCTCGGGGTCGGGGTCGAGCGTGTACCGGGGGCGCTTTTTCGTGTGAGCACATCGCTTGTGTTCCATTGTATGTTCTATTCGTCTTGTTCTTAAATATGCAAGTGTTGCTTTCCAGTGGACTATTTCGGGGCTGAGAGAGCACGGTAAAGACGCTTTGTGCCTGCACGTTCAGGGTTGATGCTGCACGCGCGCGATGCCGACGGCCGTGGGCGACATCAAGTCGCTCTCTGTGGGGAGCTCGAGGTAGCACGCGTCGCCGTCGCCGACGCCGCGCACGCAAGCAAAGCCCGCGGCCTCGATGTCCCGGAGCGTGCGGCGGTCGAAGCGGCAGCCCCAGCAGCGGAGCTCGCGAGGCGTTGCCGCATCCTGTCTCGCGGCCAGGCGCTCGTCCGATTCGCACCTCACGTGCTCGAGGAACGCGAAGGCGCCGCCTGGTTTGAGCACGCGGCGCACTTCCGCGAGCGTCTTGCGGGGGTCGTCCACGGAGCACAGTGTGCACGTACTCACCACGGCGTCGGCGCTCCGCGCGGGGAGCGGGAGGCGCTCGGCGCGGTCCGCGCAGAGCCGCAGCCGCAGCCCGAAAGAGGCGGCGCGCGACATGGCCTCGGCGTGCTTGGACGTGTCCGGCTCGATTCCGAGCACCTCGACGCCTTCCCAGCCCGCGTAGTACGGGGCGTTGCCGAAGTTGCCGATGCCGAGCTCGACGACCACGGTTGGGCGAGAGTCCGCCTGTGCACGTAGGCGTTGGAACAGCAGCTGCTTGTATCGCGCAGCCAGTGTCTCGTAGGCCTCGTCTTTGTAATTCATTGCTTCATGTGTGAATATACGGACAGAGGCGACGGCCGCGATTTCTGAGTGACGCATGCACCTCCAGGGGTTTGAACTCGACGCACTCTTCGTTCAAGTTCAGTTAGTTTGCGGTCGTCGAGATCCCAAATCCGGCGATGGTTCTCGTCATTTTGCTAGAAATATGTGAGCTTCCTCCCATCTTTCACTACCGTGTCCGTCGTGCCGATGCGCACACAAGGTT
Organism: Pseudomonadota bacterium; assembly: GCA_009926615.1. Classification (GTDB taxonomy): domain Bacteria; phylum Bdellovibrionota_B; class Oligoflexia; order Silvanigrellales; family Silvanigrellaceae; genus RFOM01. The sequence continues at coordinate 6,783 of RFOM01000094.1, forward strand.
GCACAAGGTTAGCATGAGCTCGTCGTGCATTGGCAACAGCGGACTGCTGGCGCCCAAGGACGGGTGTAGTCCCATGCACAGCGCGAGCAAAATGTCCCGAAACTGCGAGTTTGTGAAAGCGGTGCGCTCGGGGTCGTCGTAAAACGTGAAGTTTTCGGCAATGAGAGTGGACACGAAGCCCGAAGAGAGCGTGTGCACACTCCAGGGCGCGACACCCGAGAATGTGTGTCGCACTTCCTCGTGCAAAACCTCTAGGAACGCCGAGATGCGTCTGCAGAAAAGCAACTCGTCCTGTGCACTGCCCGCGGGCCCTCCCAGCTCCGCGTCTTCGAGCCGCTCGATGGTGCGCTGGTAGACTACTGAGGCGCGCAGGACGCGAGAGTGCACGAAGTGTGCGACCACGGCGCACCACCATGCGCCTTCTTGCTTCGTCAAGCCCATGAGGATGCGGGGTCCTTGTGCCTGGGCGTGCGAGAGCGTGAACGAAAAGTTCCTCGCTGCTTCCCGCAGAGGTAGCTCGCGAGCGTCCAGTTCCTGCATCACAGAAACCACCAGGCAGCGGCAGTAGGTCTCTTGTGCCTCCATGAGCAAGGCCGAGAACTCGTGCCATGTGTCGTAGGCGATTGTTGGCGATTGCAGCCATCGAGCGATGACTCCCTGCTGCGCCGCCGCGCCTGCTATCGAGTAGGTGTCGGCAGAAAGCGACGATATAAAATCCATGGCTTTGTGGGTCTGAAATAGAGCATGGTTAGCAGGAGGAGGACTTACGTAATGAGTGTATTTAAGATCAAATGCTGTAGAAGAAGAATGTCGCTGGATGTAGTGCCTTGGAAAGGGCCGGATGGCATGCGTTATTGGTTTTGGAATACAGAGGGGCTGAGGCCGCAGGTCCAAGCTCTTCTAGAGAAGATGTGGAAATACTTGGATATACCCGACGAAAGTTTTGAGGAGTGGTATCCATTGTTGCGCAAGGACATGGGCGATGAAAATTTCATCACGCTGTTTGCAGTGAGTGTAGATGAGAACAGAAGACCGACTGAGGTGCTCGGGTTTGTGCATGCGAACATTAGCGAGGAGCACGGGGTCTATATCAAATACCTCTGCGTGACATACGAGAGACAGGGGGTCGGCACACTGTTACTCGACAGAGTGGTGCAAGTCGTGCCGACGACGAGCAGACACACGCTCGCCTTCCTCAGCTACAAGCCCGGACCTGAGCTCCTAGATTTCTACACGAGCAGGGGTTTTCTGCCCCTTGATGAGCTTCTGCTGGCTGACGAGACTGTGGAGATCCTCAGAGAGTACCAAATGGAGCCTCACATCGCGTTGGGAGTGAAGATGTTGACGGGCCTGAACAAGAAGCCCAAGCAGCCTGACGCACGCGATCAAGCAGAGGCCGGACGGAAAGAACAACGGGCAGCGGCCGCTGTCGGCGTCTGAGCACTCGCGCCGTGGCGGTCGCGAGCTAAGCACTGTCCTGCGGTGATGTGAGCCACGCGCGTTTTATTGAATAAACTTTGTTGAATAAACATGCTGTCAGGCGAGTGTCGGATGCCGCTTCTGCACAGACTTGAGGGGTGGCTCGTGTTATGCACATATCGATGCAAATGCATTTGATAACAACTGGGGGGTTTTGCACTTGTGTACTGCCAGAGAAGTGTTTGTAATTTCGGCTTTCCAGGTGGTTAGTTGATTGTAAATGTTAGCCCCTATGTAATCGTGGATTGCAATGTCTAGGTTGATCACTTTGGCCCCGATAAGGTCCATATAGTATGACGTCCTGACGTCTTCGTCGCCATACAGTTGTGTAGACAATGGGTTCAGTTGAATCCATTGTCTGATAGCTTGTGTGTTCAACACATAGAGTAAGCCTGCGGTGTAGTTTTTACGCATTGTCCATGACAAATCACGAAACCCATAATAAATCCATTTCAAGGACAACAACCATAAGTCATCACTTGACAGTGTCCTCCCGATGATGAGTGGTGTGTCATTAGGCACGGAACGAATCTTAGCCGACAGTTTGTCTGGCGCAAATGCGGTATCATCGTCGACCTTGGCATAGAAATCGAAGCACGGAAACATCTGCAACGCCTCCTTGAAGTAGGTATAGGTCTTGCCCTCGTTCATGTTCTCCTCGCATGATAATATGAATATATCACCATGCAGTCTCTGTTCTTCGTGCATGGTATCATACTCCTTCTGAGTACGTGGTTTCCCGATGACAAAGATAGTGTGGTGCTGTATGCTGTTGAGGTTGCACTGGACCTGCTGTCGCACTATGTTGCGCATTTGCATCTTGTCGACTGTCGAAAATATACCGTAGAGTACATCTCCATGTCTCGCGCACAATCTCGTAGTCAGCATTTTGTTATGTTCATCCACGGGGTATGTGATCAGGTCACGCTGCAACTGCATGTTGTTTTCAGCAATTATCGAGACAGTGACTATACACCCGACCACGGACATCACCAAAACATAAAGTCTTGTATCCAAAGATATATATTTTTCCATGTTTGGGTTGGTGTTTATGTGATTGGACAGGAATAGATTTTATTTTTTCTATGATTTCCCTGACAGAGTGATTGGTGTTGCGAACCAAAGATTGCATATAGAGGCGTCGACGAGGTGCTCGAGCGCTGCGAAGGCGAGGAAGCACGGGAGGAAGCCGAAGTTGAGGACGACCAAGAAGAGCAAGAGCAAGCGGCGGAGGGCCGGGCGCGCGGGAACTCACGCAACGTACACCCTGTGCCACAGCGGCTCGTTCTTGGCAACGCGCTTGTCGGCGGGGAAGAACACGGTCCTGCGCGTCTGCTTACGCGTGACCCTGCGCCTCCTGAGGCCGAGCCTGCGCAGAAGGTCGAGGATGACCTCCGAGGGATCCTCATACGCCTCGAGCTCGGGCCATCCCCGATTGAGCTGTGCTGCTCGCGCTTGGGTGTCGGCAATCCACTGGTGGAGCTCGCACCGAAACCTGAGGGGCTGGAGCACCTGCAGCGTGTGGCAGCCGAGCAATGACGGCTTCTTTCCTTTGGTCGCCAGGGACCTGTCAAACACGAACTTGACGACGCCGCTGTCGTGCAGCGACCCTATGTAGCCCGCGAAGCTCTTGAGCAGTGCACGGGGCTCCTCGTCGACACCGTACCACATCGAAGCATCGCAGAGGCGGTCGATGCGCGGCAGCACGCGCTCGAGGCTGTAGGTCTCGAGCCCCGGGCGCCAGGCCGCAACGGCGCCGGCATCACCAGCCGCGTCCGCAGCGCGCACAAACGCCGCCCAGGCCTTGCACACGGCCGCGAGCAGCAGGCCGCCCTGCTCGCGCGTGAGCTGCGCGGCGATGAGCTGGAGCGCGTCGGAGTCGCGCAGGATGGTTTCCATGGGGGACGCGGTGTGGACGCGCGAGCTCGGACGCGCGAGTTCGGAAGTGGGAAGCCGGGAGGCCCGGGATGTTATATAGAATTTGGAGTCAAGGAAAAGGTGTTCGCGGGCCTGGCCTGCTGAGTACCGGAAAGCAGCGCGAGGGGTCGCCGGCTCAAAAGTGCAAGTTTGAAGTGCTCGTTTCGGTTGGCAGCGGATTTTCGGGGCGCCGGCGGCTCTGCGCGGTCTCCAAGTGGCTTTTCCGGGGATTAAAGCGACCGCGGGCGGGTGCGACCGCACTCGCGGCGGATGCCCCCGGCACGCACGGGCGCGGCGGCGGAGCGCGCGGGCGCGTTCTTGCTGGCAGCGGACGGCGGCATCGCGCGGCTCGAGGTGCCGCGCGACGGGCGCGGGCGGGCGCTGGCGCTGGGGACGGCGCGCTGGCGGCGCTTCGTGGAGGACGCGCTGGAGTTCCGCGCGGCGGACGACGCGCGGCTGCCCGTGAAGAGCT
>RFOM01000095.1 GCA_009926615.1 Pseudomonadota bacterium
GATCACCGCCGTGCTTTGCCGCGACCAAACCGGCGACATGACTTCCGTGACCGCAATTTGCCGACAGCTCATCATCGGGCCTGATGCGCGGACAAGACTTTCCTGCGCCTCCGAGGTCGGCATGACCCGGCTTCGGATCAGGTCCGGTGTCACGCCCGCATTCAAAGGTCGCATCAATTCCGTGAATGTCATCAATGAAACAGTTGTTGTCATTGTCTGCGCCATCGGCCCGCTCCGCGGGGTTCACGAACATGAAGTCTTTAAGTTCGGGATGCGAGGAATCGACACCCGTATCCAAAATTGCAACGGTGACGGCCGGCAGGCTTTGTCTGGAGCGCTCGACAAAAGAAAAAGCACTGTCGGCGCGCATCCTTTTCAACACTGAAACAATTGAAGTATTGAATTTGAACTCCGGAGCAAGACCGAGCGCACCCTCAGATTGAGATTCACGCGCCTTTCTTGCACTCTGAGGCGGCAGATAACCGATAAGATTCGGCTCGACCCATTCAACAGATTCAGTTTGCGAAAGACTCTGCATCAGCGACTGAACACCCGAATAGGTATCGAAAATATTCAAAAACCGTCCGGCCTGCCGGACACCCGAATCCAAAAGATATTGCAGAGCTGAACGGACATCAGACGTTCTCATAAAATAAACGGCAAGCCGCCTGTTGACCTGCGCATCGCCGGTCTGAGGCTTTGCGATGCTCAGATCATTGTCCGAAAAAACCGCATCATCGAGAAGCGTCAACTGCTCCGGATTGAACAGCCGCGCAACGCCGGCTTGGAGTTCTTCGGACTTCAGCACCGGAACAGACCTGAATCCTCCGGTCAGATTCATCAGCGAACGGGCGAAAACAAGACGGGCATTTTGCATAGCCGCGTCTGCCGTCAGACTTCTGTTTTCGGAAATTCCGGCAATCAAAGTTTTTTTGTCCCAGCTGCGGTACCAGCTGTCGATATTTGCCGATGTCGGCAGTTTCACCGCGACGGGTGAAATTTTTGTCCTCAGCTGCAATGGACTGTCCTGCGGTCCGCAGCCTGAAACAAGCTCAAGCAAAAGCAGGAGCGGGAGCGCTGCTGCGGCAATTACTCGCCGATATCGCCAACTCATGAACATACTATAGCTGCCTGTCCGTCGTTTTTGGTTTTGCTCCGCGGGCATCCAGCAAACCCGACTCTTCGCCGCGGATGAGCTCCGACCGGAAAAGTTCCAAGTCGAAAAAACAATCGCGGCGGCGCAATTTTTCAGCCTGACGCAAATCGGAAACAGATCTCGCGTCGTCCTCGGTTATCAGTATTTCACGGGGTGTTTGCCCTTCACAGCGGCGGGTATTCAGCCACAAGTCGGCAATCGCCTGCCGTGCGAGGTTCTTGTTGCCGAAATCTTCGTAGAATGCGCATTTGTAGAGAAGTCCCGACAGACCGAAAAATCCCAGTCCGCGCACATAATCGGCGGCCTTTCTGCAGAACTGCGGATCTCCTTTGACAGACCGCTGCTCATCGGTGAGTGCCTCAATCAGGCTGGAGTCGAGCTGTCTGCGCAAATGAGAATATTCAATCGCCTGCTCAAGCAAAGCTTCAGTTGATTTGGACGAAAACTCCGGCTTGCCCAGACCCGACTGGTTCATCTTCAGAAGAACCGAGAAGAGAGCTTCGGAGGACTCATACTTTCCGGCAACATGCTGCTCCAGTGCGTAATGAATCATCTGCTCGGGATTGGCAGGCGACAAAACATCGTCGAAGGCATTGCGGTAAGCCGGAAGTTCAGAGACCAAATGGCCGCGCAATTTGGTCTGGCTGGCATCCAAAACCCCGAGTCCGAAGACTCTGTCCGCAAAAGCGACAGCCGGAATTTTTGAAAGCGAAATCAGAACCAAAAATGCAACCGTACCAAGATAAAATCCTTCGCGGTGGTAAAATTTCACATTCAAAATTTCATTGTCCACACGCCAGTATTTCACCATACTCATCATGCGGACACTCATCTTGTGCCTCATGACAATTCCGATTCCGATAAAAGCTCCGGCAATTGCCCCGCCCAAATGAGATGCCCAGTCGATATTTGGAATGACAAAAGTAATTACGGCATTGATGATGATAATCGGACCGAGTGATGTTTTGGCTTTGATGCCGGTTGACTCGGCATTGATTTTGAGCTGGTAACGCTCAAGAACATACAAAGCCATAAGCAGCGCAAAAAGACTGCTCGATGCTCCGACCGAAAGCGAGCGCGTGAAGGTAAAACTTACAGCGTTTCCGGCCAGACCGCCCAAAACATATGTAACAAAAAAATTCCGTGCTCCGGTGAGAACTTCAAAAATTCTTCCGAATTGATACAGAGCAAACATGTTGAAAAGGATATGGGCGGGACTCGCATGCAAGAACATGGGAAAAAACAAGCGCCCGATTTCGCCCTCGGCAATGAGTCCGTTTTCCTTTGCACCGTAGCGGATCAGGTTTTCATACGTCGGTCCGCCCTGATACTGAATTAAAATGTAGATCAGCACATTGACGGCAATGAGCACAAAAGTGAGAAACGGGGGTTTGACTGCTAGTCCGGCATCCGCCGAAGTTGGTTCTGAGCTCACGCTTTAAGTCCCCACGATTGTCTTGCCGAGTTAAGGAATTGCTTCAGTTCATCAAAGGCTTCGGGCCGGCCGCTTGCAAGGATCCTTTGTTCAACAATGCGAAAAAAATATTCTGCCGCGGAAGTTGAACCGTTCACACCCTGCAGACTCAGGGAATTGATATTGGCCGCAGTTGCTTCGACAGTTTCTTTCAGGTTTTCCAGCAACGATGTCCGCTCTATTCCTGCATCCGTCCATAAATCTGCAAACTGCCCTGCCAGCAGAGTCCGTTCTGCATCCGATGACTTTTCAAAAATTTCGGAATTCGTTCCTGCGCGGGGACCGATGACTGCGGCCAGAATGAAATTCGTAAAGAACTTTTCACATTCAAGCCTGTCCGGATTTTCTTCAAATTTCCAATTTAAAAAACCGGTGGAAAATGAGTTCTGACCGGAACTTTTGCTGTGGTTCATCCAGAAGGATGTCTTATGAACCTGAGCTGCCTGCGTTCCGGAATCGCTGACCGGAAGCCGGACGGGAAGGTAGCCCCAGCGGACAAGTTGACCGCCGTTGTGGACGATGCGGCAAAGCCCGTCTCCCTCGATCCGCACGGCACCGACAAAGAAAACGGCTCTGAGAAAATTTATTTCCGAAGCCTTTTCCGAGATTATTTTTCGCACAGAGGGAGATAAAATTCCGTTGTTGCAAAAAACAATTTCGATGCTCTTTTTCAAACTCTGGTTTCCGGCTGCGATGATCCATTCTGTGAAAACCATTTCGGTCGACTCAGGAGGAACGCACAAAAAAATTGAAACTGCGCTGTATCCTTCTGACTGCGACTGCTCCAGTATTTCGCGGGAAGTCCCGAGGACGACGGGAATATGAGAAGGTCTGGGTCCGCCGCTGCCGGACAGTGAAATCAGAACTTTCGGTAAAATGCGTCTTCCGGCAACAACGACATCATATCGGAAAGCCGAACCCTCTGCTGCCTGCGACAACCCTTCAGCCAGCAAAAATCCCAGAGCTCCGCCGCCGACAACGATACAGCGCGCTGCATTTCTGTGGTGCTGCGATGGTTTCATGGCAGTCAAGCAGTCTCCAACGATGGCTCTAAGCCGCTATTAACCGGCCCCAAAAAAGCAAAAATTATTGTCCGCCGAAAATCGGCATCCGGCGCAGATTAACGTTTCCCGCCGAACCTCCGATACCCCAGACAGGGTATCATAAGTTTAGAGGAGCCACTCATGAAACCCTCAGAATCTCACGCCAATTTGTTGCTTGTGGGCGATGACCTCGGGCTGATGCAAATTATGATGGAAGCTTTGTGGAAAAGCTTCCCGAATGCGAACATCCGCAGATGCGGAACGCTGAGAGTCGGGTCTCCGGACGCGCCTCTTCAGGATGTTTCGGCCGTCATTCTTGTTTGGGAAAATAACCCCATGCAGGACTGGAAAACCCTGCTCGAACAGACATCACCCTCACACCGGAGTTCAGAAGGAATAATTTGCGATATCGCCACGCAGCACGGAGACCCGCTATTGAGGCGGACAGCGATCCTTGCAAAAAGTTTGTCCCGCGAAGAGGTGACTTTTCTCGGTGAATTCGGAATCGGATGCGTTCACCCCATCACCGGCCGCAAAACGGAATGGGATCAGGATTGTTCAAAGTTTACCCAAAAGGTCGCCAAACTCATCGCAATTGAAAATGACGACGGCGGCAATCCGGCCGAACGCAGCGCTCGGCGGTTCGAAAAAGTGCTGAAACAGTGGTCTTCGACCGGCGACGAACAAAAAATGACCGTTTCCGATGAGCTTCTCAAGCAGCTCGGCGATACGGCTCGTTATTGCGAGTTGATGGCCCGCAAAGCACAGATGGACAACGACCTTAACGCCGCAGAGCAGTGGCTGCGTCGCGCTATCGATAAAAATCCTAATTATCTAAGAGCTTTACAAGGACTAGCCGACCTTCATATGGAACGCGGTCAGTTGCGGGAGGCTTTGTCCCTTTACGAAAAGCTCAGGCTCAACAACCCGCGCCACCCCATGCGACTTGCCAGAATCGCCGAATGTCACTTGGCCTTGGGAGAGTTGGAGCATGCCGACAAAGCCTTCTCAAGGGCGCTGAGTCTTGACGAACATTCCATGCAGGCCCGCGAAGACCTCGCGCGCATCAAACTGGCACTCGGCGACTATGAAGCCGCGAAAATTCTTCTTGAACATTGCGGGGACATCACCCGTGTGGCCTCGTACCTCAATGCCTACGGAATTCAGCTCGTGAGGGCAGGAAAGTATGCGGAATCCATAGAACATTACAAAAAGGCGCAAATGGTTCTGCCGACCAACACCAACAGGCATCAAATTCTCTTTAACATCGGCCTAGCCTATGCCAAATGGGGGAAGTTCGGCGAAGCGCGGCAATACGCCCAGCTTGCGCTGGCCCGTGAACCCAATTACGCCAAAGCGGCTCAGCTCCTCCGGACAGTGGAGGACAGATTGCAGTAGAAAGGCCTCCATGTCCCACCCAGTCTGCTACGAACTCAGAATCCATATCGACGACACGCAAAAAGACGCACTGATCGACATTCTTCACGAGTTCGACGAGCATAATTTCGTCGAGGGTGCTCTCGATTGCGATGTTGAATTTGAATACGATTACGAGCATCTGAGCCGCGATTATTACGGAGAACTTGTCCGTCAGGTACCGGTTATCCTTTACAGCGAAGACATGCAGCATCTGAGCACACTGCGGGACAATCTGCTGACCGAAACTTCGGCACGATCAATTCCTCTGTCAGCCGGACAACTGATTTTGCAGCCGATTGCCGACCAGAATTGGCGGGAATCTTGGAAAGCTTCGTTCAAGCCCATCGACATCGCGGGCCGGTTTGCCATTCTGCCGCCTTGGGAAAATCCGGCCGATTTTGCGCAGCCGCACAAGATCATCATCGATCCCGGCATGGCCTTCGGCACCGGTCAGCATGAAACAACAAAACTTTGCCTCGAGCTGCTCCTCGAACTCAAAACGGTTCCGAAAAAAGTGTTCGACGTCGGCACGGGATCAGGCATTCTGGCGATTGCGGCCTCGATGCTCGGCTGCGAAAAAATTGTCGGCAACGACATTGATGAGAACAGCGTGCACATTGCGCAGGTCAACGCGAAGGACAACAACATCTCCAACACAACCTTTACAGGCACTCCCATCGAAGAGATCGCCGACAAGGATTTTGATCTTATTTTTGCAAATATTCAGCTCCGCCCGCTGACCAAAATTTTCGGAGACATTGTCGGCCACACCCGCACCGGCGGTACGATCATCGTTTCGGGAATCCTCAATACGGAAATTGACGATTTCCGTGACCTCGTTCAACGCAGCGGTGGTATTGTAAAAAAAGTCGTGAGTCTTGGACATTGGTCGGGGATAGTCTGTGAACGCCCTCTCTCGGAAAACAAACAACCCTGATGTTCTTATCGCAGGCGGCGGCCCGTTGGGATGGGCCTGCGGCCGGCTTCTCGCACGCAAAAAAATCCGCACAGTCATTATTGATCCAAACATCGCAGGCAACGTGTCCCCTTGGATGGAAAAGGGGCTTGGAGTCTTTTGGCCGAGCCTGAACGATCCGCCGACGAGGGCGGTTGTTGCTCACGGTTTGCCGATGGCACACTGGCTGCAGGATTACTGCAAACACGGACAGAATCTGATTCCGGAATTCTTCCAGTTGAGCGAATTAAAGACTCTGAAATGCGTCAGAGCCGGCATACTCGCACATGAAATTGACGAGCTGAACAAGGCCGCGGAGCAGAATCTCGGACTCAGCCGGCCGCAGACATTTGCAGAGACCAAAATTTTCGAAGAGCCTGCGCCTGCCTTTTGGTTCGGTGAAAAGATATGTGCGGAGATTCCCAAAAACGAGCGGCAGTTCCTTTCGTTCAAATGCGACCGCGTTGAAGCAGTTGCGGAATCAAATGAATTTTGCACTTCAAAACTCTCCTCAGGAGAACAGATTCAAAGCGAAATAATTTTGCTTGCAAATGGTTTTGAGATTTCAAAACTTGAACCGTGGCTCAAAGACATGCTGATTCCGATGACCGATATTGAGTCGCACTGGACGACCGGCCTTATCTGTCCGCCGCAGGCTGAACCCGTTGCGGTGCGTGCATGCAACGGGCACGTCGCATCGGTTTTTTATCCGCATCAGGATTCAGACGGACTCAGAACGTGGGCTGTCCGGATGACCGGTCCCCGTTTCCTGCTGCCTTCGGCCGGTGCCGGAATCAACTTGTCGGGTGAAAAAGTCGGCGACGACTTGAAAAACCGTCTGCAACAATGGCTTGTGACTTTCTATCTGCCGGCACTCAGATCTTATCTTCGCAGTCCGGAACCTTCGGACATTCGGGTTGAACTCAAAACTGCAAGATATGCGACGGATTGTTTGCCCTGCGACGAACTGCCCGTGCTGGGTGACGTCGGGCGGCTGGGTCGAATTTTGGCATCAACGGGCTGGCTGGCCTGCGGTTGGAGTGCATCACTTCAATCTGCAAAAATTGTGTCTGAACTGATAGAACTCGGACAATCGTCCAAGCTTGCCCCGCTATTGAAACCGAGACGCTGGCGCAGCGGATTGTCGGAAGATGGCGTCACCGGCATGACTTGAACATGCGACCTGTTGTTTAGGAAACAACCGCTCTATCCAGCTGAGCTACGGCGACCACCGTTATCTGTTTAGCCTGAAATCCGTCGAATGTGCAATCCGGCAGGCCGCAACTCCCCGCAATCAACCGCGGCCTCGGCCGAGAAGCAGTCCCTGCGAACCGCGGGAATTATTAATTCCTTTATGAATTACAATCTTTTCACCCTGCGCCTTGCCGCGGTCGTAATGTTCGCCAAGGACCCTGCCGCCCGACCTGACTGAGGTGAGCCGCGGAAATCGTGATTTTAAAAACTTGCGCAATGCGGGGTCATTGAACTTAACCAAGGCCGTTGATTCGCTCTCACCGGTTCCGTCATTCCAAGAATTATTCGCCTCGGATTGCTTGCCGCGCATTGATTCAAGAGAGTCCAGCTTTCGGCGAAAACCTGCGACGACACCCGACTGGAATGACATTTTGGGAGCGGCACCCTTGAGTGACCGCTGCCCCCTGTAGGCAAGCCACAGTGACTCTGACTGCTGCCGCAGAAAACCATAAACATATTCGGCCATCAGAACATTTTGCTCGGAGCCGAGAATTTCCATTGTCTTGTGGGTTTGATTCTGCTGCGCGTCATATTGATCGGAAAAAACAACTTCCACGAAATAATATCCGGTGAGAAGGCTTGCAATCATGCGCTGCAGCCGGTCGACTTTCTGTTTTTTGTGATTGACGATCAAAGAAACATACCGGCTCTTTTTCCGGTTCATCAGCCTGTCGATATTATATTTTTGAAACAAATCCCTGACCCGCGACATGGCGAGAAAGGCTTCATTTTCGTTGGTCGATTCTGCCATCGCCAGCAGCTTTTCGACCTTCCGCAACACTGCGGCATCCTCTTCGGGCACTTCACTGGTTTCCTGCCACGTGCGCAACGGCTCTCCAAGGTCGAGTCCTGAACTGCGATATTCCGCAGGCACACCCAGCGCGTCGCAAGCCTTTTGAAATGCAGTGCCGTGACCGGAATCACCGGCAAGAATTTCGGTCACAAACTGATGCGCCATTTCGTGTTTGAGCACGCCCAAAACGTGCTCCCAACTGTGACTCAAAATGAGTCTGCGGCTTATTGTCAGAGTGCGCGTCAGAGGGTCCCACTGCCCCCACTGGGAAGATAAATCACGAATTTCAAACAGAGGTTTGCGCAGCGAAACACGGTACTGATATGAAATAGATTCAAATTCAGCATAAAGCTGCCTGAGCCATGCCTCTTCCAAAAATGCAAACGTCGGCTTCACTTTCGTCATGGTTGCAGAAAACTCCGATGAATCTGAGACTCACGCGACATTATCGCGGTCGGAGCACCCTGCGCAAGCAGCAAAAAAAGGATCAAATTTTTCAGGCTGATTCGGAAAATTCCGGCGCTCCCGCAACTTCGGCAGGCGGGTTTTCGGGGATCACTTCGGGCAAAGGCAGACTTGCAGGATTGCGGCGGACCATGACAAGAGTCATATCGTCCACCAAATCAGGCGATTCGCGGAAACCCGATTTGTTCAAACGCAGCTGCTTCACAAGATTCGTTTCAGGAGTCTTAAGGTCACCCGAAACGACCTTGCGCTTAATCTGCGCAGCCCAGCTGGATACTGTTGCCCTGAGCGGAACAACACCGTCGGAATAAAGCACAATCAGTTCGTCACCGTTCAGCCTTTCGGTCTTGGCATTCCATTTGGTTTCATTCAGAACGTCTGAACCAAGACGTTCTCCCTGCGTCGTAAAATACCTGAAGGTCTTCGGTCCCAGACAAAAAATTCCCGGATGCCCCGCCGAGCAGAACGTCATTTCGCTGCGGGTCGGGTCAAACAACGCAAAGATCGCCGTGCAATTTTCGTTCTCGCGCAACGCTTTGAGTCCCATGTGTATGGACAGGGGTGCACGCCGCAGAACGTCTTCCTTGATGTCAGGCCGCTCAGGAAAATCGCCGGCGCGCAGGCTTTCGCACCACAGTCCCCAGTGCGAACAAATAACGCTGGTGGCGAGGGAAGAACCGACACCATGACCGGTCACGTCGGCAACACAGGCTGCGAGCAGTGTCCGGCCGTCGCTGAAAGCCAGCTCGCGGATATCAAACCAGTCTCCGGCAAGAGCTTCGGCCGGAAGATACGTTGCGCGCCACATCCATGAATCAGTCGCTGTTTTCAACTTGGGAAGCATGCGTGACTGAACTTCGCGGCCGACATTCAGTTCCTGCTCGATAATTGCTTTAGCGGCCATTTCCTGACCAAAATTCAACATTTTCTTTGCCGTGGAGCCCACCTCAAGCAGAGCTGCCGTCATCAGGGCCGGCAACAGAATCATCGTTTTCCAGTCGAGCGGGGACTTCAGACTTGTCTCTTTCGTCAGGAATCCGAAGAGATCCTTTATGTTCACGTAGCCGTGTATCGAGAACGCAGCACACAGAATGGCAAGCCGCGTCACCGTCAGCGCAACACTGACTCCGCTGTATGATTCAGCCTGACTGGCTTTGGTGACAGGATTCGGAGGATTTCTGAGTCTGTCGGCAGCTGCATAAATTATAACTAAAAAACACGCCAATATTGAAAGCGAGTCACCCCATAAATCGCTTGTTGTGGAAAAGCTTTGATCAATCTTCCCGCCGAGCGCAAACAGCCCGCCCATCGAAAGAACAAACAGCCAGCGGTGAGCAACCTTGATACCGCGGACGTTAATTCCGACAATTGAGGCCGTGAACAAAACGAGAAATGCCAGACCAAAGCCGCACGACATTTGATAGAGATATTCCTCATACCATGTGAGAGGGACTCCGCTGTCCATCTTGAAACCCAAATAATCGTGAATGGCACGGGTGGCTCCGTACAGAGCGAGATAGGACATGACATCCGAGTGGTCGAGAACTATGGCGACGGCCGACAATACGAGAGGAATGCCCAGTTGCAGCTGGCGGGTCAGGTTGCCGGCCTCTTTTTGCATCCATATGAGACCAGAATAGTCCCTGACATTTTCAGGCAGTGCCAAAACCCCCGGAACGTCGGCAGGTCCGAAGAAGTTCAGTTTTTCGAACGTCCGCATCCTCAGTTCGATTTGACCCGAATTGAGGAGTTCGTCCTGTGATATGCTGAACGTCGTATCGGCCGCAAATCCGTACTGTTTGGTAAAGCCCTCCGACGTGCGGACAAATGTGCCTCTGTGAACGTTGCGCGGAAGAATGAGCACGAAATGGGGCTTCTTTCTGATCCATTCGAGGTCCTTTTCATCAAACTCGAAAATGACCTTGACCCAATTGGCATCAACCTCCTTGCCCAAGGAATCTTTGACCTTTGCTATCCGTGTCGAATTGGCGCGGAATGACTCGATACGGGTGTCCTGCGACGAATCCTTCAAACACTTTTCATCGATCTCAGCAGGCTGCACAGACTGCGGCCGCT
>RFOM01000096.1 GCA_009926615.1 Pseudomonadota bacterium
CGCGCGCCGGCTTGAAACGGGTACGACCGACGGGATGTTTAAAATAGCGCGAGCAATCGACCTGAACTGAGGAAGAAGTTCCGGCGTAATTGTATGTTTTCCAAGTCCCGTTCATCAGAACCTGCACACTTCCTTCCATAGCCGAATCACACCATTGGCGGTGCGAAAGCTTTGGCCCCAAAGGCACTTCGTTGAGGTCGCGCAGTTCATAACCGTCGGCAAGATGACTAAAACGAGGTGTGTAGTAATACGTTGCCCACAGATAATTCGCCGGAGTTTCAAAATTGCGCGCAGGCAGTGTGAAAGACAATGCAGAAGCCTTAAGTTCGGAAAACTTCGCACGCGGGCCCGCGTCATTGTTTCCCTGCTGCGGAGCGTCGGCTTGCCCCTGAGTTCCGCCGGCTCCGGAACCGGCTGCGCCGGAATTTGTATCACCGGAACCCGAATCATTGCCCGATTGTTGCGTCTTGTCTGATTTCAATGAGGGAGGTGTTTGACCTGAATCTGCCCTGCCCGAACGTTCTGAATCAGTTTTTCTCGGCGATTCGGAAATTCCCAAAGGACCGCAGCCAAAAAGTCCTGCAGCAAGCAAGGGAACGCAGCGACGGACAGACATAAAAGCTCCTTTCACAAGAAAAGAACACCAACGTCTGATTGTCTCAGAAGCGTCTGCCGGACTGAATGCCAAAACTCCGGATGACGGATTCCGGTCGGAAAGAATTTCCCTGTCCTGTGCCGGACAGATCGGCAATCCGCGGCGGGTGCGACATTTCGGAAAGAAGAACTGCACGAAGACTGAATTCCCTTTTTGATAATTTAATAAAATGTTTTATCATCGCACACAAAGCCATTGTCTTTCAACACAGCGGAATTCATTTTATGCAGAACTTTTCGGATTGGGTTCAGTTTGCGGTATCAGCCGCTGTCGTTATTCTCTTTCTTCTGATCCTCCTCTCTCTCCTTATCCTTATTCTTAAACGCGGCAAAAAAGGCGAAAAAACGGCCTTTGCAGTTGAACATCTAAATGCATCGTGGACCCAAAACGAAGACCGCATCCGCAGTGCAGTCATGACCCGAAGACAGTTTTCTGAGCTTCTCAAACAGCGCGATAAAGCTGAAAAAGAAAAGGAAAAAGACAAGAAAAAAAGCACTCCGGCGGATGAAACTCAGGCGTCATCGAAAACCAAGAAAGTCTACGTGATAGACTTTGAAGGCGATGTTTCTGCTTCGGAATGCAACACTCTTCGCAACATTGTTTCCGCCCTCGTCTCAGTTACGAATGAAAATGACGAAGTCGTCGTCAGGCTGGAAAGTCCGGGGGGTGTTGTTCATGGCTACGGTCTTGCCGCGTCACAGCTCGCAAGACTCAAGGACAGAAAAATTCCACTGACAGTTTGCGTCGATAAAGTTGCAGCAAGCGGCGGGTACATGATGGCCTGCGTGGCCGACAAAATTGTCGCAGCGCCTTTTGCCTTCATCGGCTCGATAGGAGTTGTTTCATCTACGCCTAATTTTAACAGACTTCTCAAAAAACACGATATCGATTTTGTCGAACAGACTGCGGGCGAACACAAACGGACATTAAGTCTTTTCGGAGAAATCAACGACAGCAAAAAAGCCAAGCACCAGCAGGATCTCGAGGTCATTCACGGACTCTTCAAAAAGCATGTTGCGCAGTATCGGCCCAAGATCAACATCGATGCCGTTGCAACGGGCGAAGTTTGGCTCGGACAGCCTGCGAAAGAACTGGGACTGGTCGATGAAATACGCACGAGCGATGATCTTTTGATGGAACTTGGAAAGAATGCCGACGTTTATCTCGTCAAAAGCGAGTCGGAGCAAAACTGGAAAACCAAACTCATGAAGCAGCTGTTCAGCCTGTCTGCAGTCATTGACTCTTCCCTGACCGGCCGAATGAGGGTTTAATGATGAAATTGCCAAAGTTCGTATTCTTTTGTCTGCCGGCTGCGGCCTTCTTTCAGAGCTGCAAGGTCGCTCCGGATACACAGTACAGCAAGTCGCTGGCACGGCTTTCTCAATGCGCTGCCGAAGCCTTCAGCGCTGTGCAGAGGGCGTGGCCTTCCGTCAGGCTCAATCCGGATGACTACGAAACAGCACTGGAAATGGACTGCAAAGAAACATCAAAACTGAAAAACATTTCAGAGCCGGTCATCACAAGCAACTCGGCAATGGATTCGGTAACAAAGCTTGTTGCCAAAATCCCCAACGGATTCGTGAAAGACTCGGTCACAATTCTCAAACCATACTGCCGCAGCGACAATGAACTCTATGGCCCATTCTGCATGGCTGCCGACGTTGATTCTGCTTTTGCACTGTCGCAGGACAAGGAGCTCCTCGCTCTGTTGCCTCAGGCTGTTCACGACATCGGAACTGAAATCGCAAACCAGTCAGACATTGATTTTTATGCAATACTGAATCGCACTCTGCCGGCCGGACTACGTGACCGCAATGAACGCGTCGTGCTTCTCGCGGCTTTTTTGGGGCTCGACGACAATGCCGTGCAAGCCGATCGTCTAAAAGCCAATCTTCTTTTCGAAAAGAGATTCGAGGAATATGCGAAAGTGTTTCCGGCTCTCACGCAGTACGCAACCTTTCCTCCGCAAAACGGAAACGACTACAGCAAAGACTTTCTCGCTTTGTTGTTCTCAACACGAACTGGAATCGCAACACTTTCCGGCGTAGCCGAAGGTGAAACACAAACATACAAGGCTTATGCAGGACTCTATTTGGGATGCCGCATGGCACAGCTCGGCCGTTCGGCGGCCCTCACTGAAAACGAAGCGTTCAGCATGGGGTATGCGTATCAAATGACCAAGCTGGGTGCGCGGCTCAGGAAACCGCTCAACCAGCTGATTGCGGATGCCAAAAAACTTGATGCACACGGCAAAAGAACAGGCGAGAAAATGAAAGCCGGAGCTCGTTTCGGATACAAAATTTGTGCTCCGGCCGGCTCTCAGTGAACGCTTAAAAGTTCAACGGTAAAAACAAGCGTTGCGTTTGGACCAATTTTGCCGCCGGCGCCGCGCGCTCCATAGGCCAGATTGGCAGGGATGAAAAGTTCCCAGACGGAGCCTTCCTTCATGAGCTGAAGTGCTTCAGTCCAACCGGCAATAACGCCGTTGACAGGGAATGTTGCGGGTTCGCCGCGCTCGTAAGAGCTGTCGAATACAGAGCCGTCCAGCAAAGTTCCCTTGTAGTGGGTTGTGACTTTGTCTGTCGCTTTCGGAGACCTGCCGCTGCCGGCTTTGATTTCGCGGTATTGCAGACCGGAGGAAAGAGCGACAACTCCGTCCTTCATGCGGTTGATTTCAAGAAACGCTTTGCCTTCGTCAATATTTTTCGAAGCCTGAGCCGACTGGACTTGCGCCTGTTTGGCTTCCATTTCTTCCTGAAACGCCGACATGACTGTTTGAATTTCAGATTCGGTCAGCTTCGGTTCAGCATCTCCCATGGCATCGGATATACCTTGCGCCAGTGAAGCTGCTTCAACTTCGATGCCCTGCTGTGCAAGATTGCGGCCGATATCAAGACCAATGATATAACTGACTTTCTGACTGCGGCTATTCAACATGAGCGGACTCTCCTAAGGTTTGCCGGCTTTTAGCACCGATTTTCACCAAAGGATACGCGGAGACCGAAAATTCATCCGGTCTCCGCGAGCCTTGTGGCAGCGGGTATGATTCCACGCTATAGGGCACATCAAACCGCAATCGTTCGGAAATAAACCGCTTGCAGGGAATCGCATGACTCAGAATGCAGTACGAATTTTGTGGGGAGTTTTGGCGTGGTCCGCCGCCGTCAGTATCGCCGGCTTCGCAGGCGCAGACCGCTGGGACGGGCACGAATACTACGTCCCTGTGATGACATGGTTTCTGCGCGATTTTTTCTCAGGTCATTTCCCGTTCATCAATCCGCATCAGCACCTTGGTGAACCGATTGAATACAATCTTCAAGCGTCGCTGCTTTACCCTCCGTTATGGCTCGCGGGTGCACTGCAGGAATTTTTTTCTTCGTCGCCGAGACATCTTCTCCAAATTTTGTTCCAGATCCACATCGCAATCTTCTCGCCGTTTTTATACTTCCTGCTTAAACGTCTGGAATTTCGTGCAGAGGTTGCACTCTTTGCAGCCGGCGGAATTCTCTTCAGCGGATTTTCGGTTCTCTACTCCGTCATCTGGCATTTTATTCCCCCGTCTCTTGGATGGCCTGTAGTGATTCTTTTTGGAATTCTGGACATCCGTGAAGGCTTTTACCGGCGCGGAACTCTTCTTATTGCGTGCGCGACCGCGATGCTCGGCCTGCTCGGCCATCCGCAAATGCTCCTGTATTCCGTGCTTTTTTCCGCACCTTTTTTTGCACTGCTTTATAACCCCGACAACCTCAGGCCGTTGTTCTCCGCCGCAGGGCACGCTCTTGCCGGATTGTTCATTTCGATGCCGGCTCTTCTTCCGCAGGTCTTTTACTCTCATGAAACGGCGCGTCGGGGTGCAGTCACCTACGGAGAGTTTGTAAAGCCCGCAGTCGTACCGCAATTGCTTTCCGGACTTTTTTCTCCGGTGATCGATGTAAAAAAGGGATTCATCACTCCGGACGGCCTTGCGTCTTTCACGGGAATGCTTGTACCGATTGGATTAGTCTTTTTTATAATCAGCAGAAAAGCGGTCAGAGAATTTCTGCATGAGAGAACTTTGTCAGCACAATTTTCAAAAACCGCGCTGCTGACAGGACTGACGTTTGTTATTTTGTCGCTTGGAAAATACGGCTTGATTCTCGGGCTGACCCACCCAATCCCCGTGTGGTCTTCTTTTCGTTGGCCGTTCAAATTTTTTGGCTATGGCCTTTTGGGACTGAGTCTAGGTCTTGGAACAATTTACGTCCAAACGGCCGGCAGGCTGCAAAATAAACAAAAAAAAAACCTCGCATTCTGCATCCTGATCATTTTACTGCTGCAGGCCTATTACAATTCCAAGCCATCGTCCGTCGTGATTGCTGTAATCTCATCGTCGGCTGCTTCGGCTGCTTTTCTCATGTTCTATGAGCTCAAACTGCTGCGCATGATTGCACTTCCGCTTGCAGTTGTGAATACAGGATTAATTTTTTTCCTTGCAGAATCCGCTCCCACAAAACTGTACAAAAACGATTTGCTTCCCAAAAAAGGACAATCGCTCCCTGCCGACGGACGCGTGCTTTCTGCAATCCCCTTCAACCCTGACGATTTTCACTGGGCGCGCGGCTATACTCAGGCAGCCTCGGTCTTCGGATATTATTCTGTTTCGGGCTGCAGTAATTCTTTCGTTTCCAAAAAATATCAGAACGAAGTCGGCTCCGATATTTTTGGTGTCATCTCCCGCGAAAAAATCAAAACAGTTCTTGAAAACAAGCGCGATATCCTATCACGTTGGAATGTAAAATATGCGACCGTTGCAATACAGGACGAGGAAATCAAAACGGCTCTGAAACGATCCGGTTTCGAAAAATCAGTCGCCTTCCCCCCTGTTTTCACCTCAGATGTCGAAGTCTGGGAACGGAAGGGATACATTGCGCCGGCTGCAGTTCTCGTCAGTGCCGGCACGCGGACACCCTTATTTTTAAGCAACGACAAACCTCAGCGGCCGGATCATTTTACGGTCAATCTCCCTGAAAACGCGGGCGGGGTGCTGCAGGCGCCGCTCATACGGCTGGACGGATGGTCTGTTCGTGCAGACGGTCGAGAAATAGTCACGGATCAAAGTGAAAATCTCCTGACGGCCGCTGTTCCGCAAGGGACCCGAAGCATCACGCTCTCTTATACTCCGCGGGGTTGGATTTTATCCTGCGTTTTATCGGTTGCTGCAATGATTTCACTGCTTGTTGCGATTTCCCACCGCCGTTTTCGCAAGTTTTCAGCACAGAGCGTTTCCGATAACCGTGTCAATTCAGCGGTTCAGGGTTTATGAACAACGGCATTCCGCCAACGCGCTTGACTTATGCTGCTATATTATGGAAAACGCCCGACATACTGTAAACAGAGAGAACGGCTTGTAAATTCATTCTGTGAAAGCGCGGAGGACCGGAAGTGGAGCACAACCTTGATGCAACTGCCGCACTAACCGAGTTCGATTTATTTGCGGACAGTTATTACAAGCAGCACAAGGCAAATCTGGCGATCACCGGTGAATCCCCCGAGTACTTCTCGGAATACAAAATTGCAGACCTTGCAAAATACGTTCAGCAAAATCGTAACCCGCACCGCGAAATCTTCGATTTCGGCAGCGGCATTGGAAATTCTGTTGCGTTTTTCAGAAAATATTTTCCCGAAAGCAATTTGTATTGCGGAGATGTTTCCAAACGAAGTCTTGAAGTGTCACAGGCCAGATTCCCCGGCCGCGAATCCTACATCCGGATAGGAGAACTGCTTCCGGTTCCCGACAACAGTTTTGATATCGTATTCTCGGCATGTGTGTTTCATCACATTCCGCACGAGGAACACCATAAATGGCTGCAGGAATTGAAACGCGTCACGCGGCCGGACGGCTTGCTGTTCATTTATGAACACAATCCGCTCAATCCTCTGACTGTGAACGCAGTCAACAATTGTCCGATCGACGTCAATGCACACCTCATTCGCGGTCGCTCAATGAAGCAGCGCACCCTTGATGCAGGCTGGCGCAATCCGGTTATCGACTACAAGCTTTTCTTCCCTTCGTTTCTTTCTTTTCTCAGACCATTCGAAAGTTCTCTTGCGAAATGCTGTCTGGGCGCACAGTGGCGGCTGACAGCGCAAAAATAACCCGTTCATCAGCTGATAATTTTAAAATCAAAGAATCACCAATACGAATGGCCGGAAATCTAATCCCGCAGAATCGGTCACTTAACCGTTTTCTCATGTTTTGAAAAAATTAATCCGAACACCCTCCATGTGGCGGAGGGCGGAATGCAATGAGATTTTTGAAATACGGAATCCTGTTTCTATTGCCAAATTGTGTGCCCGCAAAGAAACCTCCTTCCAACGCCGAGGCGCAGGCAATCAAACGTTATGAAACCGACAGCGAATTTATCGTTGTCGCTCAGAAACCCGACGACATGCGGATTGTCGAGATCGGAAACTCTATGGTGAGATTCAAAACCTCAGCCGGACGCACCGGTCAGGTCTCACTTGTCCGGAACGGAGACTACAATTTCATTGCCGTTCGCGAAGCGCTTGCCGACGGTTTTCAGGCGAAGCTGAAAGACAAATCTATGCGCGATGTTTTTTTGATTCCAAAGATCAACGGCCGCCCCGACAAAACAATAAATCAGGCAAAATCAGAAAAATGGAACATCGAAAAAATTGTCTCAACCTCGGAAAGCTTTGCGGAAGCCAAAGGCATAAAGATTTATTGTCCTGTTCGGATTGAATTCAGAAAGAAAGACGGCAAACGACACGTCTCGGAGTTTCCGGTCAGGAGCAACTGCGAAACTGATATTAACGATTATCTCGGCGATATCGACTACTACAACTGATTTCCGGAGATTTGAAGCCGGTTGACCGTTCAACCGGTCTATTTTTTAAGACCGACGACCTCTGCCTCAAGAATGCTCAGTGTTGATTTGCAATCCACCGATTCATACGCCGCTATGTGCATTGAACCGTCTTTTTTCTTCAGTTCGACTCTGTTGGGGCAATATATTTTAACACCGCCCTTAAGTTCTCCGTAATTATCCGCGTCGGCGACAATTTTCTTTATCGCCCACTTTTCCGCGAACGCCTTTGACAATGCCGGATCAACTTTGCCGTTGATGTTGGGCACCAGAAATGCGTCTTTGACCACGTTCTTGCCAACCCCCAAAAAGCCGTCAGTCAGCTCACCGCGGACCACGATCATCGACACCGACCCCTCTCTCACCATTTGAACCTTGCCTTCCCGACCGTCGGCGAGTTTAATCCGAACATGCTGGAAGCTGCCGGTTTTGAATTGCTCGATTGAGCCGGTTTCGTACAAGCTCATGGTATCGAGCAACCGCATGTCGTCGTCCTGTTGGGCAATAATGCTTATTTGTCCGTTCGATACCGATCTTTTCACTGCCTGAGCCTCAGCGCCGTTATCAATTCCGCTTCCGCCCGAACGACAGCCCGCAAAAAGAAAAACAGCCGAAGTGATAATTAAACTCTTCATGGTCGACCTCCCTTTATTTGAGGAGGGATCGGAAAATTGGCGAATTCCTTAAATTCGATATGAAAAGCTCATATAAGAAGCTAAAAATTCTAAAATTTTCGACTTTCGAATAAACGGTCGACTGCCGCAAGATTTGCCGGCAACAGGATATAAAAATCGCTTCAAAAATTCATTCTGAACGTAACAGAGGTTCCTTTGTTCTTTAGCTTTTCACCCTCAGCATAGTTATTATAGCCCACCAAAACACTCACAGCCCCCACGGTCATTGCCAGAAGCTGAAGGCCTTTTTGCAATGCGAGAGATGAATTGTGAGCGTCAACAGTAGCGACACAGCTGGAGTAGCTTCCGTTTTGGGCTGAGGACGCAGAACTGGGACAGGAATCATAGTTTCTCTCATCTTCCAAAGTCGCCAAAAGTATCCCGCCCAATGCAAAAGCAAGAAGACCACTTACAATTTGAACTTTTGCCTTCGACATTTTTTCATCATTATCCGAGACTTTTTTCTTTTCTGCTTTCTCGGCTTCAGAGACTTCCTTGCGCTGCAGAGATACGACGGCTCCGGAACTCAAAAATCCGGTTCCTTCAAAAACTGAAATTTTTGCTTTGCCGTCGAGAACATCCTGAACAGTGGCGCTCAGCGGATCCTTTCGGCCGGCAACAAAAATAAGTATTTTATCACCTGATTTAATCTGCTGAATTTCTGCATCATTCAATTTCAAAATTGTGGTATCACGTTCAGGAAGCAATGAGATAATCTCGGCAGCACGGACGTTCAGCGGTGCTGTCGCCAGAAATAAAGCAAACAATTGCATCAGTGCGCTATTTTTAAGTCCAAACATCCGAATCTCCATTGAATGACAGCAATATAAATCAAATAAAACGTGCTAAATTCGGCTTCATCCGGAATTATACATCTACACAAAAATTTTGGTGACTCAGAAAAATTGACAAGTAACGATTTGGTTCCTGAATACGGCAGTTCGGTCACACGTTTAATCCGGACCTGACATGCCGGCAGCATCAACCCCAATCATGCTTCGCAAAAATTGGCCCTCGCTGGAAAGTGGAGCCCGCCTGTGCTTAACTCATGTGGCTGAACGGACATGGAGTTTACTTAATCCGATGCTTCAAGGATCCGGCCGAACCGAATCGAAGATTTCAAATCACTGCGGGCGCCGCGGGTTTTTCCCGTTCCGCCTGATATGTTCCTTTGTATTGCTTTCGCTCTGCATGCCGGCTTTGGCAGACATTCCGATTCCAGACCTGAGTTCACCCGTCATAGATGACGGCAACTTTTTCGATACTCGGGAAGAGCAGTACCTCTCAAGGAAAATAAATAAACTTTATGAATCCGGAGGTCCGCAATTTCAAATCTGGACGATAGCCGACCTTGAAGGAGAACCTGTCGAGAGCGTCACAATCAGAGCAGCCGAACAATGGAAATTGGGCCGGCAAGGCAAAGACGACGGTCTGATTCTTGCCATTGCCAAAAAGGACAGGCGCTTCAGGCTCGAGGTCGGACGAGGACTGGAACCCATCATTCCCGATGCACTTGCCTCACGATTACTCAAACAGATACTTGTTCCGGCCCTTCGTCGCAACTCGGCCGGATCAGGAGCAAATGATTTACTGAATGAGATAATGCGCCTGACGCTGTCTCCTGATGAATTTTCAAAGTTCGAAGGCAACGAAACTGCTGCGAACGGCATGAAGCGTAAGACGCCAGTTTTTAGAATCTTCATATTTCTTCTCGTGCTTGCCGTGCTGGCTGTCGTGCGGATGTTCTCACCTGACTCAGATACGCACCACCGCCGTTATGGCCGCCGCTCATGGTCAGTCGGTGGCTGGAACAACAACGGATGGGGCGGAGGCGGCGGAGGCGGCGGAGGGTGGTCCGGAGGCGGCGGCGGATTTTCAGGCGGCGGATCGAGCGGCGGCTGGTGATGCGGGCAGGAAAGAGATATCAATTGACATTCGACGTGAGGAGTCAACTGCAGAATGATGAACACAGGATACTCAAGAGTTTTTTGGCTGACCCTGATTTTAGGTACAAGTCTGATGACCGGCTGCGGCGTGCAAAGTATTCCGCGCTCGAAAAATGCAGTTGATGCTGCGCAGGCCGACAATGGACGGGCTCGCAACCTGGAAGCCGCGGATGCCCTCG
>RFOM01000097.1 GCA_009926615.1 Pseudomonadota bacterium
CGGGAAAGAAACATAGGGTGGCGGCTGGATTATCATTTTATTACGCCGGGTCTGGCCAATCGCGTAACTTCGGCAGCCATTCATGCTTCCGTCAAGGGGTCTGATCACTGTCCGGTATCGCTGGAGATAAATATTCAATGAATAAAATTCTCGTGGGAATCGTCATTATACTTTGCTGTGTGGTTGCCCCTCCGATCGCTCTCGGCGGGTTTGCGCTGCTCGAGATTTTCGGCGGCAATTATGACCACCTCAAAAAGGAAAAGATTCTCGAGATTCTCTCCAAAGAATCAACGCTGTATTACAGCGACGGCACAACCCAGCTGGGGAGCCTTTTCGGAACCGAACACAGGCAATACATTCGTCTCAAAGACATTCCCAAAATCGTTCAGCAGGGAGTGCTTGCCGCCGAGGACGATGATTTCTACCGGCATCGGGGGATCAACTTTAAAAGCACGGCAAGAGCCGCTTTCCGCAATTTGTTTCTTGGCCGCCGCGAAGGTGCTTCAACGATCACTCAGCAAACTGTGAAAAATCTCTACGGACGTCCTGTTACGAATCTCAAAGCCAAATTTCAGGAGGCGGTCAACTCGTTCAAAATGGAGCGCAGATTTTCCAAAGATGAAATTCTGGAGTTCTATTTGAATCAGTTCCATGTCACGGGCAACGGACGCGGTGTCGGTGTTGCGGCAAAATATTATTTTGACAAAGACGCGCAGGAACTGACCCTGACCGAGGCAGCCTTTATTGCGGGCAGTGTCAAGGGTCCGGAACGTTACAATCCCTTTACAAAAAGGGCCATGGCAGCTCAGAACAGAGCCAAATCCGACGCGAAAATTCGTAAAAATTATGTGCTGAGAAGAATGCTTGAAACCAAGTATATTTCTCAAAAGGAATTTGATTCGGCCGTCAAGGAAGAGGTTCCGTTCAGACAGGGGAAATTTCAGTTCAACGAGTTGTTTGTAACAGAACTTGTGCAGCGGCAGCTTGCGCGAAAAGAAGTTCTTGCAGCCGTGGGTGCGGAGAATGTCGACGACGTCGGTTCCATGGGTCTGCGCATCACGACGACACTCGACAAGAATGTCCAAATCGGAGCCATTTACGGTGTCCGGCAGAATCTCAGCCGCCTTGAAATGATCCTCAGCGGCTTTGAAAAATCGACACCGGCTCAGTTCATTTCAATTCAGCGGCCCGAAATTCACGGATTTTACGTCGGCAAAATTATTCAGCTTGCAAAAGAGAAGGGCAAAGAATCTGCAACACTGAGTTTTGGAGTTCCGGAGTGTTTTGTGCCCTCCGACGCAATAGAACGTGTTGCCAAAATAACCGATCAGGCGTTGTACAGGGGACTTGAAAAATCGAAGGCCGCATTGCTTTCTCAAATCGCCGCGGGTGATTTTGTTTTGGCCAGCGTGCGTGAACAGCGTCCTGACGGCAGGCTGATATGCGATCTTGAGAGACTGCCCAAAATTCAGGGTGCCGCTATTGTTCTTGATAAAGGGCAGGTTGTGGCAATGGTCGGCGGATACGCGCCGCACGAATACAACCGCGCCGTCTTTGCCAAACGTCAGCCGGGTTCAACCTTCAAAACGCTGACCTATTATTCGGCGCTGCAATTGGGCTGGCACATTCTTGAGCCGCTTCTCAATACACGGAACGTCTACACGTGGCAGGGGCAATTTTATTATCCCCGTCCGGACCATTCACCGGAAACGCTTGAAACAACTTTTGCCGGTGCTGGTGCAAAGTCCGAAAACCTTGCAAGCGTGTGGTTGCTTGCGCATCTGCTCGACCGTCTGACCTTCTCGCAGTTCAAAGATCTTCTTGTGACGCTGGAGCTCGCTTCCGCCGGCGAAAACGAGACTGAAATCGCAAACCGGCTTTCCTCCAAATACAACGCAAGGCTCAACGAACAAAACCTCAAAGCGGGATTGTTCAGCGCTGTGCGCAGTGAGTTGCAGGACGACGTGTCTTTGGCCAACAACAGACGCTTGCGCACCATTCTCAAGTCAATGAATTACGGGAATGACTTTGAGAATGAGCAGATCCGCGTCAGTGCTGCAAAGCCGAAGACACTTCCGGAAAAGGAAAAAATGATCCGGATGAATATTCTCAGGAATAATTTCCTGCGCTGGGAACGCCTGAGGGAGGAAGCCAAACAGGGCATCGAAAGAATAAAATCCCTCGCGCAGAGCAAAGCCATACTGTCCAAACAGGATTTAACCGCGCTCGCACCTTTCTATGCATTGGACAAGCAAATTGTTTATCAGCCCGCCGAGCATTTTGATATCGGCACGGTGAGCCAGCTTATAGAAACATCCAAGCTCAGGGTTTTGAAAGCGGAAGAACTTGTCAGCATGGCCGAAGCCAACGCGTCTTTGTTTTCCGAGGACAACGTTCTTCTGGATGCGTCCGTTCCGATGGACCTTGTTGCTGAAATTCGCGAACAGATTGAAGTCAAATACAAGACCATCGCCGACGCGGCGCCGATGGAAAAACTTTTTTGGCATGATGACTTCAGGTATTCGCTCGGCATGCTGTACGCACAGTACATGACACGGCAAATGGGTGTTGAAAGCGACCTTCAGTGGGTTCCGTCATTTCCTCTCGGTGCCAATGTTGTGAGTCTTGCCGAACTCGCTCTTGCCTATCAGACAATTCTTGAGGGCAAGACGTACCGATATTTTCAGACGGATCAGGAAAATCAGCTGCTTCTGATCAAGCGAATCGAGGACGAACAGGGAAATCTGCTTTGGGAGTATGACCAGCAGCAGCATGAACTTGTCGACAGTTTTTACTCGGGAGCGATGCTCAGCGTTCTTCGCGGGACTGTCACCAACGGGACTGCCCGTGCTGCCAACCGGACTGTTGTCCTGCGATCCAAAAAGGCCGAGGACGATGCTGTTTTGGAAAAGGCGGGTCTCCGGATTCCGATATTCGGCAAAACAGGAACGACGAATGATTACGTCAATGCGACGTACGTCGGTTATCTTCCCTATCCCAAGGGCAGCTCATCCAAGTCGCTTTCGGCCGAGAATGCCTACACGATCGCTGCGTATGTCGGTTACGACACAAATATTCCGATGCGGCGCAGGGGCTTTAAAGTGGCCGGCGGGACCGGAGCCTTGCCCGCGTGGATCGAAATTGCCCAAACACTGATTCGTGAGCAGGATTTTGCCGACAAGTTCGACTGGAAAGCGATGGTTGAAAAGAAGAGCAGCGAAGTTCCTTTTGATTACGGCTCCGGTGTTCAGCGGATCACAGTGCCGGTTCACGGCGCATCTCTTTCATCGGGCGAAACGGACGGGTCGGATGAATCCCGTGCGGACTTGAACTCGGTGATTGATGACTACGCATCGAGCCCCAACGCTGTGTTGCGGGTCGCACTGGCCGGAAAGCAAACCGACGGATTCTTTTCTCCGATTCGCAAAGTTGCCCCCATCAGCGTGCGTGTCAAAAAGGAAACACCCAAAACAGCCGAAGCGGCGCGGCAACCCGCTACGGGCGCAACTCCTGCCGGATCAAAAGACCCGTTAATGCCTGATATGATTCCTTCTCCGCCGGCCAACCCGAAGGACCTTGCAAAAAATTCCCCGCCGGTCACAGAACCGACGCCGGCACGGGAAAAAGTATCACCCGAATTCACTATTCCCAAATTCACGATTGACGATACCTTCAACAGCGAGGATCCGGTCAACTAGTATAAAGATGCCGAGACATCCTTGCTGCGGATGAGTCCGAATGCAGGGAGTGTTTTACATGGATCTGGAATTCAGGCATGCCGGCCGTGCAGCTGAGGGACTCTCCGCCGAGGATAGTTACAACCACATTCCGGCGGAATTCCGCTCAAATACCGGCAGGTATATGAGACGCAGGACGGGTGTTTCCGACAAGCTTTATTCTTGTGCGGCTATCTGTTTTGGTATCGTTTGTCTTACGCCTTTTTTTGTCGGTCCTTTTTTGCGCTCGCCGGCAAAGTTCAATGCCAAATCTCTGGAAACTCCGGACGGTCTTGGTTTCGTAAGTTTTTTGGGCGGCGTTGAGGACCTGTCCGAATCCAAGATGAAGGATATGTTTGGCTGGGGAAGCATGGAATTGATTTACCGCGCTTCCGAGGCTTTGGCACCGCATCTTCAAAACTGCCGAGCGCGTTTGCAGTCCTCAGCTCTTCCCGCAACTTTTACTTTCCGGTTTGATGCGAAGATCGATGTGGCCAAGCCGGGTTTCAATATCTCCGGATTGCTCGACGGTCAGGAGTCCGAGCCCGATGCGGCCGCCTGTTTGCGCGATAAGATTAATGCTCTTCAAATTCCTGATTTTTCGCGACTCAGAGCAGCACACCCCAAGTTGTACAAGATGCGGCTGGGAGTCCAGCTCGCACATGGTTCAGACGGCGGAGCGCCCTGACTTATTTCTTTTGAGCTTCATCTTTCTTTGAATCCGGATCATCGGATTTTGGCGTTGCTGCCGGTGTCGGTTTCGGCAAATTGGATGCCGCCCTGAGGATGTCCTGAGTCCATTCGACGGGTTGATACTTCTTCACCCGCTCCTGAACCATGGCAATGTGTTTCGGGCTTTTAACGATAAAATGCGCACTGATTTGTGATTGTGCCATGAAGCTTGCAAGTGCGCCGGCTCCTGTTCCCGACGAGAATTCGATTGGATGCAGACGGGTTGCCGAATTGGTGTGGAACGTTTGCGCAATGGTCTTTCCGGCAGCCAGCAGATTTTCAATGGACTCGTTTGTGTGTGCCCGCAACGGCAAATGAAACGGCTTTGGATAAACGCTGTAGCCGGATGGTGTTGAGGCAGAAGAGCAACGCTGGCCGTCAATGTTGGGTGCCCGTGTGGGATGCCGGTCTGCAACATATGCGCCTATGGCTATGCTGTCTTCAAAACGGGTTCCGCCGTGCAGTTCTCCGTAACGGAGCACAAACGGTGAGCCGTCGCCGCCGTAACCGATGCTTCGGCGTGTGTCGCGGATATAGGGAACCTTGCTCAAACCGTAGGGTGTTCCGAGTGCGTCCGAGAGCACGATGTGTTCACCGATGTCGCGCTTTTCCCTGTTCCAGTAGACATTCGCGTTTTTGCGGAGATGATCGACCCATCCCCACGCCTGTAATTCTGCTTCGGCCAGAGCCTGAACGTCGATTCCGCCTTTCCATTCACCGCGTGATGCCTGTGCGCGGGCATCGGCCACCGGCAAGAACAAATACCTGTAAGGGTAGTCGTTTCCGAGCTCCCAGTTCTGGTTGGAGATGTCACCCATCTGCGCTGTCGGATAGAAATTGAAAACTTTTTCTGCGGTTCGCTGAACAGGCCCCAGAACGATCCTGCGATACGACCAGACATCGTCAAACGTGAAGGACCGTTGGTTTGTTGCAATGCTGTAAAGCGAGCTTCCGGGAGCGAGCAAACCTCTCCGCACGAGTCCCTCTTTGTAAGCTTCGATTTGGGGTCGAATCTCCGAAAGCCATTTTCCGCCTGCAAGTGCCGAGTCGGGCTGCGGGGTTTCACTTAATTTCAGAGTCATCGGATAGACTATCGCCTGACCGCATGTTTCCTGAGTTCCCTGACCGACGGGAGCGCTGTCGTTGCGCTCAATACCCTGCAGATAATTTGATCCGCTCAGAACAAGAGCTTCACCCCATTCCGTTGCGTCGATGACCACCGGAAAATACTCGGCTCCTGACTGCGATTTTTTGTCGGGAGCTGCAAGACGGATTATTTTTTTGCTGAATTTGGCAGAGGACTGCGGATCATACCAGTCCTGCACCTGTTCGGAGAGACGGGCAGTCGTCGAGCCGCCCGAACTGCGCTGAATGACCGTGACCGATACAATCCGTTTCTTTTCAGTTTTAATCGATTTGACCACTGTATTTTTGAAAACTCGCAGCCGTCCGGAGGCTTCGTACTGCGCTGCAACAGAATTGATGCTCGGAAGGATGGCCGACGGCAAAAAGCAGCGGACCGAAACCCAGCACGTCGGCGGACTCGGGAAAACAACTCTCCGGCCGTTGACCGGACCGAGCTGAGTCATCCACTGGCCGAATGTTTTGGTCATTGCCGCGAGGTCGCGGGTGGCATCGGAAAGTTTAACCTTGCCCAATTCGCCCATGTCGACGTCATGGTGCGCAAAGTCAACTGCAGGCACACCGCTGCTTGTCAGCTGCCCTCCGAGCCAGTCCGTGGGTTCGGTCAGGCAGACCACTTCGCCGGATCTGAGATTGTCTGCAGCCGTAATCGCAGCTGCAAATGCCGCGGTTGTGCCGCCGAGCACAATCACGTCGCAACTGACTTGAGATCCCGAAGAGCTCTGTTGAACTTCAGATTCAACTTTGTCGGCTGTCTGTGCCGGCTTTTTTTTACAGGCAGAGCCTTGCGAGACGATCAGCAGGACGGCTGCGCAGGTCGAAAATGAAAATCCGGACCGCTTCATCGGAACTCCTCTTGGGCGCGATATGGTGTTTTGCGAAAAGCAGTTTTTTAAACGTTACTGTTGATGTTTATCTTTGCACGGAAGTCTGAAAATGGTCGCAGACAAAAATCTGTCTGAATCTGGTTTCCGGAACAGACATTCAGAACGTGTCATTTTGCTCGCGGTGCGGAAAATTGACTCGAAGGTAACCTATGGTAATTTTTAAGTGCCTTTTTGTTTGGGCATTTTTTTCCGAGAGGAGACCTCATGAGATCTGTGTTTCAAGTTGTCGCGTCCATGGTCCTTGCGAATGCAACTGTTGCCTATGGCGCAGATATGAAGTCAACCGTAACAAATTTGAAGAAAGATGCAGCCGCAACTGCTGCTGACGCAAAGACCGACCTCAAGAACGCACAAAAGAAGGTCGAAGGCGCTGCTCAGGAGGCTCAGAAGAAAGCTGAAGCATCTCCTGCTCCGGCAGCCGCTCCCGCACCTGCTGCCGCTCCTGCAGCTGCACCTGCCGTAACCGCTGATGACGCGAAGAAGGCAGCTACCGATGCCAAAAAGGAAGGAGCTGAAGTTGCTAAGGCGACTGGTGCAAGCCTGATCATTCCCGAGTCGGCGGTTCTTCCTGAAGGTGTTGTGCGTGTTCGTGGTGTGGTTGGAGCGGCGCGGGCAACAACTGGTTTTGACCGCGATTCCAAGAGCATTGATCTTGGCGCAACTCTCAAGGCAACCGCCGGTGCCGGAGTTCTCGAATTTGCAATTACAGATAAGATTTCCGGACAAATTCTTGTTCCGTTTAGAAGCGCAGGAACGCTTGAAATCACAAATGAAACAAAGTTTCGTGATTATGTGAAGCAGACCAGCGCATACAAGGATTTTTATGCTCAGGGCACGGCATTTGCCAATGCCAACTTGGCAGAGCTCGTCAGCGAGAAGGCTGCTCTGGCTAAAAAGGCCGAGACATTTCAGGCAACCGGTTCTGCAGCAATAGCTGAAGGTGCTTACACTGCGACAAAAACTGTCGTGAAAGGTGCGGTCACTCAGGCTCTCGCAAACAACGTTCCATTTACTCTTGCTCCGATTTCTCTTGCTGATTATGGATTGGGAACGATCGCAACAACTGAGAAGCTTAAAGACGGAATCGATCGCGTATTGCTCGATGCCGGCGTTGCAACAGCAAAGAGCAAGGGTATCGCCAAGGGGATCGGTGACATTGAAGTTGGTGCCAAGTACGCACTCTCAACCGAGAAGGAACCATTGATTGCCGGCGTTCCCTTCTTTGCTTCCGTTGGTTTGGGTCTCCGTTTGAACTCGAGCCATTTCAAAACTGCTGCTTCCGAGAACAAGACCGCAACCGGTCGCGGAACAACTGATTTGGGTTTGCGTTTGAATGCCGACTACAACCTGGTCGAAGGTTTGCAATTGCAGCTTGAAAATCAGTCTGAAATGATGGTTCAAAAGGGCAAAACTCATAAGTTTGCCGCTGTCGGTGGATTTATCAAGGATTATGATACAGGCAAGCTTTATACGGCGAGAACTGACGTCGATTATGAGCGCACAGGTATGCGTCAAGTCGGATATGCTAAATTGGTTTTGGCTCCGGGTGCTTTTTCGGAAAGCCTGAACGCTCTCAAGGTCAATGCGAAATATAGTTATGACTTTGATGCCAAGGTCAAAGTTGACGGTGTTGAGCAAAAAGACGCAGCAACGCGTTACACAAGCGTGGCATTTGGACTTGGTCTCGACGGTCTGCAGATGGGCCTGCCTGTTCAAGCCGATTTAGACTATGTGTTGCCTGTGAGCGGCCGCAATGTTGGCGCTGCCAACAAGGCGACTGTTGGTACACTTAAGTTGTATTACAAGTTCTGATTTTCTTGGGTTCGCCTGAACCCAAACTTCACGAACCGAACGAGGCGGCCGCAAGGCCGCCTTTTTTTTGGCTCCTGATCTTGAAGCGGCGCGCCGGATGCATGACAAAAGAAGCAATCCGGTCGTCTGATGTTGTTCACAGGAGCGCCTGCCATGCCGTTTGCCAATCATAAGAAAGCTCTCATCACCGGTGCTTCGGCCGGTCTTGGCCGTGAGTTTACCCTGCAGATTGCAAGGCAGGGGACCGACGTTGTGCTTGTCGCCCGCCGGCTGGACAAACTCAAAGAGCTGGCCGAACAAGTCCGCAGTTTCGGAGTTTCAGCCGAAACAATCGCCTGTGATCTTGAGAAGCCGGCAGAGCGGGCAAGGCTGCGCGCACTGATTGAAAGTACGGGCGTGGACCTGCTCATCAACAACGCGGGATTTGGCAAAATCGGCCGATTTTCGGAGATCTCTTTGGAGCATCATCTGGGGCAGGTGGAGTTGAATATAAAGGCGTTGGTTGAACTCACCCATTACGCAGTGCCGGTGATGAAACAAAAGGGCTTTGGCACGATTGTAAACATCGCTTCAACGGCTTCTTTTATTGCCATCCCGAATTTTGCGGTCTATGCCGCCTCCAAGAAGTTCGTACGTGACTTTACCGAAGCACTGGCATTTGAACTGAAGGGAACGGGTGTAAGAGCCTGTGCTGTGTGTCCGGGGCCGACTGAAACGGAGTTTTTTGAAGTGGCGGGCAACGCCGACAAGTTGAAGCTCGGCATGATGAAATGTGATGTTGCGGTTGCCGAGGCGCTTGAGGGCATTGCCCGTGGTGATGTCCGGATTGTTCTGGGAGCTTCAAACAAAGCGCTTGCTGCGGCCTCAAGGGTCATTCCCGACAAGCTCGGAATGTCCATTGTTGCAATGCTGACCAAAACCTGAAAGCAGATTTTAATGGAGCTTAATTCTTATCTGTTTGCGGATGAAGAGCACGTCAGACGGGAACGTGCAAAAGTCCGTGAAGCCAAAAAGAGCCGGTGGTGGCAGCAAAAAACGGCAAACGGACTTTGTCACTACTGCAACCGTAAATTCACCTTCAAAGAACTCACCATGGACCACGTCGTGCCGCTTGCCCGCGGCGGAACAACTTCGGCAGGAAACGTGGTTCCCTGTTGTGCCGACTGCAACAAAAAAAAGAGCGTCGACACTCCGGTCGACACCCTGCTGACTTCCGCGAAAGATTAATTTTCACTTTTAAAATTTTATCGAACGGACCTGTTCGCTGTCGGCATCTTCATTTTGGGTCAGTGCATGGACGAGCGCTTTGAATCCGTCAGGCCAAAGTTTGTTTTGCATTTCGTGTTTCATAAGCATCAGGGCTTCGAAGCGGGACCGCTTTTGGTGATAGCTGCGGGTGGTCGTCAGAGCATTAAAAATGTCGGCAATGCACACAAGCTGCGAAGGCATCGGGATTGCATCGCCCTTGAGTTTGAAAGGATATCCGCTGCCGTCGAGTTTTTCATGATGATAAAGAACAATGTCGCGAACCATCTGCGGGACTTCGAGTGCCTCGACCGCGCGGTGGCCGTCTTCGGGATGGCGCTTCATGAGTTCCCACTCTGATTCCAGAAGGGGACCATTTTTGTTGAGGATGTGCAGCGGGGTCTGCCGCTTGCCAATGTCATGCAGAATTCCGCCCAGAGCAAAGCCTCTGAGTGTGTCCTGATTGGTTTCCCCGAGTGCTTTGGCCATTGCCACGGCAAGAATGCCGACGCCCGTTGAATGAAAATAGGTGTACATATCGTGGTCGACGAGGCTTTGAATATGAACGACGGCGCGCGGATCATCTTCAAGACACCTGACGATGTCGTCTGCAACAATCTGCAGGCGGGACAGGGCCAGATTATCCATTCCTGTATGGAAGCAAACCTCCATCAGGTGAGAGCCGATATCCTGTATTTGTGAAATTTTGAATGCCGGCGTTCCGCTGTGATCCACCTGTCGTGATGTGCTGTTGGA
>RFOM01000098.1 GCA_009926615.1 Pseudomonadota bacterium
ACCCGAATTCGCAGGAAAATCAAAACTCGGACACTTGGCAGATGAAGAGCCCGCTGACGGGCGAATGGATGAAAGTCAGCTATCCGCGCGGCTTTCGGGAAAACCCCTAAAGTTTGCGGCTGACCGACCGAACCTAACCGTATAGGGAAGCGAGAGGTTCGGAGGAACGCCTATGAAAAACCAAGCTCAAAAAATTTCTGTCAGGGCACTCAGCCCGTCCGCAGGTTTCACACTTGTCGAACTGATGGTTGTGGTGGCGATTATCGGCATTCTGGCCGCCGTGGCAGGCCCGCGGGTGCAGCAGTTCCGCGCGCGGGGAACACAGTCGGAAGCAAAGACAAACTTGCACGCGATTTATCTTGCGCAAGCGGCTTTTCAGGACACAATGGATCGATTTGCTACCGGTTTAGCGTGTAAGGGGGGGGCGGACGGCGGCGATAACTGCACCGGAGACGACGGGGCGAACTTTACCTTCCGAACCAACCGCGGATCGAAATATAATTATTCCGTCGCAGCCGATGCAAATGGCGCGGGCTGGGCTGCAGGAGCTGCGAGTCTGCAGAAACTCCTCCGCTCTAGAACAGACAAGTGGAGAGTCAACACCAACAAGGAACTTTGTTCGGTGGACGATGTGACGCGACCAACCGCCGCAGAGGGTTATACCTGCCGAGAAGCGGGTCTCACTGTTGGTGACACCGACGGGGCAGTAGCTTACAACGGTGGTTTTGATTCACCGAACTGACAGGGCAGGAAAAGATACACCAGAGTTGCCAACCGCACCGGACCGTGCTACGAGGCTCGTTCCGGTGCTGACGTTTTGGGCTTTTGACGCCTGAACTTCAGTTGTTTTCCTAGGAATGTTAGTCTGCAGAATGTATTTGGGAGGTTCCAGTGCACGGTTCACGCCATAGAAGAAAACATCCAAAGGGTCGTCGTAAAGTGGGTCGCAAGAAGCGTCGTCTTCTTCGTCGCCGTCGTGCAGCGAGAACCGGCGGTAAGTAAGCGTCTCTGAGCAGCGCTGCGCTTCGGGCGCATGCTGCAAAGGTTCGCCCTCCGCAAAAAAGCAGTCTGAGAGACGTCTCAGGCTGCTTTTTTCGTGCCTGCTGAAATCCTCATCTCAGCCCCTTGTTAAGCCCGCTTTTGAATTGCTCCACGAGCAACCAGAGTCGAAAGTTATACACAAGTTATCCACATGGCCAGTTGTCCAAGAAACCCTTGCGCCCGTTGCTGAAAAATAGTGCCCTGCGCCCGTTATGCACAAAAAAAAACCGAAGCCCGTGAGGACTCCGGTTTTTGCTTTATTAAGCGACGCAGCGGATCTGTGATGAACGCATCCTTCGCAATGCAAAGGACCCGAAACAAAGAACCGGCGTTCGTGAATTAACGCTTCGAGAACTGGAAGCGGGCACGTGCAGAGCGCAAACCGTAGAGCTTACGTTCTTTGCTGCGCGAGTCACGTGTGACAAAGCCGGCTGCCTTGAGGGTCGGACGCAGTTCTGCGTTGAATTCCATCAGTGCGCGGGTGATGCCGTGACGGATTGCGCCGGCCTGACCCGAAAGTCCGCCGCCGATAACGTTGATGTTGATGTCAACTTTACCGTTGAGAGCAACCAGTTTGAGCGCCTGTTCAACAACCATGCGTGACGTCGGGCGCTTGAAGTAATCTTCGAGGGTACGGGAATTGACAGTGATCTTTCCCTTGCCTTCCTTGAGGTAAACGCGAGCGATAGCTGTTTTGCGTTTGCCGAGACCGGTGAAATATTTGATGGCCATTTTTGAAGCCTTCCTTTTTTAATCCGTTAAAGTCCGAGTGAATTAAGCTTTGGTACGAGCAGGCATCGGCTCAGGTTTCTGAGCGGCATGCGGATGGTCGCTTCCGTTGTACACCTTCAGGTTTCTGAAGAGTTCACGGCCCAAAACATTGTGGGGCAGCATTCCCTTCACAGCCAATTCAATAAGACGCTCGGGGTGCTTTGCGCGGATGTCGGCTGCGGTGAAGGACTTCAATCCACCAAAGTAACCGGTGTGGCGGTAGTACATCTTGGTGTTTTCTTTGTTGCCGGCAAGACGAATTTTCTCGGCATTGATGACGATGATGTTGTCACCGGTATCGATGTGGGGAGTAAAAATAGCCTTGTGTTTGCCGCGCAGAACATAAGCAATCTGCGTTGCGAGACGGCCGAGGGTCTGACCTTCGGCGTCGACGATGAACCACTTTTTCTGAACATCCGATGGTTTGGCGCTGTACGTTTTCATTTCCAAAACTCCACGTGGTTTTACTTTTAAAAACCACTTTGATTCTAACCCTCGGGCATACATTGCCGGTGCTCTTCGTTCCCGAACCACAGGGCGTTGTCACAACGCAAAGTTCAGGCCGACCGAAATACCGGTTCCGGTGCCAAAAGGCGGTGTCTTAGGGCGCGACCAAAACGCTGACGGGCAGCTCCGGACCGTGGAGTGGCCGGAAATCCGCACGTCGGGCGCGTGCCAGTCATCTGACACACACGCACAAGACATCCTCCTGCGCACCCGCTCAAGACGGGTGATAATCGACGCAGGCTGCCCCTTATAGTGAGAGGATTCGCTGTGGTCAATACGGATTTGCACTCAAATCAAACTTCCCCAAATACCCCTGTCAGTACTGCTGTTCAGACAGCCGTCGTGCGTCTTGGCAGGTTACTGACCAACAAACTGCTTGAATCGGGAAGCTCGCATGCGGCCAACCTTCTTGCCTGCGAACAGAGCGAAATCCCATCCCACGAAGAACATGAGCTTTACCTGACTCAGCTTGACTGTGAATTTCTTAATAATTTCAGAAATATCACCGTTCTGTCGAGTCTTGCCCAGCACTACGCGGCAACGGAAGACCGGTTGCTGTCGCTCCTTGCCCAGCGCGCCCGCTGCGAATTGAACACCATCAGTGAAGACCCCCCGTTTGCCACCCGCCTTGCCCACGAGAGCGAATATCTTTTGTCCGTCTCTCCGCTCAGGGGTCTGACCGGCAAAAACCTGTGCGATCTGGAAACGAAGCTCTACACTGCGATGCAAAACAGTTTAAGCCGGCTGCTGAGCAAATCCGTCATGGGATGGACGGATATTATGAGGGCAGAGCCCTGCGCACCTGCAGCTGAGCTGCTCTTTTGGGCAAACAGTCTCCTGAATGCCATTTCGACCCTTGAAATCAATGTGTCCCGTCTCGACAGTCATTTCAGCAAAGACCCCGCCGAAGAAGGGGGACGCGGCAACGCAAAGACCTACAGGCAGATCGTCCGACAAAAGCATCATAAAGTTCAAAAGCGCATGCCTTTGAACACTCTGTCAATCCAGCGCCTGCACGCGATGCGCTGGGAAGATGATGCGTCGCAACACATCATGGAAAGAAATTTTTATGAGTTCGGACTGCTCGCAGAGTCGATTCTGATGCAAATTAAGGTTTGTCTCGACGTTTGGGATAAAAACGAGACTCACCGCAGCGCGCGGGTCAAGTCGAGACAAATCGGCACCGAAAACTTTTTTTACGCCGACGGTATCCGCCGTTCGCTCTACCAACTTGGTGAATCGCTCGACGATGCCATGTCGTGCGCCGAAAAACTGCTGCAGTACTGCTCCGACTCCGGAGTTGCTGCGGCCGAGCTTATTGATGATGAAATCTGGTCTTTGTATCCGCGCATCAACAGAGAAAATCTGAAACAGGCGCGGCTCAGGGTCCGTCACTCGGACGGGCAGTTTCCATTGAGTGTGGCCCACCGTGAATGGATCAGCCGGCTGACTGAGCAAGCTCTGGCGAAGCGCGTTCCGGACGCGGGGTCGCAGGAGAACCCTCATCCCCCAGCTCAGGAGCAGACTCATAAAACTTTTCACCGACTGTGATGACGATAGGGGAGAAAAGTTCATCCTGCCTGAGAAGAACGTGATGAGCCTTGGCCAGCTCAAGAGTCGCCATGATGGTCACAATCAGATCGTAACGGGTCTCACAATCCTCAAAAAGTTCCCGCAAAGTCACCTGCTGAGTGACTTCAAGCCTGCGCTTGATGACGACCATGCGGCTTTGGATTGTGACCTTTTGGGCGCGGACCTTGACTGTCGGAGCTGCCTGACTCTGTGCAAACCTGAGAAGCATCCGCTCAAAGGCAATCACCAGCGAGAAAGAATCTCCTTTGATGGGAGCCAAAAGCTTATCGTATTCGTCTTCCCTGCGTACGGCTTCGCCGCTTGGAAAAACATCGCGCCCGAGAATGCTCAGGCGATCGATTTTCTCGCATGCCTCACGGATGGCTTCAAACTCGAGCAAGCTTTCGACAAGGGGACGCCGCGGGTCATCTTCGGGGATCTCTTCAAGCGACTGCGCATCGACAAGTTTGTTCTGAAGAGCCGGAACCAGCAGGTTGGCCTTAATTTCCAGCAATTGGGCGGCCATGGCGAGAAATTCGCCCGCCGAATGAAAATCGAGCAGCGGCGTGTTGCGCAAAAAGGCAACGTACTGCTCTGCAACGTTTGAAATGGGAATGTTGAAAATATTGATTTCCTGCTGCTTAATGAGGTGAAGCAGCAGATCCAGCGGACCATCAAAATTTTCAAGTCGCAGATACATGTTTTTTGCTCAAATCTTCTTTGAAGGGGTAAGATACGCATAGCACCTGTATCTGGCAAACACGAACTTTACCGGAGCCGCCACAAATGCCAAAAATTGCCCGAACTCTAGTGGGTTTTGGATTTATCTGGATGTCCCTTTGGGCCATGTTCGGTGCACTTTTGGGGGCCCGCCTGAACCGCGCTCTGCTGACGGAAGACACCGGCTGGCTCGGCAGTCTGCAGCGCTCTTTGCTCCGCACCGCCCATGCCCACATGAACATCATGTCTCTCGCCCTTGTCGCCATCGGTCTGTCGTATGTTGCCGCCCGTCGCAGAGCAGCCGAACGCACCGTCGTTTCTGCGGCCGCCGGTGCGCTGGCCGGTACGATTGTTTTTGGAGCCGGTCTTTTGCTTGAAGCCTTTTTTCCGCCGCAGCGCGGCTCAATTCCATGGGCCTCGGCGCTTTCTGCAGTGGGCGGAATTGTATACATACTTGCGGTCGGCTTATGGGGAATCATTTTTATGGCAGGAAGCCGCAACGACGAGAACAACAACCGGACCGCATAGCAATGATCACCCAGAACATCAGAACTGCACAGTCAGGCACACCCGATCACCTGCCGGCACCCTTATCGTCCCTGTTCATTGTCCGCATGTCGGCCATCGGCGACACGATTTTGTCTTCCCGAACTCAGCGTCTTGCGCGTGAAAAAGGCTATGCGCCCGTGCTGGTCACAGGCGCTGCAAATGCATCGCTTGTTCATTGCATGCCGCACTTGGCCGGAGCATGTCTTTTTTCCGATGCAGGCCTCAGCTTCCTGTTGCGGCCTGAAGGTTCGGCTTCATTTTCCGAAGTCGGGAAAAATGAATTTTTAAAAAATTTGAAAATCCCCCGTGGCGGCGCTGCAGACGGATCTCTTCCGGTTGCAGACCTGCAGGCGACAGGGCGCAGCAAACGCGCCTTTGCCGAAATTGATAAACTCCTCAAAAGCCAAAATATCCGGACAAAAAAATATGTCGTGAATAAACTCAGCTTTTGGCGGATCGTTTTGGTGCTCTGGAGCTTTTTGGCATTCAAACAATGGCAGGGCCGAACTCCACCGCAGTGGCTCCGCAAAAAACTCAAACCGGTGCGCGAGCTGCAGCGCGAACTTTTCGACAGAATTCCCTCACTCGAAGAAAATGCTGTTCACCTGCCGGCAAACGGCCTGATTGTTCCGACAAAAAATTCCTCTGCGGAAACCGTCGAAACCGGCAATGCAAAACACTATGTCGTGTTGCAGCTCGGTTCGAGTTTCCGCCTCAAAAGCTGGCCTCGTGAACATTTCCGCAAACTCACAGAGCTTTTGCTCGCCAACACTTCAGTGAGGATCGTTCTGTGCGGCGGGAATGACGACAAACCGGTCGGGGTTTATCTTAAGTTTCAAAATCCCGAACGCATTGCCGACATGACCGGAACGACAACGCTCCAAGAGACGCTGGCTTTGATTGGCGGAGCATCTTACGTTGTCACGGGTGATTCATTTGCGGGTCATGCTGCAGATCTCATGGGTGTTCCGGCGAGTGTGCTGTTTGGCGCAACTCACCCGCTCCTTGGATTTGAACCCGAGGGGACTCATACATTTGTGCACCATGCAGCGCTCTCCTGCAGCCCCTGCAGCAGGCACGGGCAGGGGGAGTGCAGATTCAGGAATATCCGTTGCATGACCAGCATTAAACCTGAAGAAGTCTTCACAAAAATTGAGCAGATATTGAGCGCGCAGCGTCAAAAACAGGACGCAACCCCGACACAGTTTTGACTCTTGACCTTTCATAACAGCGAAAATCAAGGAAAATTAAGTCAAGGGGGGTATTCAGCGTTTGGCGACCGTGTACTTATCAACAACTGTAAAATTGCTCTGCACAGCGACACTTCTGTGTGCTGTTCAATTTACCGTTGCATGCACGAAAACCAAAACGATGCCTGCCGTCGAACAGGACGCTCTGACTGCCAGTATGAATCCCCACAACTTTGCCTCGGGCGGTTATGAGATCATCAGCGGCGGCTGGAGTGCAGTTGACTTCAAAGGGCACATCCTGCCCGACGAACGGTACGGCAAAGAAAACTTCTTTCAATTCGACGTCGGTCAAAAACAGCTTCAGTTTTTTAACCTTGACGGAGAAACTCGCAGCGGGATTTTGCCGCCGGCCACCGCAGAAGACCGGACAAAAGCAGAGGCGGCGCTCGCTGAGTTGTTGCGGACAAACGCAAACGTAAACACTGGCAATGCACTGATTTCATTTTTGAGGCTGGGTGCATTGTCCAAAGATTTCAACATCGGTTCACCCAAGCCGCTGTCGATGGGCTTTACGATCGTAACAAACCGCGACGAGCTGCCCTATTCACCAAAGCCGAATTCGGGTCCTGAGTGGAATCAGTTTATCCGCGAATACTGCGGGGGGTTCCAGCAAAACTCCTTGGGTTACATTTGGATCGACGGCAACCGCAAGTACTGCCTCAAAGTGTGGAACAGCCCGAACCGCCAGCTGATGAAAATCAGAGCTCTGGTCAGCTTGCCGCGAAGCCACACCTCCAGTGCTCTTGATGCGCGTGTCAGTCCTTGGATCACTTTGACACGGACTGTCACGCCACCGCCGCCGGCAATACCCGCTGAAGCAACCGAAGCTTCTGCAACACCGCCGGCCGCAGCTGCAGACAAAAAATAATTAAACGATTGCCCATTGAGCCGGATCTTCACCCAGCCAAAAAATAATGTCGGCCAGCGAAGCCCTTGTCCTGACGAACGGCGAAAAACGCACTGCCCAACGGTATTCAAGAGCAGTCGTGGGTTGCGACAACTCTTCGGGAATCACAGGCAAACCCGCATCACTCAACAATGTTCTCATTTCGTCTGAACCCATGACCAGCGTTTTGAGATGAGCACGAATTTCGGACCATTGCTCCGAAAGGTCCTGAATTCGGGGCTGCGCATCAATCCATTTTTGATGTTTTTTAAGATAATCAGCCGTAAAAATTTCGGATGCTTTTGTAAGGCTCTCCCGCAACGGCTCCAATCCGCTCTTGCGCTCTTCAGGAGTGAGGGTTTGTTCTGCCGGACCAAAATAGGGGGCTGTCAGCAGCAAGCGCTGAATTGTTTTTTTAAGATGATCTTCCGAAAGCGGACGCTGATCACTCAAAGTGAGCGTTTCCATCGACAACAGCTGTTCAAATGACTCGGCGCTGGAAAGACTTGCAAGTGCCACCTGCTCGCCATGCCAGCACAACGATCTGCCGCTCGTCAGGCGCAAAAAATCCAGCGCATGACTGATGGTGTGTTCGTATCCGCTCAGGGGGGTTGTTTCACCGGAAACAGACATTGCGATTCCGGCCGTAGCAAGCGTTGCCGAGAGATCTTCTATTGCAGCGACACTCACAGGCCAGCTGCGCATATCGGCTGCACGCCTTTTGAGTGCTTCCGTGAAAGGTTCCATCAAATGAAAAGCAAGTTCGTCGTAGCGTTCGGCCACACCGAACCGCCATGCAAGATACCAGTCCCCATAGGCGACAAATCTTGCAAGCAAATCACCATAGCCTGCGCGGGTCATTTCGATTGGAGCCGAGGACAGCACAGGAGCAAACCACAAACAGGTGTCTACCCGCCTTGATACGCGTGTGCGCTTGGCCCCTGCCTCCTCCAGAACGGAAAAATGCGACGTGAACGCGGTCACGGTCAGTGCCGTCGGTACGACAACAAACGGAAGACTGTCCCACTTGAGCTCAAACAGCGCGTGCTTGACAACATCGGTCAGAGAACCGCTGCCCAACGTCAGAACTGCGGCGGGAGCAAAGTCTGCAATATGCGCCGACAGACGCGCCACTGCATCCACCGAGGCGTGAACGTTCTGCGGATCACAGCCCAGCACTGTTGAAAGAGAAACGTGCTGAA
This sequence comes from Pseudomonadota bacterium, assembly GCA_009926615.1. Lineage (GTDB taxonomy): Bacteria > Bdellovibrionota_B > Oligoflexia > Silvanigrellales > Silvanigrellaceae > RFOM01. The sequence goes on from RFOM01000098.1 coordinate 8,499, forward strand.
CCGGATACCCGTGTCCGGCAAGAATCTCGAGCAATAAATCGTCGGCGCTGAGTTCTCCGCAGCCGGAACGCTTGAACACTCCGTCGGTCACGAACAGAATCGGGCGTGAGGATACAGGGCCGAGAACAGAGAGCAAAGAGCGTTCGAAGTCATGCCTGTTCGACGAAAAACCGTTGACCGTGGGCTCACCTGCAAGAGACGGCGGCAGCAATTGTTTCAGGGTCTGCTCAACCTTTAAAAAAACGGATGATGTGTGAAGACGGGATTTTTCGTTGTCGGCTGCCATACATAATTCCTTGCAAACGTCGGAAGACCGGTCAGGACGTCAAACCCTTTATTGCGGAGCCTGACCGCCGGAAGTTCTCATCCGTAGCAGACAGTATGCACAAAAGACGGCGATGAGAAGTGAAATTCCGGACGAGGTGGAAATCTGTGTACCAAAAAACAATCCGCGGGGATCACCTCTGAATCCTTCATTGAAAAAACGGTGAGCGGCACTCAGCAGCGCAACCCACGCTGCAGCATGTCCGCGCCGAGAGGAATTCACTGCGGATGTCCCTTGAAGATAGGTCTTCCTGAATAAAATAAGACCGAAAAATCCGATGATGACCGAGGCGACCGTTTCCTCAAGCTGCACCGGATACCTGTATAGGCCTCCGTCCTGCAGAAGTTCATAACGGACGGCCCACCACGGCGGAGCGGTCTGGATCCCGAGCGGCAGACCGAAATCGTCACCGTTTAAATGGCAACCGATGCGACCGACACCCAAAGCAAAAACTCCGCCGATAATTCCGCAATCCAGCGCAAATTTAAGGTCAATTTTCCGCAGCCGGACGTACAAAGTTCCGCAGAGGACCGCCGCACCGGCACCGCCGTAAAATGTCATGGGCCCTATGGAAAAAAGAGCATCAAAGAACTGAACCGCTGTGTGAACGTCAAATTGCTCTACAAAAATACTCAGAGCGCGTGCACCAAACCAGCCCGAAATATAACAAACCGAAAAAAGCTGCCCGAGTGAATCTGCAAATTGAACGGCATCCTGATGCCCTGCGGCAACGGCTCTGCGGACGCACATCAGAGCCGTCAGGTATGCCGTCAACGCGGCCCCTGCAAAAAAGAAATGCCAGGAAGGAACTCCCCAGCCAAAAATTTCAAACAAAATCGGACGCACCTGAACCTCCGGCTGCGGTGCCGCCGCAGCGTCACGCAGGGAGAGAGTCAGTTGCCGGCTTTCAGACCAAGCGCCTGAGGAATTTTCCCTGAGGGGTTGGCCTGACCGGTGCGGTTTCCGTCGGAGGAAACCGGAATTTCACGGGCAAAGGTCGGATTGATAAATGCGACCCAACGCGGCCCGA
>RFOM01000099.1 GCA_009926615.1 Pseudomonadota bacterium
ATTGTCCGTGAAAAGACGGTCCTTGATGCGGTCTGCCGAATGCTGGAAGGCAAGCAAAAATCAAGCTGGTTCGCCGAAAAAGCAGAGCGAGTGCTGTCCATTCTTTCTTCGCGAAGTATTTCATGATTTCAAAGGCCAGGCGCAGGTGAATTACTTCTTTTTCTGAACGGGAATGTTTTTTGCGACCGAGTGCTGGACCTTGAGAGGATGAATGCTCGTAATTGTTACGTCGCCGTCCGTAACTCTGAGAGTGACTTCTTTGCTGTTCTTGACACTGTACAAAGTCGGAACTCCGGTCAGAATTTTCAGTGTGCGCATTTTCTTTTCGGTGGGAACCGCAATCTGAACGACCGCAGCCTGATTGTTCGGATTCGACAAGTTGAGCGACAGACTGTCGGTCAGGCCGCTGAGCTGAACAGAGCCTCTGCGCCGGACCATAATCGGATAGTCTCCGGGGATCGTCACATCACCGTCGCGCGGAAGATCGTTTACGTCCAATCCATAAAAGGCGAAAGCCGATGTGTCGGCGGCTAACGTCAGAACGGCCAGTCCGAGTCCGGCAAAAAGGACTCCCGCGCGCTTAAGTGCTTTAAGACAAATGTTTGCTTGCATGAGGACTCCTCATTGTCAGCGTCTTCAGATTCACGGATGAGCAAAGATTAGCCGGTAACGAAACATTTGGGGATGCCCTCAAAGCCGTGCTTTTGACGTCTGTGAATCTTGCGGGAATTAAGTTCAATCGCTTGAGGGATTTGCATTCGCATGACATACTCCCGACACAAAAAATCCTGTTGAGGTTCTGCTGTGGGAATACGTTTGATGAATGCTCAGGCAGCTGTTTTCTTAAGCTCTGCATTTCATTTGGGCGTTTTTTGGATCGCGGCTCAGACGCTTCCCTCAAAAATCAGCCGGCGTGAACCCGAATCCATAAAGGTCAGGATTGCCGAACCGCCCAAGACCGTCAGTACGCCCGCGCCCGTTGTGGAAGCAACTCCCAAACCGCGTCCTCCAGTGCGTGTTGACCGGCGCAAGCCGCCGCCTGAAAAGCCTGATCCCAAACCCGAAGTCCGCGCCGGACTTTCGGATTCTTTGGCCAAAGAAGGGACTGCACGCGAAAATGCGCCGGTCATCGCACAGGGCAATTCCAGTCTGGCCGGAGTGAACCCCGAGGATGCCAACAAACCTGTTCCTCCGCCTGCAGCTCCCGAAGAGGTGGAGTCCGAGGTTTCGGAGGCATTGGCCGACACGCCCGCGCGCTGCCCTGTGCCGCCGAATCTGGAGCTGACAATCGACGCTCTGAATGCGGGACTGACCAATGCAGAAGTCATTATCGAAGTTGCCGTCAATGCTGCAGGTTCGGTTGAAAATGCAAAACTCAAAACCGGTACCGGTTATGAAATCGACAACGTGGCTCTGAAAGCTGCAATGAAACTCAAATGCACGCCGGCAGTGCTTTCGGGCAAAACTGTCCGCGTTGCAGGCAAAAAACTAGTTTGGAAGGTCATGTATGACTAAAGATGTGTTGATCGCCGCTTTGGTTTCCGCTCAGACATTCGCCGTTGCTGCGGAGTCTCCGGCCACACCTGCAGCAACTCCGGCAGCGGCCACACCCGCCGAAAAAGATGTTAAAAATCCGCTAAAAATAACAGGATCATTCGGTGTTCTTGGTTCAAAAAAGAAAGTCGGCGGAGTCACGGTGATCGCTCTCCCTTCAAAGGAAGTGAGCATCGAATCGAAGGCCGACGGGACATTCGAAATTGAGGCACCGCAGGGCACAACAATTCTCACCTACAAAAAAGACGGCTACGTTTCCGGACAGGTTCTGCTCGAACCGAACCAAAAAGACATCGGAAATATTTTACTTGAGCCCTCTGCCGAACTTCTCGGTGTCGGCGTTATCCGAGCCCGCAGGAAGGTCGAGGTCAGTCAGCAAAGTTTGACGCGGGACGAAGTTTTTCGGGTTCCGGGAACCGGCGGCGATGCTGTTTCCGCGCTTCAGACACTTCCCTCGGTTTTGCCGGTTTTCCCCGGTGCGGCCAACGTGGTTGTCCGCGGAAGTGCTCCCGAGGATACAAAGAGTTTTTACGACCGGCTCGAAATCCCTTTTGTTTTTCATTTGGGAGGTCTTGGCACCGTTATTCCGACCCGCGCTCTGGAAGGGATTGATTTTTATCCGGGGGGCTTTTCGGCTCCGTACAACGATGCCATCGGTGCAACCATACAGCTGCGTTCGGAAAACAAAACTCCGCAGCGGACAAGCAGCGAAGTTGAAATTGCACTCAAGCAATCGGCTCTTTATTTCGAAACTCCGACCACGGCATTCGGAGAATCGCCGGTGGGTGTGCGGGCAGGATTCCGGCGCAGTTATCTGGAAATTTTTGTTCCGATCATTAAAAAAGTCGCGGGCAAGAATTTGCAGCTTTTCACGGTTCCCAACATTACCGACTATCAGCTGATTCTCGACGGCAAGCACAGCCGCGGAACATGGCAGGCGTATCTGATTGGCGCTGCCGACAGGCTGAGTCTGGTGGTGCCTGCCGGACAGGCCAACAACGCCGAGGGGAACGCCAAGTTTTCGCTTTTCAATTATTTTGAGGTGTCCGGATTCCGCTACAGTGCCAATCTCGGTAACGGATGGGGATTGACCGCTGTTCCCCAGCAGCGTCTTGTCATCATCAATCAGGAGATTTTCGAGAACACGGTTGATGTGCGGGGAAACCGCTTCGGTTTGGATGTCACCATCGACAAAAAATTCAGCGAACAATTTTCGGCATCGGCCGGAATCCGCCCCGAACACGACAGAACCGTTTCAAAAGTGAATGCAATCCAGCTTCCGCCGACAGGGTTTACACCGTTTTTTGATACCGACACGGCGCAAAAATCTTCTTCCGACGTCAAGCGGAACACAACGACACTGCAGGCGCACATCGACACGGTCTGGAAGCCTGACGAAAAAATTGTCATCAATCCGGGGGTCGCTTTTTTGCAGGGAAACACATCTGCCCAGCGTGCGACCGACCCGCGTTTTTCTGCGCGCTGGCAGGCGTTTGAAGCGACTTCGCTCAAACTGGCGGCAGGGCTTTACAGTCAGCGTCCGCAGCCGCAATTCGACTCTCCGCAATACGGCAATCCCGATCTGACCCTCGAAAGGGCGCGGCATCTTGTTCTTGGTGTTGAGCACAATCTGTTCGCCGATGTGGATGTCGATGTTCAGGTGTATGACAAAAAACTTTGGGATATCACGGGCACTGCAACGGAAAATCCGCTTTTGAAATACGAAAACAATATCGAGGGCCGTGCTTACGGTGCCGAAATTTTGCTGCGCAAAACCAGAAAAGGGATTTGGAACGGCTGGCTGAGCTACGGCTACAGCAAATCCGAGCGCAAGGATCCTGCTCTGAAAGTCTGGCGCACGTTTTCATTTGATCGTCCGCATGCGCTCAATGTTGTCGGAAGCTACCGCCTGACCGGCCGCTGGGAATTCGGTGCGCGTTTTCAATACCTGAGCGGCGGCCCGTATAATATTTTAAACGGCGGGGTCTACAATCAAAATACAGGACGCTACCGTCCGGTTGCGCCGGTACCGACACCCGTGCTTGCAGTCAACGACGGCCGCAATCCGCCGTTTGCACAGCTCGATGTCCGCACCGATTACGACTTTCTTTTTACCGACTGGACACTCACAACGTTCTTCGAACTTCAGAATGCGACCAATCGCGAGAACACCGTCGGTTACCGCAACGCACCCGATTTTTCGAGCCGCGAGCCGATTGCGGGAACACCCATTATTCCGAATCTCGGCATCAAAGCCGTTTTTTGAGGAGGCAACAGGATGTCACAGTTTAACTCACGCCGCCTTAAATCAAATGACCCGTTGAGGCATGCAGGTCTGGTTGCAGTTTGCGCCGGCGGTTTAAGTCTTTTCTCTTGCCGTGCCGGCCGCAATTTTTATGTGCTCGAAGAAATTCGTGTTCCGGCTCTGCAGTCGTTGCAGACGGTTGATGCGTTGCCTGAAGGGCGCGGTGACTGCTTTGAGCACAACGGCGAAAAGGTCTGCCAGCAGTATCCGTTGCGTCCCGCAAAAAAAGCGGTTTTCCGTTTTCTGGCGATTGCACCCTCGACGACGCTGCCGATGACCCTCAGACTGACCAAACTGCAGCGTGCGAAACTTCCGCAGGTGCTGTCACAGGACTCCGATTGTGCAACCATTCAAATGGCAGCTGCAAAAATCCGCAGCACGGAGGTTGCGCTTGCATCGCTCGGATTGCAGGATGCGCAGTGGACACGGCAGCTGAAGCAGGAAACTCCGATGCACATCGAGGAACACTCAATTTCTTTCACTGCACCCGCAGCTCAAACGTTGCTGAACGAAGGTCTGGCCGAGGGATGGCTTCCTTTGTTCACACTTGAATATGAGGCATCAATTCAGGGGAGTTCCTTTCGGACCGATCGCGGAGCATTCACTTTCACTGTTGTCCCTGAGCCTCAGGCAGGCGGAAATACGGATGGCAACACCGGCGGCGCGACAGATACGGCACGATGCTTAAGTCGGGCCTTTTCGGGCGGCGGGACAGCGCAAAGCAACACAGCTCCGTATATCAAATCAATCACGCCGGCGGCAGCCAGCAAGGTTTCCGGTTCAAAAACGGACTTGTTGATGACCCTCTCGGATGCTGACCCCGACACCGACGCCAAGCGTCGGGTGCAGTGGTACGTCAGCCGCGGAGAACTTGATAATCAAAGGGATGCGACGACTTCACTGACTTTTTCGGGTACCGAACCATTGACAGCCCTCGGGATTGTGCGCGATTTGCAGGGAGGCCTCGATTTTGCGTGGACGACTTTTTCAGGTAATTGAGCCCAAGTCGCCGCAGCCGGCCTTGTCAGTGTTTTGAGATTTTCAATCAGCTACGAATTCCGAGGTTGCCCATGTCCTATTCTTTTTTGAGTGCCGAACAATCCAAACGCTCAATTGATGTCACATCAATTGAAAACGCTCTGGTAGATATGCTTGTGCGCGCCGAAGACTCCGACCTCGCCGAACTCGGAATGCACAAAGGTCGCATGCAGCTGGTCGAAGGAGCCGATCAGGCGCGCGTTCTGGCGAATCTGGGCAAGCTGACGGCTGAGGTTGAGCTGGGCGGCAGCGCCGCAAATGCTCTGCGTGCCATGGCTCTTGTCGGTGCAGAAGTCAGCTACAGTTCGTGCGTGGGCAAGGACCAATACGGCGATTCATTTTCTGCGCGTCTCGAACAATTGAGCATTCGCAACCGTCTTGCGGTGGTCACGGGGACTACGGGTACGTGTCTTGTGGTTGTAACACCCGACGGCGAGCGCACATTGAACACTCATCTGGGTGCATGCCGTTCCTACCATCGTGGATTTGTGCCTGAGCAGGATATCAAAAACAGCAAAATCTTTTTCACCACAGGCTACGTCTGGGACACGCCGGAGCAGGTTGATGCGGTTGAACACGCGCTGACTGTTGCCCACAAAAACAACGTCCGCATTGCACTCGACGTTGCAGATCCGTTTGTAGTCTCACGCAGCAAGGAACGGTTTCAGGAGCTTTTCCGGAGTTGCGTCTCGCTGGTTTTTGCAAACGCTCAGGAAGCCGAGATGCTCGTTGGTTGTACCGGCCAAAAGGCTGCGTTGAAGCTTGGAGAAACTGTTGAGTTGGCCGTTGTAAAAGACGGCGCTCAGGGCGCATGGATTTGTAATCGCGGCGAGGCTCTTCATATTCCGACCCGCAAAGTCAATGTTGTCGACACGACCGGTGCCGGCGATTTGTTTGCCGGCGGGTTTTTGCTTGGTCTTGTCAAAGGCAAGTCACTCAAAACATGCGGTGAGCTGGGGACGCTTCTTGCAAGCGATACGGTCACTCACATGGGCGTGCGTCTTTCCGGCGGCATCGAACAGCAGGCTCGTCAGCTTTTGGTGTAAACGTCTGACTTTTCGATCTCGGTTTGCAGTTTTGAAAAGACGAACGGGATATTCTCGCCGCGTGCAAGTGCTGCCCGCACAAGGCTGCTTGACAGAGCTGCGACGGCCGAACGTGTGATCCCTCCCATCCAGCTCACATCGCCCGAAGAAGGATCATCCAGAGCGGGCAGCATGACAATGCCGTTCGGATGATTTGCAGGATGCGGCTGGGCTGCGTCCGGATGAACGGGACGCGGCGAAACGTACAGTCTGGTCGTTTTCAGAATTTCATCGCCGTTGATGACGTTGGTTGTGGGGTCACGCCACGCCGGAAGACTCAAAAAAGAATCCCAGCCCAAGATAAGCGAGAACTGCGTGTCCGGATGGGTTCTGCGGAGTTGCGACAACAGCCAGAAGGTCCCGCGGTAGGCCGGCAAACGGAGCTCAATGTCCGAGACGCTCAGTTTTTGTTTCAGGTGCGCAGGACAGTCCTTCAGTGCCGCCTGCAGCCAGCTCAACCGTTGTTCAGCAGGCCCGATAAGTTTTTTATCCCAGCGGTCCGGAGAAGGAACCAGCCAGATTTCATCGATTTCCTGTGTCGCAAGGGCCGTCTGGGCGAGCAGAAAATGGCCAAAGTGAGGAGGATCAAAGGCAGCTCCCAGAATTCCAATTTTTTTTGTATTTTCAGATTCTTGAGGTTTCATTAAGAGGGACCCTCCAAGGCCTCTGCACTGTAGTTCCGTTCGGAACGGCCCGCCGGAAAGTTCAATCAAACGTCCACGGATTTTGCAGTGGCCAAGCAATTTACAGGTTTTGAGCGGAAAATTCAGCGCACTGAAAATATAACATATTAGAAAAACAGTATTTTTAAAAGTCAACAACAATTTGGCACGGCTTCTGCTGGAGGGAGGGAAACGCAATGAGCATGAGGTGATTTATGAATGCGTTCAGGATTCTTAAAATGGCGGTGTTGGCAGTGTCTCTCTGGTCGGGTATTCCGGCCTTCGGCTATCAGCTGACACACGATTATTACAACCGCTTCCGCAGTCCCTACAAATACAACCTGTATTTGACCCAGCAGGTCAACGCAGCACAGGCTGACGTAAAACTCTCGGGTTCCGAAGGCGGCCAAAAGTTTTCCGGCAACGGACTTCAGCTTGCAGCGGGAATGGAACACTTTCGTTTTATTCAGACGGGAGTATTCTTCGGGACGACACAAATGCAGAACTCCGACAAATCTTCAAACGAAATGCGGATGACCGACTCCGGTGTCGATGCCAAGATGGTCATGAGCACTCCGGTCAGCAATATCATTGTCGGCGGCGCAGCTGTTTATTCCCGTGCCAACCTCAACTTAGAGGATGAAAAGGTTGGTCTTAACGGTGCAGGCTACCGCGGCAGTTTCGAAATCAGCTACTTCGCATCCACTCAGGTCAGCCTTGTTTTGAGTGCGACCCACACAGTCACAAATTATTCGGGCAAAAACTCGAAAGGTGAAGCAGTGAGTCCGGTCGCAAGAACATCGCGCCTTGGAGCAGGTTTGACAGTTTGGCTTTGACACGGCAGGCTCCTCATAAATCAAAATATTTATGAGGAGCGTCGTTCGATGCCATTGTGCCGGAAGTCTGCCGTTTCGGGAGCGTTGGGCGGCTTGTCCGCGAGTGTGCTGGTCTGGGTTTCCCTCCATTTTTCCGACTCATATTTTGCAAACAAAAATCAATCGACCGAGGGAAGCGGCTCGGCTGCTCTCTCGGAACATCTTTTTGATTATCAGGGCAAACCGGTTTCGGCTCAGCTTCTGTCCAAGGAATTAAAGCAGCAGTTCGAACGCGCATCGCTGGCACGAGAGCAGGTTCAACGCGATGCACAACTGCAGTTCTTTAAAGAAGTCGACAAAATTGCCCGCCTTCACATTCTCGAAAAAGAAATTGCCGTGCGCATGTCGCAGCAGAAGCAAACTGCGGAGGACGCGGAGTCTGAAATTCTGCCGCGCGAAGAGGCGACAAGTGACGATGCCCGACGGCTTTATGAAGCCAGTGATCCGTCCGCTCCGCGGGAAGGATTTGCACCCGTCCGTAAACAACTCGTCGGATATCTGAACGAAGTCCGGCGTCGTCAGGCTCTTGAAAATTGGAGCAATGGTCTGCGAAACAACGGTGAATGGGCGCTGAAAATTAATCGGCCTCAGCCATTGCCTGCTCTGTCCTCCCTGAATTTCAGCGGCCTTCCGCGCGACGGCAAGTCGCCGCAGCCCAACATCGTCGTGTTTGTGGATTATCTTTGTCAGGACTGCATGCCGTTTTTGGTTGAGTTTGCCAAAAAACTGAACGAGCACCGCGTTCAGTTGAATCCGGTTTATGTACCGTTTCCGTATACCGACCCCGAAATCGCGATGTCGATTGCGCGAGGTTCCCTTTGTGCCCAACAGTCTGAAGGATTTTCGGCTTTTCATATGGCAGCGCTCACTAAAGCGGAATTGATTGCAAAAGTGTCTGTTTTTGATTTGGCAAGACAGGCCGGTTTGCCGATGTCTGAGTTCAAAAACTGTTACCGTTCCGGCGAGGGACTTGCAGAGTTGTTGGGCAGGGCTCAGCAGCTGGCGCGTCAGGTTGGTCTGATGCAGACTCCGGCGATGGTTTACGAGGGCAATCTTCTCGAAGGTGCCGGAATCTTCAAGAGATTCGAAGAACTTCTGAAGAACGCGGGCTCGGCCGACCAGTTGACAAAGAGAAACAGAGAAAATAAACGCTGAAGCTCTCTGCAGCCGTAGCTCAGTTGGTTAGAGCACTGCCTTCACACGGCAGGGGTCCGGGGTTCGAGTCCCTGCGGCTGCACCATCCCTTTCTACTGTTCAATTATTTTTCCTGCGGACAACGCGTAAACGGCAGAACTGAATGGCAGACTCACCCTTTTGAACGGGTCATGCAGGCTGTCATTTTTAAATTCAATTGTGTTTTGCGCAGCCTCAAAAGCCCGCACATCTTCCATGAATCTTTCGATTTGAGTCCACCGGTTTGCCTGATTCCAGCGGCGGACGTGTTTTTTTCTTTCGCTTTCGGACGCATCAGTAAGACGCTGTCGCAGTTCATGCCATTCACATTGCAGCGCCTGCAATTCCCTCTCAAAAACGCTGAGGTGTTGCGTATGACTTCCGGCAGTTCGGGTCTCGCTCAAAAGCTGCCGGACGTGGCACGTTTCATGGGCCAAAAGTGCAAACTGTTCGGCGTCCGTCAAGGCCGTCGGAATCGACGACGGCCAGCCGAGATACACCGCAACATCATGAGCTTTTTGACCGCGGCGCAGGGACCAGCTTATTGGGGTGGTGAGCGGCGGCGGGAGTGCAACAACGTAAGCCTGCCCGACCGGATCCGGAAGCTGAAGGGTCTGCAAACAATATGCAGCAGCTTCTTCTGCGCTCAACCACAAACGATCAGACTGTGATTCTGCAAGTCGAAAACTGTTTCGGGAAATTTCACTTTGTCCGTGTCCAAGAATCCCTTCAAGATCGCCGCGCAGTTCATCGCCCAGTCCGGCTGTCTGCTGCAACGCCGCAAAAACGATGTCTGCGGTTTCCGGATTTGATTTTGGAAGCGCAACCAGTCCGGCGAGTTTTCTGTAGAATTGAATCTCGGCGTTTCCATCCGGAGCGAATCCCGAAACAGAAGGAAATCCGTGCAACGCCATCCATTCCTTTTGAATCCGGAAAGACGCTGAGGATTCACCGAGTGCCGACGGGAGAGCCCGAGCTTTTTGCAGAACAGCGGAAGGAAGGTGCAAATCACAGGCCCACAACAGCCATGAGAGTTGCCACGCTGTGAACAATCCCTCCGGTGCGCTTCCGGAGAATGTGCTGATTTGTTCAATGTGTCCGCATAAATGTTCTGCGGCCTG
>RFOM01000100.1 GCA_009926615.1 Pseudomonadota bacterium
TTTTTTTGGAACCGGCTAAGTGCAAATATTTTCAACAAAATTTATTGAATTTTTCATCCTGTCGCGTTAATCGGGGGTATTGAAGTTCTTTATATCGCTTTCATCCTGCCTTGAGGAGGACTTCGTGTCATTCGAATTTTCTTCAAAGATCGCAATGCGCGGATTGACTTTCGACGATGTATTAATGATTCCCGCGGCGTCTGATGTTTTGCCTTCGCAAGTGAGTCTTACAACGACACTCTCGGACGGCATGACTCTTTCGATTCCGGTTATCTCTGCCGCGATGGACACCGTGACTGAAGCGAAACTTGCCGCTCAGCTGGCGCGCCTCGGCGGCATCGGAATTATTCACAAGAACATGCCGGTCGCCGAACAGGCAGCACAAGTGGCAGCAGTCAAGCGGAGCGAAGCCGGCATTGTCAGCGAACCCCATTGCCTGACGAAGGATGCATCCGTTGCAGATGCCAAACGTATCATGAACGCAGAGCGGATTTCAGGGTTGCCCGTGCAGGAAAACGGCGTACTGACCGGACTTCTGACATCAAGGGATCTGCGCGGCGCAGAACACGATCATCAGCCGGTCACCGAACTGATGACTCCCGTAGAAAAACTTATCACCCTTAAAGTCCCTCAGCCCGTTGAACGGGTAACAGAATCCCTTGCCAACGAAGCAACCCATCTGTTGCATAAACACCGAATTGAGAAACTTCCGCTCGTTGATGAACAGGGAAGACTCTGCGGGCTTATGACCCTGAGGGATTTGCGAAACAGAAAAGACTATCCGCATGCCACCAAGGATTCACGCGGCCGTCTTCGGGTCGGTGCAGCCGTTGGTGTGGGAGAGCAGGAGATAAATCTTCGCATTCCTGCGCTCATTGAAGCCGGTGCAGATATGATTATCGTCGACACCGCGCACGGTCACAGCAAAGGTGTCATCGATGCGGTTAAAATTATCCGCAAGCTTTGCGGCAATTCGGTTTTTTTGGTCGCGGGAAACATCGCAACCGGAGAAGCTGCGCTCGCCTTGGCAGACGCCGGCGTTGATGCAGTGAAGGTCGGCATAGGCCCCGGTTCAATCTGCACGACGCGTGTGGTTGCAGGCACCGGTGTTCCGCAAATTACGGCCATCATGAACGTTGCCGAAGCACTCAAGAATTCAACCGTGAAAATAATTGCCGACGGCGGACTGCGCTACAGCGGTGATATTTGTAAAGCCATTGCGGCAGGCGCGCATGCGGTCATGGTCGGAAGTTTGTTTGCAGGAACCGATGAAGCCCCCGGCGAAAGAGTTCTTTTCCAAGGAAAGGTATTCAAAAAATACCGCGGAATGGGGTCTCTCGGCGCAATGAAATTGGGTTCGAAAGATCGTTATTTTCAGGGAACTTCCAACGACCTGAAGCTTGTTCCCGAGGGAATCGAAGGTCAGGTACCGTATAAAGGCCCTCTTGCTGATGTTGTCCATCAGCTTGCGGGCGGATTGCGTGCAGGCATGGGTTACGCCGGCGCCGCCTCGATCGAAGATCTTCGCCTGCGCGCAAAATTTGTTGAAATTACCGGCGCGGGCTTGCGGGAGAGTCACGTGCACAACGTACAGATCACCGAAGAAGCACCCAACTACTCAACACGCCCGTTCTGAGAGGCCGCCGCGCCTCTTTTTTTTTATCAGGAGCAAGCTGAGATGATTCTTATAATCGATTTTGGTTCTCAGTACACCGAAGTTCTCCACCGTGTTGTCCGCGAAACCGGAGCGGCGGTCAGCGTCGTTGCCGCGGACTCCGACCTCGCTCCGTTTCTTTCCAAAAGGCAGGAGATAAAAGGATTGATTCTGTCGGGCGGTCCGCAAAGCGTTTATGCGGCGAACGCGCCCGCGGTTGACCCCGTGTGGTTTGACGGTTCGCAGCCGGTGCTGGGAATCTGCTACGGCATGCAACTGATGGCTCATTTGCTCGGAGGAAAGGTCACACGCGGCAGAAATGCCGAATACGGTCCCGCACAGCTGCGCATTGTAAATGAAAAAGATTGTCCTCTGCCTGCCGGCCTTCTCGCAGATCAAGTCTGGATGAGCCACGGTGATCATGTTGAAATTCTGCCGGACGGATTCGAAATGATTGCCGCCAGCGAAGACGGACTCAACGCAGTCATGTGGGATGACTCGCGCAGACTGCTTGGACTGCAATACCATCCGGAAGTCATTCATACTGTCAACGGCAAAAGACTTATTGAGTATTTTGTGACTCAGTCCTGCGGCATAAACGCTTCGCAGGTTTCTTCGAAATATCTCGAAAAATCTGCTGATCTTCTGAAAAAACAGTTGGCGGAAATTGAGACCGGTTCAGAGGTCATCTGCGCACTCAGCGGAGGCGTTGACTCGACAGTTGCCGCAACCCTCATCAGCCGTGAAATCGGCAACAGGCTGCACTGTATTTTTGTAGACACCGGACTTCTCAGAAAAGACGAATTTCGCGGCACGCTTGAACTTTACCGTGCCAAATTGAATCTCAACGTCCATCCCGTGAATGCATCCGAACTTTTTCTTGAACGCCTGAAAGGCGTCACCGATCCCGAACAGAAACGCAAAATAATCGGTAAAACTTTTATCGATGTCTTTGAATCCGAGAGCAAAAAATTATCCCACTGCAGGAGCCTTGTTCAGGGCACAATTGCAAGCGATGTCATCGAATCATCACATTCATCCTCGCAGGCTCAGGTGATCAAAAGTCACCACAACGTCGGCGGTCTGCCTGAAAAAATGAACATGAAACTCATTGAACCGCTGCGGCATCTTTTCAAAGATGAGGTACGTGCACTCGGGCGGGAGCTTGGCATTCCTGAAGATTTTATAGGACGACATCCCTTTCCCGGCCCCGGACTGGCATTGAGGGTACTCGGAGAAATCACCGCGGATCGCCTGAATCTGTTGCGCGAGGTGGACCGGATTTTGATTGAACAGCTCAAAACCGACAATCTTTATAACGCCGTCTGGCAGGCCTTTGCCGTGCTGCTTCCGGTCAAATCAGTCGGGGTCAAGGGAGACGGCCGGAGTTATGACTCGGTAGTCGCACTGAGATGCGTAGGATCAAGAGACGGCATGACGGCGGACTGGTCCAAGCTGCCGCTCGACTTTTTGGGAACGGTTTCGAAAAGAATTACCAATGAAGTCAGCGGTATCAGCCGCGTTGTCTACGACATCACGTCCAAGCCGCCGGCAACGATAGAGTGGGAATAAGCCGACTTTTCCGCGAGCAGGAGATTGTCGGACCTACCTGAGATCACACTGTCAAACCTTGCAGCACTCCAAGTCGTCAAACTCAGGGACTTTACCTTGAGCAACGGTAAATGTTGGGCTAGGTTCTCTTCGCATAGTGCTGAAATATGATCAAAAAAGGAGCTCAAGGTGGATTACAAAGTCAAAGATATTGGTCTTGCACTTCAGGGTCGGCGCGAAATTGAGATCGCAGAGAAAGACATGCCCGGTCTGTCCTCCGCGAAAAACACGGCAAAACCAAACCTCTCAAAGGCGCACGCATCGCCGGCTGCCTGCACATGACCGTTCAGACGGCAGTTCTTATTGAAACTCTGATTGACCTCGGCGCGGAAGTCCGCTGGTCAAGCTGCAACATCTTCTCTACGCAGGACACGGCTGCCGCGGCAATCGCCAAAGCAGGAATTCCGGTATTTGCATGGAAGGGCGAAACTGAAGAAGAGTACTGGTGGTGCGTTGAGCAGACGCTGAAATTCCCCGGCGGCAAGGGTCCGAACATGATCCTCGACGACGGCGGCGATTTGACCGCTCACGTCCACAAAAAATATCCTCAGATGCTCTCCGAGATTCGCGGAATCTCGGAAGAAACGACGACCGGCGTGCATCACCTTCATCAGATGCTCAAGCGCGGTGAACTGAAAGTTCCGGCCATCAACGTCAATGACGCTGTGACCAAGAGCAAATTCGACAATCTTTATGGCTGCCGCGAATCACTCGTTGACGGTATCAAGCGCGCAACAGACGTGATGGTTGCGGGTAAAACAGTTGTTGTCTGCGGCTTCGGCGATGTGGGCAAGGGATCGGCACGTTCCATGCGCGGTATGGGTGCACGCGTTATTGTCACCGAAATCGACCCCATCAACGCTCTTCAGGCTGTTATGGAAGGCTACGAAGTTCGCACTCTTGAAGAAGCACTTCCCGAAGGCCATGTGTTTGTGACTGCGACCGGCTGCTGCGATGTCATAAAGGCAGAGCACATGCAAAAGATGAAAGATCAGGCCATCGTGTGCAACATCGGTCACTTCGATGTTGAGATTGACGTTGCAGGTCTGAAAGCTATTCCCGGTGTTCAGCAAATCAACGTCAAGCCGCAGGTCGACAAATTCAAATTTCCTGCAGGAAACGAGATTATTCTGCTTGCCGAAGGACGCCTCGTTAATCTTGGCTGCGCCAACGGTCATCCTTCGTTCGTCATGAGCACGAGCTTTACAAACCAAGTTCTCGCTCAACTTGAGCTGTGGGCAAACCACAAAAACTACCCTGTCGGCGTGTATGTGCTGCCGAAGAAACTCGACGAAGAAGTGGCGCGTCTGCACCTTGCCAAGCTCGGTGTCAGCCTGACCAAGCTTTCCAGCAAACAGTCCGAGTACCTCAACATTCCTGTTGAAGGACCCTACAAGCCGGATGCTTACCGCTATTAATTAATTAAGCGGGAACCCGGCGGCGGAACCGAGGGCTGGCACTCTTGTGCCAGCTCTCTGAGTCTCTCCTCGCTCACATTGAAAAACTTATTGCAGTAGTGGCAGCGAATTTCTGCGGGCTTATGCTCGTCAGCCATGCTCAAAAGTTCGCGTTTGCCCAGCTGCGTCAGCATCCGTTCGACAGACTCTTTTGAACAGGAACAACCCCACGCCGGATTCATGCTGTTGATGGCTCTGACCTGATGCGGAATTAATTTGTTGGCAAGCTCATCAGGATCATGCGCTTCATGACCAAAAATTGTGCGCAGCGGCGGCAGCGAATCAACGTGTCTCCACAATGCATTCGAAACATCGGACTTGAGGTTTGGCAATTCCAGATAAATCACACCCACGGCATAGAGCAGCTGATCGGCCGGATTATGCCAGCAGTCGACTTTGATTTTACTTTTCATCTGATAGCTGGCGGCCAGATGCTCGTTCACGGCAAGTTCAAAGGAGTGCGTCTCCGTGCCTGTTATGCCCTCAAAAAGGTTTGATGAATGCGGCTTGGTGCGCAGCGAACGGACAACCAGCGGCATAACGGGATGGCCGCCGGCATCGAGGTCCTGAATAAGCTCGGATTCAGAATTACATTCAAGATAACCGCGGGTCACCGCATGTCGGGTTGTCTCAATCCCCATGGTAAAGTCGCCGCCTGCCTGCACCCGCAAATTGATGCGCTCCTCGTCTTCAAGAATTGAAGCGAGCAGGACACCGGTCAGAAGCCCCTGTCCCAAAATCTCGGCCCTTCGGCCGGAAAGACCGTGCAAAGACTGAGCATGACGGGCCAGCGAGGTCAGATGAAGCATTCTAAATGCGTAACGTGTCTCGACATCTGTGCCGTAAAACAAGTAGTCTTGAAACATTTCGATTTCCTTGGTGGGCTTGAATCGCACTGCAAAGGGGTCGCCTAACACAGGTCATGTGAGGAGTGAAGCATGAAAGTCCTTGTGACCGGCGGAGCCGGATATATTGGCAGTACGATTTGTTCAGCCCTGAGGGACTCGGGCCATACACCCGTCATTTTGGACTCTCTGGTCACCGGACAGGAAGCCTTCACCAAAGGACATATTTTTTACCGCGGCGATATCGCCGACACCGCGGTGATTGACCGCATTTTTGCCGACCATCCCGACATCCGCCTCACGGTTCACTGCGCGGCCCTGATCGTCGTTCCTGAGTCGATGGAAAGACCCTACGAATATTACAAAGAAAACGTTTCAAAGTCCGTTGAACTCTTTCATGCACTCCTCCGGCACAAGGTCGAGGGCATCGTCTTCAGTTCGTCGGCATCCATTTACGACGTGGTCGCGGATTTTAAAGTTTCCGAGGATTCACCGCTGAATCCCCAAAGTCCCTACGCGCGGACAAAATTCATGATGGAAATGGTTCTTAAAGACTTCACAGCCGCCTACGGACTGAAAGCGATTGCGCTCAGATATTTTAATCCGATTGGAGCAGACCCCAAGATGCGCAGCGGAATTCACGTCCGCGAACCGTCACACGTTGTAGGCAAGCTCGTTGATTGCGCGCGCGGAAAAATACCGGTCTTTCAGCTGACCGGAGTCGGGTGGCCGACACGCGACGGGAGCGGACTGCGCGATTACATCCACGTTTGGGATCTTGCACGCGCCCACGTTGCCGCAGTTGAAAATTTTGCCGGAGTATTTGCAGGACAAAGTGCAGATACCCGTTATGAAGTTATTAACCTCGGCACAGGCAGCGGCGTGACAGTCCGCGAACTCGTCGCATCTTTTGAACGTGTGTTCGGAAAGACTCTTAATAAGACAGATGCACCGCCACGACCCGGTGATAACGCAGGATCATACGCAAGCTGCGAAAAAGCTTTCAAACTGCTTCACTGGGCAACGGAAAAAACAACAGATGACGGCATTCGGGACGCGCTGCGTTGGGGAGAGTGCAGAAAAACAATCCTCGGTTACGATTGAACCTGCTGCAATAAAAGTTTACTCGCCGGACTCTTCCGGAGTGCTTTCCTCTGCAGAAACCGAATTCGGACTCAGGACAATTCCGTTGTGGTACTGGGAGATCTCGAACTGAATCATGGGCTCTCCGGATTCATCGACAGCTCCGTATTTACTTGCACCGTCTGCCGAAAAATCCTTGTCCTGAAGAGCAGCAGCAATTCGCGCGGGATTATTTCCTGCCGATTTGTATTGCGCCGTTCTTGCAAGAAGCAAACTGTCGAACGCCTGTCTTTCAATGTCGAGAACACTTTCTCCGGCAGAAAGTTCGCGGCGCAGATAAGCCAAAAAGGCTCCGGACTTCGGGACAGGAACCCGTGCACCGTTGAGAAACTGATCAGCAACCGACTGGCGGCCGCCGGCTTCCTGCCACGTTCTGTCGCCCAAAAACCTAATCGTCCGCGCATCGAAGAAGGCAAATGTGTTGGCAATTAACCTCACCCTGTCCAACGAGTCGGGCACGAAGAGAGCGTTGAAGGGAACAAATGCAGGTGCCTTGATTGAGGTCGGATCAAATTTTCTTTTTTCCTGTGCTGCCTTCTTCCGCGCGTCGGCGACCATTTTCCAGTACTCGGGACCGCGATTTTTTCCATCCTGCGGACCGAGAAGAGACTTCACCGGCTCCTGAAAGATCTCGAGAAACTCGTCAACGTATTCGACGCGCTGCACCTGCAGACCTTCGACCTTGCACGCGGCTTCGAAAGCTTTGACCATTTCAACGCCGTATCCGTCTGCAGGAGAAAGAACGGCGACCGTTTTTCGATTCTGCCGTTTGAGCAGTTGCACCTGAGCGCGCGCCTGAGATTGGGCGAGCGTTCCCATCCGAACAACAAAGGCTGAATCATATTCCTGCGAAGACGTCACCGGCCCGAGAGCGTAAATGGGCACCCCGAAGAACGACGCTGCGGAAGCAGCGCCGACTACCTGAGCCCCGTGAAAAGGCCCGATTATGGCATGAACTTTGTCTTTAAGAATTAACTCGACTGCCGCTTTTTCGCTCGCACCGGAATCGTTGGGAACTGTTTTGACGAACACCTGATAGTCGACGCCGCGGGCTGCCCGTGAATTTAAAAAGGCTGCTATTCCCTTCAACGCGCGCAACTGCAAGCGCACAAACATTCCCGAGCCGCGCGGCAAAATCACACCCATGCGCATATGCCGCGGGTCATCCTTGCTCAGGCTGTCAGCTCTTTCGCGCATCAGATCGTATGGTATTTGTGCGCTCCACTGTGCCAGTCCGGCCTTGGATGAAATCAATTCGGAGAGTTCCCGTGCCGCTGCGTCGATCCGGCCCTCACGAAACGCCCGCAGAGGAGAGAGAGCGTCACGTGAATCACCTTCCGGCCTGCTCGCGCTGCTGTTCCACGGCGACGGATCTTTAACGGAGGATGAATTTTCGGCCGGCTTCGGGGTTTCTTCGCTGATGGCAGGTGACGGTTCCTTGGTCGCTGCAACTTCCGGTGCTGGTGTCGGAACAGGTGTCGCAGGAACTGCAGCTTTACGGGCTTCACCCAGACGCTGCCTCACCTGCTCCTGAGTCATCTTCCAGTCACCGAGAATTTTGAGATCAACGAAATCAATTTGACTCCGTTCCATAAGGCGCGACAGCTTATCGAGTTGAGACAGTTCAAATTCAAGATCTTTGAGTTGTCGGCCCACCTCGATACCAAGAGCGTAAACGCGGGACTTGTATTGCGCGGGAAAAACCGGATTGGGAAAGCGCTGCATAAGCGAACGTGCATCGGTATATGACTTGTCCAGCACATAAATCTGCAGAAGCGCATAAAAACAAAGTGGAGAAACACTTTCCGAAAGTGAATTTGAACTCAGTGACAATTCGAGAAAAGAGCGTGCCTGCTTTTGATCGTCGCGAATGCTGTAGATGATTCCCGTCCGGCAGCGGGACAAAGACAGATCTGCCGGTGAAGCGTAAGGATCGGTCTGAACTGCTTTAAACTTTTCAAAGGCACCATCAAAATTGCGGGTTTGAAAAAGATGCTCACCCTGACTTGCGTTGTCTCCGGACGGAGTTGCGTGAGCCGGAAGGACAACTGCTGAACCTAAGAAAAAAAGAATGGACAGAAGGAAGATCTTTGCGGCCCGACTTGCTCCAAAGTCAGTCGGGGCTCGCAACGCGAACCATTGCGGTTCGGAGTATTCTTTCACCAATCCGGTACCCTGCAACAAACTCATCGACAACCATTTCCTGCTGAAGAGTTGCATCCACAGTCTTGGCAATTGCGTTGTGGTAGTTGGGATTGAAAGCCTCACCTTTGCCCGGAAGCTTTTCAACGCCATGCTTTTTCAACGTGTCGGCCATGACCTTTGACACAAGCTGAACGCCCTCGACAATCGAGGAGACCTGCTTGCCCTCTTCAGTTTCCACGTTGAGTGTCAGTTGCTCAATGACCGTCATTGCCTTGTCAAACGAATCAATGACAGGCAGCAGATCGCGGGCAAATTCCGAAATACAATAACTTTTTAAATCGCCCTTTTCCTTTTCCCAACGCTTACGGGAGTTATCGAACTCCGCCGCAAGCCGGTACATGCGGTCATTGGTCTCGTTAAACTTGGCCGTCATTTCGTCCAGCGCAGACTGGAGCGGCGAAACTTGTTCTTCGGCAGCGGCGCCCGCCCGCGAACCGGTTTCTGACGCCGTTTCGTCGGAAGTTGCCTCGTGCGACGGAGTCTGTGAAGATTCGCCGCCTTCTTGGGCATTTTGTGATAAAAAAGTCTGTCTTCCCTTTGAAAACAGCATAGCCTTGCCTCCTCTGAATGCGAAACCAATAATGCACGCCCAATGTATGCAGTAAGCGCATACGGTCAACTCCTTTTGCACGAAAAATGAGGGCAGCAAGGCTTGCCAACGGAAGTCCGGCGCGAAACAATAGCCGGCACGTGAAAACCACGACATTCGCGAAGGAATGACCCGTATGCTCGACCCCAAATTTGTCCGTGAAAATCTCCCGCTGCTGAGCAAAACATCCCAGCTTAAACGCATCCCCTTCGATGCCGACCGCTTTGCAAAAATATACGACA